>DFDL01000025.1 GCA_002367715.1 Actinobacteria bacterium UBA3028
TAGAAATGCTCCGAGGTTTTAACTTTTGTAGATTTTAAACGTGATAACCCCATGTATCAAAGTAATTCAATTTCTGGAATTATTCTGTAAAGTATAATTCCAATTATACAAATCGAGATTAGAGCAATATACAAGATATTTAAACTTCTTTCCTTAAATTTAGGGAAAAATAGACTAACGACAAAAGTTGCCAGAACCATAGCCAAAATCAAGGCCACTAAATCACTAACTAGAATCAATTCAAGCGACTCTCTCCTTAGATATATTGCCAGTAGAGAATTTAACAGTATGAATGCAAGGGAGATCCCAACTGCATCACGTAACTCTTTATTTGCGTATTTAACCAGTGCTGGCACCAACACAAATCCTCCGC
This sequence comes from Actinobacteria bacterium UBA3028, assembly GCA_002367715.1. Lineage (GTDB taxonomy): Bacteria > Actinomycetota > Actinomycetes > Nanopelagicales > Nanopelagicaceae > AAA044-D11. Next base: position 374 of record DFDL01000025.1, read on the forward strand.
CAACTCCTAGCAAGCCTGACAGCAAACCTGCAAGAAAACCTACGCCGACCAAAAAAGTAGGCTTAATCTTTGAGTTTGCTTGATTGCTTAGTTTATCTCTAGTAGCCATTAGGCGAATTGAGATTGACATGGTGATCACTAAAAAGATATAAATAAGGAGGTTAGGTAAAAAAAAGAAAAGAAATGAACCGAAGAAATTTCCGAGGAAGCCAAACATTGATAACTGTAGGGCAGTTTTTAATTCTAGAGCCCTGAGGCCTCTTCTAAATATTAAGCTAGAGATTGCACCAATTAACACAATTATCGCTGAAACTGTGGTTGCAATTTCTAATTCGTAGTCAAGTAAGAAAATGAGAGTGGGTACAGCAATTAACGCACCACCTGCTCCCATCAAGCTAAGTATTAATCCGATAGAAAGACCAAGAAGCACTAAAGAGAGAGAATTAGGACTTAGCTCAGAGAGTAAATACTTTACATTCATTAATTATTTTTGTTTTTTATAGACCGAGCACAGCGAAAACCTGTGTGTCCCGATGAGGAGTTTGGTGAATTATAAGTTCGAGCAGAATTCCTATACCTCGCACAGTAGGACTTGTGACAGAGATAAGATCCACCTTTTAGGACATAATTACCATTCGTGTTTTTAGGACCCTTTGGGTTTAGTCGAGTTTCTGTGTTTTCAGAATAATGCCATCTTGCTGACCAGTAGTCAGCAGTCCATTCCCAAACATTACCTATGGTGTTGAACAACCCGTAAGAGTTTGGAGAAAATGATTCAACTGGCGCAGTGCCTAAATATCCGTCTTCTTGAGTATTAAATGAGGGAAATTCTCCCTGCCAAATGTTGGTGCGATGTTGTCCTTCGGGGGTCAGGGAATTTCCCCATGGAAAGTCCTCACCATCGTAATTCCCTCGAGAGGCTTTTTCCCACTCCGCCTCGGAAGGCAACCTGACGCCTGACCAATCACAAAAAGCTTGCGCATCCATTCGAGATACATGAACAACGGGGTGTTCAAGGTAATCTCTAAATTCTCGATTATCCCCGAATGGGTTTTTCCAATTTGCCCCCGAAACAGGGATCCACCAAGGAGTTTCGTTCTCCGATACAGGACTTGAAGCAAAGACTTGTGACTCAGATAAAAAATATTTGAAAACATAAGACCATCCAAATTGTTCTGCATCTGTTTTGTAATCGGTAGCCAAAACAAAAGACTCAAATTCTCGATTCGACACTGCATATTTACCAATTTGATACTCATCTATCCACACAATTCTTTGGGGTCCTTCACCATCTGAAGGATAGGGTGAGGAGTCTGAACCCATTTTGAACTCACCCGATGGCACTGTTACTAAATCTAGTTCGACGTTACCAAAATTCTGCTGCTTAGTGGTGTAAATCTGCTGAATTAAACCCAAGCCCTTTTTTGGAGGACAACAACCTGTGGACAAGGAATCAACTCTGCTGTCGTTGTTTACTTCTGAACTGTCCAACCAGCGCTCTCATTTAGGGTTGAACCCTTCCACCATTCACGGTCGTCAGGCCGCTGAATATCAAGTGAAGACTCACAATCCTCCATTAATTTTGAAAGCTCTAGCACTATGTCTGGATGCCTGGCACTCAAGTCGTAGCTTTCAGCGGGATCTCGTTCTAAATCGAAGAGCTGGGGCAATGACCATTGGGCAAACTTTTCTCCACCCCAAGTTTGCCGTCTTCGATGTAGTTTCCATTTTCCCTTTCGAATGGCATTTAAATTGAAGGCATCAAAATACCAAATCGGATTATGAGATTGCTGCGAACCCTCAATAAAAAGATCAGAGATATCTTCGCCATCAAATGGTTTGGATTTGTCCATAGGTATATCAAGAATGCTACAAACAGTCGGTAAAACATCCATAGTAGCAACTGGTTGATTAATAACTTGACCAGAGGGAATCACTTTTGGCCACGAGATTAAAAATGGAACTCTCATACCTCCATCCCACGTCTCAAATTTTCTTCCTCTTAGCCCTCCGTTTGAACCCTCCCACCAAGGACCATGATCACTAGTAAAAATAAAGATAGTGTTTTCAATCTGTCCCCGAGACTCAACTTTTTTGTATAGCTCTCCAGAATAGAAGTCAATTGCCTCGCATGTGTCCCCATAGATTCCCGCTTCTGACTGACCAACAAATGAATCCTCAGGGGTCACAGGGTGGTGCGGGCTTGTGAAGGGAAAGTAGAGAAAAAACGGCTGATCCAATGGGGTTGCATCCATGAAATCAATAGCTTCTTCGGTGCACCTTTTTGCAAGAGAAGCAACGTCTGCAGGTTCTTCGATCGCGTCATTATCTCGATATACGATCATAGGTTCCATGTCGTTACTGTATGGAAGCCCAAAATATCTATCGAAACCAAACTTCAAGGGACCATTCTCAGGAATATCGCCCAAGTGCCACTTGCCGAAACACCCAGTCTTGTAACCTCTCTGTTTCAAATAGGTGGCCATTGTTAATTCCGTGAGATCCATCCCTCGGTTATCTCCAGGAAACAAAACGCGAGCGGCTCCCGTTCGTGCCGCAATTCTTCCTGTCATTAAAGCCGCTCTCGCTGGAGTGCATGTGGGGCCCCCGCTATACATTGAAGTAAGTCGAGCCCCATTTTGCGCAACAAGATCTAGGCAAGGAGTTTTAATCATTGTTGAGCCATTACACGATAAATCTCCAAAGCCAATGTCATCACAGATTACTATCACGATATTTGGGCTTGCAATTTGCGCACTCATCGCTCTGCTCCTTTATAGTAACCAGTTTTTCTAGAGCGTAGTATTCACCATTATCCCTTGGAATCTATCTTGCTAGACAATAAGACTAGACCACTTCGCTGCTTCACCTTATGCGTCCTCTTAGCGAGCAAACCCTAAAATACGCTGAAAACTTGTCTTTATCGCCTCATCTTGGCCACTCTCTGAGCACATACAGAACCATAAAGAGAAAAGTGGTCTAGTGAGAAAGGGTGGCCTTCTATCCAATCACTCTTGCCTCTGTTACTTTTCTCATCAACCACCCTTAGGTGGATAGAAAGAAAAGGGAGATGTATGCGAAAAAGTAATATTGCTGCGGTTTTAACCTCGTTCGTTCTCGTAGCCTCAAGCTTAATGAGTGTCACCCCATCAGGTGCAGTTGGCACAAAGCTCTATTCGGGTAAAGAGTGGAAGAAAATTCTATCCGAAGCAAAAGGGCAAACTGTGAATTGGTACATGTGGGGTGGGGGCGCCAAGATAAACACCTATGTCAATGATTATTTAGGTGAAGAAGCTAAGAAATACGGCATAACTTTGAACCAAGTAAAACTCAACGCAACACCAGAGGCGGTCAATAAGGTTCTTGGAGAGAAGCAAGCCGGTAATGACAAAAATGGAAGCGTAGATCTAATTTGGATCAATGGAAATAACTTTGCTACCGGAGTGCAAGCAGATATATGGCACTGCGATTGGTCAACGAAACTTCCAAACACAAAATATGTTAATTGGAATAGTTCAGCTGTTAATCAAGATTTTGGTCTGCCAGTTAACGGGTGCGAGTCTCCATGGGCAACCGCGTCTTCAGGTGTTGTCTATGACAGTAAGTATGTAAAGAAGTCAAACTTGGCCTCTGCTGCCGCTTTTACTGCCTGGGTGAAGAAAAATCCAGGAAAGTTTACTTACCCGGCTCCACCGGACTTCAATGGTTCAATGACTGTTAGACGATTTTTTTATCAAGCAAATGGTGGCTATAACCAATTCCTTGGTAAGTTCGACCAGGCCAAATTTGATTCTGCAATGAACAAAACGGCTTCTTTGCTGAATGAGATTGAGCCTTATCTATGGAGAAAAGGGGCGACATATCCGGCCACGATTGGGGATGTGCAGAAACTCTTCGCGACTGGCGAAATTTCTGCATACCTTGATTACGGCGCACGAAATGCGTTCGTAGAGGTGAATAATGGGCTATATCCAGACTCAACACGTGTAGGAGTATTTGGCGATGGCATGATTGGAAATCTCAGTTATGTAACCATTCCTTATAATTCACCACGAAAAGCTGGAGCACAGGTCATAGCTAACCTAATGCTTGCGCCACAAGCGCAGATGAAATTACAGACTGACGGTATCGTTGGTCTTCCAGCTATTAACATGAACATAACTCCAATCTCAGGGCCTTATCGCAGCCTGCCAATCTCTAAACACAGTTTGTCCCCAACTAAATTGGCAAAGAAGGCAAACCCTGAAATATCAGCTGACTGGGTGAATGCAATTGATTCAGCGTGGAAAGACAAGGTTCAAAAGTAGTTTCGCCTAAGAAAACATCAAAGGCGTAAATACGCTGTTAATCGAGGGAGGGTAAAGATTGTGGGAGTTGAGACAAAAAGAGCAACTCCCACAACTTTCCCAGTAAGAGAAAAACGCATCAGAGTTTTATGGCTTATTCTCCCTACGCTCTTGGTGTTAGGAATTCTCTTTCTTGGGGGATTCTTTTTCGGCGTTCTTCAAAGTTTTGGACTTTTTTCAGTAGTAGTTGACGATAGTTCTGGGGTGAGCCTTGATGCCTACAGGGCCGCTTTAGCTAGCGAAAAAGTGAGGGCAGGCTTAGCCCTAACATTTAGAATTGCCGTGTTGGCAACTGTGTTGTCAACAATTATTGCTTTGATTTTAGCCATATCAATTAGTCGTACCAAGCGCTTTCAAAAATTGATTATCTCCCTTACTCAGTTCAATATTCCAATCCCACATGTAGTGGCAGCAACCGCTATCTTGTTGACTTTTTCGCAATCGGGAATCATTTCTCGTGTTTCGAATGCTATTGGACTTACAGAGGGAACAAGTGACTTTCCAATCATTACTAACGATCCATCTGGCTTTGGAATCCTTCTGTCGTTTTTGTGGAAAGAAATTCCCTTCATGTGTATTTTGATATTAGGGGCTCTACGAGGCCCTGTTACGGCTCTAGATGAGACAGCAAAGACGTTAGGAGCCTCTTATTCGTATCGTCTACGAAAAGTGATTATTCCATATATTTTTCCGTCGATACTGTCAGGGACAATTATCGTCTTTGCATTCACCTTCGGATCCTTTGAGGTTCCATTTATCCTAGGACAGCCTTATCCTCCGATGTTATCGGTAGCTACTTATGAGTTTTATACTGATAGGGATTTAGTCAATCGACCGATTGCGATGGCCCTAGCTACATTAACCTCTTTGTCAATTGCTTTTTTAGTGCTAATTTATATGAGAGTCACCCGCCGGGAGACTAGAAAGAAATGAAATTTAATCTACGAATCCCAATTATTGTTCTTTTCTTGCTTTACCTGTTTGTACCTTTTATTTCAATTATTTTTTGGTCTATTGCTAGAGGGTGGAGATTTCCAGAACTATTACCCACTAGTTACTCTCTCCGTGCCTTTGAAATCGCCATAGATCCATCTGGAGATATCGTCCAGGGAGTGATAACGTCAACACTCATTGCCTTAGTTGTTGGTGTTAGTGCGACCCTCATTGGCAGTTTTGCAGGAAGAGCAATTGCCATGCATAATTTTCGACTAAAGAAATCTTTTCAGTTTTTAGTTCTTGCACCTCTCATCGTACCTGGGTTAGCAGTCACTATGGGTATTCAAATCCTTTTTATACGCTATGGATTGGTGGATACAGTCTTAGGTGTTTGTCTGGCTCACTTGATTCCAACAGTTCCTTATGTTGTCATGATTATGACCGGCACATTCGCAAATTTCGATCGCGCATATGAAGAACAAGGTCAGGTGTTAGGAGCAAGTCGCCTGACTGTGGTCAGAAAAGTTACTATTCCAATGGTAATTCCAGGGCTGTCGGTCTCTTTTCTGTTTGCCTTTGTGATTTCATGGAGCGAGTACATTCTCACCTTGCTGGTGGGTGGAGGAAGCATAAAAACTTTACCCTTAGTCCTTTTTTCTTTTTTAAGAGGTAGTGATTTGCCACTTGTTGGAGCTGCAAGCATCGTCTTCATGATCCCACCATTGATTTTACTTCGGTTTACAAGTAAGTACTTAGTTGGACGATCGTCTTCTATGACGGGACTGGGGAGCGTGTGATGTCATCAGGAGTTAGTGCTGTCAACATCAAGAAAAATTTTGGTGATAATGAAGTCCTCAAAGACATTAATCTGGACGTTAAGGAGGGAGAGTTAGTATCAATACTTGGGTCCTCTGGATGCGGAAAGACAACGCTGTTAAGAATTGTAGCGGGTTTGGAGTACGCCTCAAGTGGCGATGTTTACTTCGGAAACGAACTTCAAAACAACATCAGTGTTGAAAAACGATCTATTGCCATGGTTTTTCAAAAGGCATTGCTATTTCCAAACATGACTATTGCAGAGAATATTGCTTTTTCCCTGCGAGCAAAGGGGGAGAAGGTTGAAAACCTCAAAAAGCGTGTGGATGAAATGCTGGAGCTCGTGCGGCTTCCTGGATTTTCAAATAGAAGACCTGGCGAACTCTCCGGGGGACAAGAGCAAAGGGTTTCGTTAGCTCGCTCACTAATTCGCAATCCAAAAGTTCTGCTTCTCGATGAGCCCCTAAGCGCTTTGGATGCAAATCTAAGAGTAGAAATGCGAACTTTTATCCGGGAAATACATGATAACTTTAAGATGACAACACTTTTTGTCACCCATGATCAGGAAGAAGCTATGGCGATATCAGATCGAATTGCATTTATGGATTCAGGGGTATTGGAACAATTAGGAGTTCCGGAGTCATTTGTATCAGCGCCTGAAAGTGCAAAAGTTGGAAAATTCTTTGGATGCAAAAATCTGCTAGAAGGAAAATTGCAAAATGGCAAGTTCACAATTAAGGGTCTAGAGTTAAACACAGAAGAACACCTAACAAGGTCGAGAGTTATTGCAGCTATTAGGCAGGAAGACTTGTCGCTGAGTGAAATAGGAGTTCCTGACTCTTTCGCTGCGCAGATAATAGATTGGCAATTTGTAGGCTCAAGAGTTTTGGTGAGATGCGATGTAATTGCAGACGGAGGTGGGCCGACAGTATTTGTTGAAGTAGATAGATTTGAAGATCTTTCAAGAAGTGCGAAAATATTCATTAAGTACAGCCCGAGACGAATTCACCTGATTACTAGCAAAGATTCAAATTAGTATGGCAGAGATACATCTAGGTTCAGCTGATTGGAATTTTTGGCCCTTAACAAGGGATTATGATCAAATATTTCAATACCTAAAAGCGCTTGAAATCTCCAATGTTGAAATAGGAATCTACGAGCCCAGCAAAGAATTGACTAAAGAAAACCTAGAAAACCTGCTGAATAAAGCAGAGAATCTAAACATCAATGTAACGGCTGTTCTCTTCTCCTTGATTCAGGATTTTTGGGAGGATGGTGCTCTCTCAAATAGTAGAAGTAATTATTTAAGTGAGTTTGAAAAGTTCTTGTCAGCACTCGAAACCCACGGGATCAAAAATGCAAATGTTTGGACAGGGGTAGACCTTCGAGATTCTGACCCAGAAGAAATACATAAATGCCTGGAAAAAATGAACTTTCTTGCAGCAAGCTACTCTGGCACCGTCTCAATTGAATATAAAGAGGGAACTTATTTTCACGACGCTGAAGTTACCCTAGCTTCCCTAGAAGAGTTTGAAAACCTCAAAATACTTCTGGACACAGGACATGCTTATGCTCTTAATGAGGATCCAGTGAGATTAGTACAAACCTTTCATAAGGTTAATAAATTGGGAGCAATTCACTTAGGAGATGCTGAGTTTGGCAACTCTGATGACGATCTTCCATGTGGAAGATTGCATGACTTTGATTTGTTTGTAAAAGCGTTGCAAGATCTGGACCTATCTGTAATTGCAAACTTCGACCTTTACGGCGCTGCCATTGATTCTTCAGGCCCTGGTGCAATATCTATTGTTAAAGAGAGTCTCAGTCACTTGAAAGACAGCGGATTGTGAAAAATAGATGAGAGCTATTGTGCTGCAATCGCCATTACAAACCACTACGCAAGAGGTGAAGATAGATTCCTTAAGAGATGACTTTGGGGTTTTGAAAATATTGTCGACAGGGATTTGCGCGGCAGATGGATACCTTTACTCAGGAAAGCACCCCTGGAGTATTGAATACCCAATTATTCCAGGGCACGAGATATTTGGAGAAATTGTCGAATTGAACTCATCTGCAAAAGACTCTTTTTGTATTGGTGACCAAGTAACTTTACAGGTCTTAATTCCTTGTTACTTATGTGAGCCTTGTTTGAACCAAAGATTCAATCTGTGCCTCAAAGCTTGCCACTTTGGCAGTTGCGAGAGAGGTGGATTCGCTGACTTTATTCGGATTCCACAAGGAGCTCGTGTACATAAATTCGAAGAGAAGGTAGATTCAGAAATCGGAGCTTTGGCAGAAACGTTTGCAAATGCCTTTTTCTGTCTTGACTTAGCGAATCCCTTGCCAAATGCAAAGGTTTTGATAATGGGGTTAGGCTCAATCGGAATGTCAATTGCACATATCGTCAGCGAACGCTATCCGCAGTTAGATCTTTGGGGATTAACATCAAGTGCATGGAAAAGGTCAATGTTCGAACAATTAGGGGGCCGATGTATAAATGGTCTCAATGATTCATCGGAGCGCTTTACCAATTCATTTGATGTTGTGATTGAGTGCTCGGGTTTTGAATCGAATCTTGAATTTGGTCTTGATGCAATCAAGCCGGGCGGTAGATTTATTCAATATGGTGTTTTTAGAGATAAAGTCTCGATTGACTTCAATGTCTTTGCAGAGTTTAAGTCTATCAATTTATTAGGAGGGCATTTGGCGAATGACGATGCCTTTGAAAAGGCAACAGTCTTTCTGGGGCGTAATCCAGATAGAGTTCGAAAGATAATTTCGCAAAGAGTCTCATTCAATGATTTTTCTGATGCATTCCATTCAACGAATAGACAGAAAATCAAAACAATTTTCGTTCCAGAGGGGATGTCTAGGTAGATATGGTGTCTGAGGCAAAAGAGCATGACTCTTGCATAAGTGAAATAGATTCGATTCGAAGAATTGGCAAGATGGCAGTGGATCTTGGATTAGTAGTTGGATCTGGTGGGAATATCTCTATTTTATTGCCAGAGGAGCAGGCTTTTGTCATTACAGGCACTGGAACCCAACTGGATAATTTAGATCAAGATAGCTTTGCAAAAGTTGCATTAGATGGCGAGATACTCTCTAATGGGGTTAAACCTTCATCCGAATTTCGCGTGCACTTAGCTGCTTATCAGAGTAGACCTGATATCTCTGTGTGTATTCATTTACACCCGCAAAAAAGTGTACTTCTTGCAGCCCTTGGCTTAGAAGTTAAATTCTTGACGATTGATCACGTCTACTATTTACGTAAGGTTTCTTCAATCCCGTGGATTCAGTCAGGGACCAAAGAAATCGCGGATGCTGTATTTCGGGAGTTGAAATCAAGTAACGTGATCATCTTGGAGAATCATGGATGCGTCGTGGTCGGGAGTGGGCCTGAAATTGCTTTTTCTAGGGCTTTAAATCTAGAGGAAGCCGCTGATCTCACCTTGCAATCTCGCTTGGTAGGAATTGAGCCAAATCCTGTACCACCTGCGTATTGGGCTTATCTAGAGGAGAAAGGCCTATGAAAAGTTACTTCGCAATTCTAGATATAGGCGGGTCGGGAGTTAAATTATCATGTCGTTCAGAAGATGGTATGGACTCTTTCACCGAGCGCGAACATCTCTTGCCAGTCATTCAAGAGCAGTCAGCGACTCAACATCCTGGCGTAATGTTTGAGACTCTCTTGCGAATACTAAGAAAGTGTGGAGAACGGCTGGGAAGTACTCGTCGAGTTAGGAAAATTTACATCTCAACTCTTAGACAAGGTTTCACGTTGCTTCGAGATGACGAGGAGTTAACTTCTTTAATTTACAATTCTGATTCAACCGGGTCAAGCTCCAAAGATGACGTCAAAGACTATGGTATGCATAAAATCTATGAAGAAACAGGCCATTGGTACGCACCCCAGCTCACGCTTCCAAAACTAGTTCACTTAAAACGAGCGAGCTCAGATATTTTCAGAGGTGATGTTTCTCTTTCTTTTTTTCATGATTGGGTCATATGGAAGCTGACAGGACACAAAATAAGTGAGGCGACATTACTTGCCTCAGGTCAACTTTGGAATATAGAGAGTGGGCAAGTCCACTTTGAACTATTAGACCAATTCGGTTTATCGAGAGACCTCATCTCTCCACTTAGATCATTTGGTAGCAGTGTTGATTACATTGATGCGAGTGTTTTGGAGAGGATTGGGCCCGCCTGGCAAGACTGCTTAGTTAGTGTCGGAGGAGGGGATTCACATTTTCTTCACTACGGCGCGGTGGGTCGGCGAAATGGAGCCTTTGTAATCTCCGCCGGATCATCAACGCCAATAAGTGTAATACTAGATAACTCAAAGAATTTTCAAAAAGCTCAGCCTTGGATATCACCAACTTTTCAAAAGAATAGATATTTTGTCGAGGGGAATCTTGGTTATCCGGGCTCATACTACAACTGGCTGATGACGAAAAATGGCGTAAGTGAAATAGAAGCGTCCTCAATCAAATCTTGTACAGTAAATAGTATCCCAGTGGTGCTAGCTTCATGTTTGTCCTGGAGTCAAGAGAGTTGGGAGCGAAGGCCACCATTTACGATAGTGAATATGAAAAGCTACCACTCTGTAAGCGATATTGCTTTAAGTCTAATTATCGACTATGCAATCGGGATCAAAAGTCAAATAAATTCGATGAACGATTCATGGCCGATAGAAGTAGTAATCACTGGAGGAGGAGCAAGTAGCATTCTGGGCAAAGTTCTAGCAACCTTAATGAACCAAGAGATTCGAATCAATAAATCTTCTGAAGTTGCCTTAGATGGAGTATTTCTGCTCGAGGGTGAAGGTTCACCAGAAACATTTGAGACTTTTGAACCAGCAGATTCTAATACCCAAGCAAATTTAATTGACTTCGAAATATTGCACAGAGAGAACTACTCCAGCGTTGAAAACCTAAAGGAGCTGATAGAAAGTGTCCACTAATTCAAAAAGAGCACTTGTAACTTGCGAAAGCACTCCGAAATTTATTGAGCAAATCCAACAAAGAGGGTTTGCGATCCACCAAGCTGGCTGGGGAAAGAGCGGCATTCCACTGGATAAGGCTAGCTTGATTACTGCTTTGAAGGATTGTGACATTGCATTTATTGAGCTTGAGGAGATAGATGCAGAGGTGATAGAAAAGTGTCCTAAATTAGGTCTTATTGGAGTGGCACGGGGAACGCCAATAAATGTTGACTTGGCTGCATGTAAGTTAAAGGGAATATCAGTAACGACCACTCCTGCAAGAAACGCAGATGCAGTTGCTGATTACTGCATTGCGATGATGATTGTTGCTTCGCGAAGTATTTTTTCAAGTTCGTTGCATCTGAGGGAGAAAGGTTGGAATTATGAAGGACAACTTCCTTATTTAAAGTTTAGAGGCTTTGAAATTGGAAACAAAAAAATAGGTCTTTACGGGCTGGGTAATATCGGCCTGAAAGTCGCTAAAAGATTGCATTACGGTTTTGGAGTAAAAGTATTTTTCTATGACCCATTTGTAGAAATCTGTGCTGAGGCTGAGAAAGTGAAATCTCTAGATGAGCTATTTGAGATTTGTGACATAATTTCGCTGCATGCTCCAATAAATGAAGCAACAAAAAACTCCATTACTCAAGATCAATTAGAAAAATTGGGTCGAAAAGGTGTCTTAATAAATGCCGCACGAGCAGGTTTAATCGAGGAGATAGCCTTATTAGAGGCCTTGGAACAGAATAGAATTAAGGGAGCGGTGCTCGACGTTTTTTGGAATGAACCACTTGAAAGCAATTCCAACTGGCTTAAATTAGAAAATGTCATTTGTACTCCTCATATTGCAGGAGCCACATTCGATGTCATTCAGAATCACTGCGAGAAGTTAATTTCGGACCTAGATTACTGGTTAACGAGAGAAATGGATAGGAATCCGGACAATGGATAAAGAAGATCTGCTGGGTAAGTGGAAATTAATGAGTCTCATTAGAGAGTTCGATTTACATGTCAAAGACTTCTCTCAGTCAGATGAAGCGTTTGGCTATTTTCACACATCGATTGGGCAAGAGGCAGTCTCGGTTGGCGTCATACCAAACATAAATGAAAATGATTATTTAACCTCAACCTACAGGAATCACTCGCATGGCATAGCCCGTGGACTAGATATCAAGCGTATGTATGCGGAAATGCTAGGTCGAGAGACTGGGTACTGCAAGGGTATTGGTGGTTCAATGCATATTGCAGATCAGTCCCGAAATTTTATTGGATCTATGGGAATTGTGGCAGGAGGTATACCCATTGCAGTTGGGGCTGCGTTTGCCTCCAGATACAAAAAGTCTAATCAAATAGCTATTTGTTTCTTCGGGGACGGGGCAGTGCATCAAGGAGCATTTCACGAGGGGTTGGAGTTTGCTTCGAAGTTTGAATCTCCAGTTCTATTCATTTGCGAAAACAATCTATATGCCGAGTCCACCGCTGTCGAGTATCACTTGATTCATGAATCTGTGATTAATTATGCTCAAGGCTATGGTTTAAAGTCAGCCAAGATAGATGGTAATGATCTCGAGCGGGTGCATGAGGTGAGTCAGGAATTTATCGAATGGGTGAGGCGAAATCAGAAGCCAGCATTTATTGAGTTCATGACTTACAAAATGAGTGGGCAATACGAAGGTGACAAACAAACATATAAGCCAACTGATGAAATAGCCTATTGGGCTGGCAGAGACCCATTAGTTTTATTGGCAAATAAAATGATGATTGAATACAAGGTTGATCCTAATTTATTCCTAAAAATTGAATCAGAAAATAAAGAGTTGGTGCAAGCTGCCTTTAATGCTGCAAATAACGACCCCTATCCATCTATTGACGTTATGCGTGACGCGGTATACGCGGAGACATTATGACTTCCAGATTACTCACTTACAAAGATGCAATAAATGAAGCCCTTCGGCAAGAAATGCAGGCTGATTCTCGAGTCTTTCTCATTGGAGAGGACGTCGCGGGGGGCGCAGGTCGCGATGAATTTCCAGGTGCAACCGATGCCTGGGGTGGTCCATTTGGAGTCACAAAAGGACTTGTAACTGAATTTGGCAGGGAGAGAGTAATTGACTCATTGCTGGCAGAAACAGGTTTTGTGGGGGCTTGCATCGGTGCTGCATTTGCGGGGTTGAGACCAGTTGCAGAAATAATGTATGCAGACTTCCTAGGGACTTCATTCGATCAAATTTTGAATCATGCTGCCAAGTTGCGTTTCACGTATGGGGGAATTTCGAGTATTCCTTTAGTCATTCGCACGGTAACAGGGGCAGGTTTTAGGGCCGCGTCAGAACACTCGCAAATGCTAATCTCAATCTATTCTCATGTTCCAGGACTCAAGGTAATTGCCCCCTCTAACGCTTTTGATGCTAAAGGTTTACTAATTTCTGCAATTCGAGATCCTGATCCAGTCATTTTCATGGAACACAAGCGCCTTTATATGAGGGAATCTATGGTCCCAGAAGCACCTTATGCAATTCCAATTGGAAAAGGAGATATTAAGAGAATTGGGAACTCCATCACTATTGTTGGAGTGCAAAAAATGGTAAACACGGCATTGGATGCCGCAAACATCTTAGAAAAGGAAGGGATACATGCAGAAGTAATCGACCCTAGGTCTTATTCTCCTCTTGATATTGAATTGATTTGTGAATCTGTAGAAAAGACTGGCTTTCTACTTATTGTTGATGAATCGCACCCTCGCTGTTCAATCGCTTCAGATATTTCATCGCAAGTCGTCGACAGGGCCTTTGCGAGCCTAAAAGGACCTATTAAAATGTTAACGGGACTGCACACTCCAGTCCCGTACTCTCCTCCTCTTGAGGATTTTTTCATTCCATCAGTAAATGAAGTTGTTCGATATTGCACATCTATGATTAAGGGAGAGAACATTGTCAACAGATATTAAAAAAGTTGTTCTAGTTTGTGACACTATGAACGAAATTGATGATCAATTTGCCATTGCCTATGCAATCGGCTCTCCATCAGTAGAAGTTCTTGGAGTAATTTCGAGTCAAAATACCCTAGTACATGGGTCAAGATCGGTAGATATTTACAAAGAAGAGGCTGATAAAATACTTAGCTTGTGCGGTAAGAGCCAAATTCCTTCATTAAAGGGCGCAAGAGGGCCTATGGAATCAAAAGAAGATGTTCAGGAGTCGGAGGGTCTCGACTTCATGATCTCTCTTTGCGATAGTGGTGTTGATTTTTCGATACTGGCAACAGGGCCCGCGACCGATGTGGCTATGCTCCAACTAGTTCAGCCTGAGAAAATAAAGAAGTTACCAATAATATGGGCGGGCTCATTTCCTGACAAAGAGACATGGCAGAGATATAAGTATGGAGAGTTAAATGCACGAGCTGATATCCAAGCATGGCGGGTCATGTACGAATCTGTTGAGAATCTAACGGTGCTACCAGGTTGGCCTGGTGTTGTTAAAGTAGATGTAGACAGCGATCAATTCGTATCCGAACTCAGGAGCAAGTCTCACGAACTGACGGATTATCTCGCGTTAATTCTTGAACAATGGTGTGTGGGAAAGAAACAGCTTGACATGGATTCAAGGCGAAAGAATCGAAAAGTACTATGGGATATTGTCAATGTTTCCTATTATTCTGTTCCAGGTGCGTTGAAAATGGAAGAGCGACCATTGCCGTACATCGACGCAACAGGTGCTATGCACTGGGACCAGTTGGGTAAAAGTAGGGCAATTTGTATCGATGTTGACAACGTTGCTGTCATGAATGATTTTTGGTCATCGGTAGACAATCTTACTTAGCCAAATGAAACTAATGGATTTTCATTTTCATCACAAGAGGTTGAAAAACGAATTTTAAATCGATCTGGGTGGTACCAGGTTTTGGAGTGCATCACGGTACGTAATTTCTCGTCACTATCAATTGACTCTTTGATTAGGCAATCTGCCCCAACTACCAGCTCTAGCAAAGAGGAAATTCTTAAATCCGGTTTTCCAACTGAAATTTCTGTTTGCGAACCAGCGATTGAAATTCCATGCTGTGCTCTAAGTTCATCCTCCAAAGAACCCTCAAGGTGAAAATCACGTTCACTCCTCAGATAAGCCAGCGGAATGGTTACTGACTGAACCGCCATCGCTATCTGATCTCCAAATCTAAGTCGGGAAAATTTCAAAACTTTCGAACCTATGGGGATTCTAAGTTTTTTTGAGATGATTAAGTCTGCAGAAGAAGATTTTTTCCACAGTATCACATTTTTTGGAATCATCCCTTGAGATTTAATCTCTGCACTGAAAGACCGACACTTTGCCGAGAGCGAGAAACAATTGTTGGACACATATGTTCCAGAACCAGGTCTTCTTTCAATAATACCCTGCACTATGAGATTTTCAATTGCGTGCCTAAGCGTCATTCGAGCAACATTAAGTTTTACAGCCAACATCCTCTCTCCCGGAATTTTTTCTCCAGGATTATATAAACTCACTATCCGCTTTAACTCTTCCTCAAGAAAAATCCCTACACTTTTTGTGCTCATGGGGATAGGTTTACACGGATAAAGCTAAAAAGTAAATAGAAATCAATCAACTATATTAGATAACATTTATTTATATTTGAACTATTTGCACACTGATACATTAATTCCACACTTACTTTCTGTAGTGGCGCCTATTTCGAATACGTACAATTCGTACCAAAGTTGCCTCGGATCTAGGACTTCTATTAAAAGTTGT
>DFDL01000059.1:0-2630 GCA_002367715.1 Actinobacteria bacterium UBA3028
TTTCTGAACAATCAATCCCATGGCTTAAATATCCACTATGTGCTTGAGTTGGGGAAAGCAATATCGGGTTTATCTCAAATAATGAAACGCTTGGGCGTATCAAATAATGAGAAATATGTAGAACTTAGTTCTCTACCGTTCTGCGGCCTTCAAATGCGCGGCCAAGAGTTACCTCATCAGCATATTCCAAGTCCCCGCCAACTGGCAGGCCTGATGCCAGGCGGCTGACCTTCATTCCAAGTGGCTTTAGCAACCTTGATAAATATGTCGCGGTTGCTTCGCCTTCAAGATTTGGATCAGTAGCAATAATTATTTCTTGAATCTCGGTCGCAGCTAGGCGAACCATTAATTCGCGGATACGTAAGTTCTCGGGACCAATGCCATCGATAGGCGAGATTGCGCCACCAAGCACATGATATTTGCCGCGGAATTCGCGAGTCTTTTCAATTGCGATTACATCTTTACTTTCTTCAACAACACAGATAAGTGCTGGGTCACGTCTTGGATCACGACAGATGCGACAGAGTTCTTCCTCTGAAATATTTCCACATTCGGTGCAGAACTTAACGCGCTCTTTAACAGTGCGAAGAACATCGGCCAGCCTTGAAATATCAACGCGCTCGGATTGAATAATATGAAAAGCAATTCGCTGCGCTGATTTTGGTCCGATGCCTGGAAGGCGACCGAGTTCATCGATTAAATCTTGAATGGCACCTTCATACATTTGTGATTAATCCTTCTTGGTTTCACTAATAATTTGAGCTCCGAGCTCGCGCATCAAAAGTTCTTGGCCAGACATTTGATCGGCATCACTTGGATCTTCAGAGGTGCGATGTGATGGCGCCGAAGTATTTGCCGTCGAGTCCACAACACACTCGATACTTAAATCTAAACCGGTCACATCGATAAATGCACCACGCAAAATCTCATCACTGCCGGAGCGAATAAAGGAGTCACGCGCGCCAGCATTAACGATACCGATAGTTATTGCCTTATCGTCAACCGAGAGAACATGTGCGCTAGAACTTAGTAGCGACCAGGTTAGCCGGCGGCGCTTCTTTACATTCTCAATTATCTCTGGCCAGAATCTGCGGAGCGCTGCAGCATCGATTGGACCAGTTGGTTTATTTATATTTGGCGTTGGCCCAGCGGCGCGAATAGGTGCCTTAGCTTCTAGAGTCGCCTCGGTTCTCTCTGGTTTTTTAACTTTATCTACAGTTGGCTCTTTTGCAACTGGTTCTTTCACAGCTGGCGCTTTTGCAACTGGCTGTGGTGAGGCAATATTTTCGCGGAGCTCTAAGCGTTCAATTCTGGAGACTAAACCAAGATCATCGCCACCTGGCAGAAGGATTCGGCCACAAATTAATTCGAGCATCAATCTAGGCGCAGTTGCACCCCGCATCTGAGTCAAGCCGGCCGCAACAATATCTGCGCTACGAATTAAATTTGCAGTTCCGATTATGGTTGCTTGAGCTCGCATCCGCTGCAATTGATCTTCTGGAATCTCGCGAAGAATCTGTGATGCACTCTCTTCTACGGCGCCGACGATAATTAAATCTCTAAGTCTTTCTAAGAAATCTTGGGTGAATCTCCGTGGATCATGTCCAGACTCAATTACTCGATCGATTGATTTAAAGAGCGAGGCACCATCTCGGGCCGCTATTGCATCTATCGCTTCATCTAAAAGTGCGCTATCGGTATACCCAAGTAATTGAATTGCAATTTCATATGTAACGCCCTGGCTTCCTGCGCCAGCAAGTAGTTGACCAAGTACTGAAAGTGCATCTCGAACCGAACCACCAGAGGCCCGGACCACAAGAGGTATAACACCTTTAGCGACTTCAATTCCTTCAGATTTACAGACCTTCTCTAAATGCGTAGCAAGAATTCCAGGTGGGATTAAACGAAATGGGTAGTGGTGAGTACGAGATCTAATTGTAGAAATTAATTTTTCAGGTTCGGTCGTTGCAAAAATGAATAGGACATGAGGTGGTGGCTCTTCGACAACTTTTAATAACGCGTTTGCTGCGCCCGGCCCGAGTTGGTGGGCCTCATCAATAATATAAATCTTGTAGCGCGAGCTAACTGGAGCGAAGAATGCTTTATCGCGCAGATCTCTAGCATCATCTACTAAGCCATGAGTTGCGGCATCTAGTTCGATGACATCGATTGATCCCGGACCATTTGCAACTAAATCTTTACATGACTGACATTGACCACATGGATTTGGAGTTGGCCCATTCTTGCAATTAAGTGAGCGCGCCATAATTCGGGCGCTAGAAGTTTTCCCGCAACCGCGAGGACCTGAAAATAAATATGCGTGATGAATTTTTCCAGATTCGAGTGCATTCGAAAGTGGTTCGGCAACATGTTCTTGGCCAATAACTTCACTAAAAGTTGAGGGGCGATACTTGCGATACAGAGCTAGTGACATCGCGCATCCTCTCTACTTTTCGATTCCTGAACATAAAAAAAATTGTTAGGACCCTTCGCACACCCGCCAGAGCGGACCTACCCTTGCTGCCTTCCAGCCCTGGGGGAGTTCAGTACGATTACGTCGCACGAAGGATCTGGGGGCAATCATAGTTATTTGAGCCGATAGGCTCATCCCCCTCGGGAGGATTCGCATA
>DFDL01000059.1:2883-3860 GCA_002367715.1 Actinobacteria bacterium UBA3028
AAATCCCTCATCCTCCGCCAGCTAATCAATCTGCGCTCTTTGTGGCCTCTGACTTTTCAATCTCTGCGCGAACTCCATCCATATCTAATTCATTTACCTTGCTAATTATCTCTTCCAAGGCTGGTGCTGGCAGGGCGCCTGGTTGATTGAAAATCAATATGCCATCTTTGAAAATCATAAGAGTTGGAATTGATGAGATCCCTACTGCTGCTGAAATCTCTTGTTCGGCATCGGTATCTACCTTTGCAAAGACGATCTCTGGATACTTCTCAGATGCTGCCTCAAATACCGGGGCAAATTGTCGGCAAGGTCCACACCATGCTGCCCAGAAATCAACAATTACCGTTCCAGGCTTGCTAATTACTCCCTCAAACTCAGCGCTTTTCAAATTTACCGTTGCCATTTATCTACCCTTCTTTTATTCACTTGAATCTAATAAACCAATAGTTCTGCTCTGATATTCCCGTAATGAAATACTAAATCTCTACGCCTATATATTTAGTTTCAAGAAATTCATAGATTCCAGCGAAGCCGCCCTCGCGGCCAAGACCGCTCTGCTTTACGCCACCAAATGGCGCTGCTGGATCTGAAATAACTCCGCGATTGATTGCAACCATTCCAGATTCGATAGCTTCGGCAGTTCGAATCGCTCGCTTTAAATCAGATGAATAGACATAGCTAATAAGTCCATACTCTGTTGCATTTGCTAACTCGATAGCTTCGGCATCATCTTTGAAAGTTACGATTGGGGCCACGGGTCCGAATACTTCGCTCGCCAAGATCGGATTGTTCTTATCAACGGTTATGACAGTAGCGGGATAGAAAGCTCCAGTGCCATCTGGTGTCTGGCCACCCAGAAGTAACTTTCCGCCAGCTTCAACTGCTGCGCCAACTAAATCAGCAATTTTGTTCCGCTCTGTGATTGAAACACTTGCCCCAAGTTGAGCGCCATCTTCTAAACCAGGTGCAAGTTTTAG
>DFDL01000008.1:0-4067 GCA_002367715.1 Actinobacteria bacterium UBA3028
GCCGTAGCTCTGAAATAAAGTAATCACGCAGCTCGCGAACCTTCTTGAAATTATGATCGCGATTAGCAATTGCATATTCTGCAGCTGCAGTGAAGGCAACAATCGCCGGGGCATTTAGCGTTCCGCTTCGAATCTCGCGCTCTTGGCCACCGCCGTGAAGTATCGGTGTTAGATCTAGGCCGTGCTTTAAAATTAGCGCCGCTATTCCATGTGGCCCGCCAACTTTATGTGCACTAATTGATGCTGCGCTGACGCCTAGCTCTGCAAAATTAAATTCGACTTTACTAAAACTCTGTACCGCATCAGTATGAACTGGAATCTCGCCAGCAATTCGCACGACCTCAGAAATTGGCTGAAGTGATCCGATCTCATTATTTGAATGCATGACGCTAATTAGCGCAATTTCTGCTCCGCGCTCTTTAACAACCTTTGCAAGGAACTCTAAATCGATGGTTCCAAATTTTGTAATCGGAAGGCGAATCTCTTCGGCGCCTTCATGTGCCACCAACCATTCAACTGGATCAAGAATTGCATGGTGCTCAAATGCTGATGTCACAATCACATTTCGCTCTGGAAACTGCCAGAAGAAACCCTTGATCGCTAAGTTATCGGCCTCAGTACCTGAGCCAGTAAAAATTATTTCAGATGGGTTCGCACCCAAAAGCTGCGCCAATTTATGGCGAGCATCTTCAACATCTTTTCGAACTGAACGACCCGAGTTGTGAGTGCTTGAAGGATTTCCAAGCTTTCGCATCTGAGTGTTTAGCGCATCAATTGCAGCATCATTGATCGGAGCCGTTGCGGCGTGATCAAGATAGATTGTCATGGGCTAAGGATAACTAACTAATTCACTTGCCAGCTAAATAGGAATTAATTACGCCCGCTTTGCAGCAATAGCTGCAGTTGCTTGGGGCAAGACGTTAAAGAGGTCGCCGATTACTCCATAATCTGCCAGCTCAAAGATTGGTGCCTCAGCATCCTTATTAATCGCAACGATCATCTTGCTGGTCTGCATTCCTGCTCGATGTTGAATCGCCCCAGAGATGCCACAAGCAACATAAAGTTGTGGGCTTACGGTCTTACCAGTCTGGCCTACTTGGTGAGTATGTGGATACCAGCCAGCATCTGTTGCGGCGCGGGATGCACCGACTGCTGCGCCGAGAATATCGGCGAAGGCTTCAACTGGTTTGAAATCCCCATTAGTTCCCCGGCCACCCGAGATAACAATTGATGCCTCGGTTAGCTCTGGTCGGCCGCCCTTTGCTGCCGGTTCGGTAGATGTAACAACCGCTAATTTTGCCAAATCTGAAATTTTTGGCACGAACTCTTCAGTAGTGGGTGTCGCACTTCCCGCAAGCGGTTCGATCGAATTTGAGCGCAGCGTAACGATTGAAATTCCATGAGTTACTGCCGCGTGCACAGTGGTTGAACCACCGAAAACTAATTGTGTGGTTATGAGTTCGCTATCAATTGCTGAGGCATCGGTGATAATTCCTGATTCAGTAATAACAGCTAAGCGCCCAGCTATCTCTTTGCCCTTAGCGCTAGATGTTATCAATACCGCTGCCGCTGATTTGCTCTTGGCAATTTGCGCCAAGCTCTGAGCAATTGGAGCAGGTGAGAATTTAGTGACATCAATTCCCTTGCAGATAATTACATTATCAATTGCATACGCACTTAGTTGTGGGACAAGTGCTTCATCAAATAAAACTGCATTTACCTTGCCGATAGCTTTGGCATAGGTTGCCAATTCACCAGTTGATTTCGCTACTTTGCCATCAACTGCGTCGACCAGAATTAAAACTTCACTCATTAGATAACCCGCTTTTCTAGTAGGAAATCGACCAATTCGCCGCCGCCATTGCCACCATCTTCAACTTTGACTCCAGTAGTCCGTGCAGGTCTTGGGAGGGCATCTTTAACAGTTGACCATGCAGCTTTATTGCCGACTAAATCACCAGATAAGCCAATATCACTTAGCAACTTTGTTGTAATTGTCTTCTTCTTAGCCGCCATAATCCCTTTAAAAGATGGATATCTTGGTTCATTAATTTTTTCGATAACACTTATTAGCGCTGGAAAGCTCGCCTCCATATTTTCAATTCCGAACTCGGTTGATCGGGCGATTGATACCTTTGAATCGCCAGGATCTACCTTGACACTTCCGGCAAAAGTTAATTGAGCCCAACCCAATCGCTGCGCCAACATTGCAGGAATAACACTCATCCGGGCATCTGTTGACTCGGTACCACAGAGAACTAAATCAAAACCACCATCTGCAATAACTTTTGAGAGTACAAGTGAAGTTGCAAGTGCATCTGAACCTGCGAGCGCCTCATCAGATATATGTATCGCTTCATCTGCGCCCATCGAGAGTGCTTTGCGTATCGCCTCTGTTGCACGCTCTGGTCCCATTGAGATCAGAGTGATTGTGTGGCCACTGCCTTCGCCTGCTTCTTTTGTAGGAGAGCTCGCTTCAACAATTCGAAGCGCCTCTTCAACTGCATACTCATCTAAATCATTTAGAACAGCATCGACGCTAGCGCGATCTAAAACCCCACCGAGCATCTTCTTCTCGGCCCATGAATCAGGAACTTGCTTTATGCAGACTGCAATTTTCATGTGCCAAATGTTACTCACCAGTAACCAATTGCGCCACTCATCTAAGCTCAACTCGCAATACTCGGCAGTACTCAAGATGCGACCTTAAACTTTGCCGATGCTCGCGCTCCTAGCTCCAGGTCAAGGCTCCCAAGTTCCGGGATTCCTATCGCCCTGGCTTGAGGATGCCAACGCTGCCGAGCTAATTGCCAGTTGGTCAGATGCAATCGGTTTAGACCTTCAGCACTTGGGTACCACTGCAAGCGCCGATGAGATCCGAGATACCGCGAATGCTCAGCCGCTACTTGTAGCCGGTGGCTTAATTGGCACAATTAGATTGCTCGCCAATGGCGATAAGAAAATTAATAATTTGCCCTCTCCTATTAGTTATGTCGCCGGCCATTCAGTCGGTGAGATCACTGCGGCTGCTATATCCGGGGTCTTAGACCCAATCTCTGCGATGAAGTTGGTGCACCTTCGCGGCGCGCAGATGGCGACGGCGGCCAAGGGTTCAAATACCGGAATGTCGGCGGTCTTAGGTGGAGAGCGTGATCTTGTTATCTCAGCCATCAACGCGGCTGGTTTAACTGCTGCAAATGAGAATGGTGGCGGACAGATTGTTGCAGCTGGTTCGTTGTCGGCGCTAGAGAGTTTTAGCCAGAATCCACCCGAGGGTTCTAGAATTCGCGCGCTCGCAGTCTCTGGTGCATTTCATACTTCAACAATGTTGCCCGCGGTCTCTCACCTTGCAACATTTGCAAGCTCGATGGAGACCTCTAATTCGAGCCCACCATTTATTTCAAATAAGGATGGCGCAGTAATTGAAACTGGCCGAGATATTTTAGATCGCATTGTTGGCCAGATTGCTGGGCCGGTCCGCTGGGATTTATGTATGGAGACACTTGCAAAGTGCGGTGTAACTGGAGTCATCGAAGTTCCCCCAGCAGGAACGCTTGCAGGTCTGGTCAAGCGGGCACAGAGCGAGATTGAAACTTTTACCCTAAAGAGCCCCGAAGATTTGGGCGCGGCCCACGAATTCATAGCGAAACATGGGGCAAATTAATGTCACTTAAATTTAACCAAGATACACGAAATGCACGAATACTCTCAGTCGGTGCATATCGGCCACCCCGAGTAGTTCCCAATTCAGAGATCATAGAAAGAATTGATTCGACCGATGAATGGATTCAACAACGAACTGGAATTCAATCTCGCCACTTCGCAGATGCAGATGAATCCCTAATTGATATGGCAGAGAAGTCAGCAAATATTGCGATTGCCCGCGCCGGCTTAAAGAATGAAGATATTGACGCTGTTATTTTTGCCACCATTAGCTATCCATATCAAGCACCGAGCGCCGCTTCCGAATTAATTGTCCGCCTGGGAAATCCGAGCGCAGCAGCCTTTGATATTTCGGCGGCATGTGCCGGTTTCTGTTACGGCGTTGCGCTAGCTAATGATTTGGT
>DFDL01000008.1:4345-5908 GCA_002367715.1 Actinobacteria bacterium UBA3028
TCAGATATTGGAATTGGGCCAACGATTTGGGGCGCAGCCGCCGAAAGTCGTGAAGCGATTCTTCTTGAACCTTCTTACTTAGAATTTAAGAACAATCCTGGAAAACTTGATATTGGTTGGCCAAATATCAGCCAACAAGGGCAGTCGGTTTATCGCTGGGCAGTTTATGGAATGCCGCCCGTAGCGCTTCGGGCTCTGGAAGCCGCCGGTCTTACGCCTGAGACTCTCGATGTTTTTATCCCTCATCAAGCCAATGATCGAATCATTGAAGCCCTCGTAAAATCAATAAAATTGCCAGAATCCGTAGCTATCGCCCACGATATTCGTACTTCGGGCAATACTTCTTCGGCATCAATACCACTGGCAATGGATGCGCTGCTTGCTGAGAGGCCAGAACTTTACGGAAAGAGCGCACTTCTCATAGGATTTGGCGCAGGGCTTGTCTATGCCGGCCAAGTAGTCGAACTACCTTCAAAACCAAACAACTAAGGCAATACAAAATAAGGAGATCAAAGTGGCACTAACAGTTGATGAAGTACTAGCAGGAATCAAAGAGATCGTTGTAGAAGTTGCTGGAATTGATGCTGGCATCATTGCAATGGATAAGAAGTTCACCGATGATCTAGATGTCGATTCACTAAGTATGGTCGAAGTTGTCGTTGCTGCTGAAGAAAAATTCGGCGTAAAGATTCCAGATGAGGAAGTTACCAAGATGGCAACTGTTGGCGATGCGGTTAATTTCATCGTGGCAAACGGTAAGTAGTAAATAGTTAGTTAAATGACACGACGTCGCGTAGTTGTAACTGGTCTTGGCGCCACTACTCCACTTGGAGGTGATGTCTCCTCAACTTGGGAGGCGCTGCTTGCTGGTAAGAGTGGTGTCCGCAAACTTGAAGAAGAGTGGGCGCAAAATTCGACTGTTACCTTCGCGGCGCGAGTTGCAGTAGAGCCATCAGAGGTAATGGAACGCATTGAGATGCGCCGCCTTGATCGCTCTGAACAATTTGCAATGATTGCTTCTCGTGAAGCGTGGAAAGATGCTGGCGCACCTGAGGTAGATAAAGAGCGCCTGGGTGTTGTTATCGCTTCTGGAATTGGTGGTGTAATCACGCTGCTAGATCAATACGATGTCTTAAAAAATAAAGGCGCAAGACTTGTAAGTCCGCATACTGTTCCGATGCTTATGCCAAATGGCCCAGCAGCAAATGTAGGACTTGAACTTCAGGCAAGAGCCGGAGTCCATACACCTGTTAGTGCGTGCGCATCTGGCGCCGAAGCTGCAGGTTATGCCTTAGAAATGATTCGAAATAATCGCGCCGATATTGTTGTAACTGGCGGAGTTGAAGCTGCAATTCATGAACTTCCGATGGCGGGATTTGCATCGATGAGAGCGCTATCGACTCGAAATGGCGATCCGGCAAAAGCTTCTAGACCATATGACAGGGATCGTGATGGTTTTGTCTTGGGTGAAGGCGGCGGCGTTCTAATATTTGAAGAGCTCGAGCATGCCAAAGCGCGTGGTGCAAGAATTTATGCCGAGGTTATGGGACAAGGACTTACCTC
>DFDL01000008.1:6163-7821 GCA_002367715.1 Actinobacteria bacterium UBA3028
CACGCAACTTCCACGCCCGCGGGAGATGTTGCAGAGGCCAATGCGTTGGCAGAGGCGCTAGGCAGCGATATCTCGCACGTTGCAGTCTCTGCAACTAAATCTATGACTGGCCATTTATTGGGTGGAGCAGGCGCAATTGAATCAATATTCTGCGTACTTGCAATGTATCACCACAAAGCGCCACCAACTATAAATATCGAGAATCTTGATGAAGCTGTAACTGTAGATGTAGTAAGAGATGTCCCACGTGATCTGCCTAAGGGCTCGATTGCATGCCTAAATGATTCATTTGGCTTTGGCGGCCATAACGTAGTTCTGGTATTTAGATCCTACGAAAGTTAATTGGCTTTAAAGCTAATCAACTTTAAAGCGAACAGATACGGTAACGCTGACTCTCTTTTCGATACTTGAAGTGTCGTACATACCACCAGCAGAGATATCTACTGAATCTGGCGCCGTACCCTGAACCGGTCCGCTAGAGACTGCTAGTACTGCACCTAACTTTGAACCAACTGCATCTGTTATTGATTGCCCGCGCTTCTTGGCATCGCGTGTTGCCTCTGCCAATAACTTAGGACGTAGATCGGCCTGATTTGAAAGATAGAACTGAGGGCGATAGTTATTTATATTTACACCAGTCTGCAAAATTGTGCCCCTATCCAACTCCAACAGCCAGAATTAGAGCTGCAGAAATAGTTCCGACAAATTTAAGAGTTAATCTTTTTTCTTGCTCGGTTGGATTTATAGCTAGATATTAACTACTCGAATCTCTCCCTCGCTACCAACTCCCCGGCGGTAGCTCTCAAGTTCTAAGTCCCAGGCAATTCCAAGGGCGCCAGATAAATTATCCCTAAGTGCCTCATAACTTCTAGAGTTTTCCAAAGCGGTCATAAGTCGATTCTCATGAACCATTACATCACCGGTAGATGCAGTAACTGCCTGATGTAATCCAAGTTCAGGAGTACACCGATAGAGAACTCCTTCGCCGCCGATACTTGAAAACTCACGGACTTCAAAACGCAGGTAATGCCAAGATTTCAATGTGCTGGCTATCTTGGAGGCGACTGGTTTTAACTCACGCCACTGCAATTGTGTTGCGAGCGCACCTGGCGCAAGATGTTGGGCCTCCCAAGTTAATTCGACGGGATAACCAAAGATCTCATTTAGCGACCATTGGATATGTCGAAGCAGGGCCTTGGGCGCAGAATAGATTCGTAGATCTCCAGCCAGACTGGGGAACCCAGACTGTTGGACGCTACCGCTCAGTAATGAACTCACAGTTGTATCTCCTAGAACCATCAATCAGGTTGCCTTGGTGCGACCTTCCCCAGTCCACCTATGCCGCGCTCGAAATGACACGCTCAGATTGCAGTTCTTTCAACCAACTATCTAGCCAATTATGGCCGCTAAGACCATGTTTTGGCTAGTCCTGGCTTCTGAACTCTTTTCGCTATTAACGATTAAGCAGTTACACTTTCGCCTAGTCCGACGCTTGGCAGTACCCGTTCACTCGGTAAATCTGTACAGAGGAAGACCGGTCGCTAAGGAATTCTTAGTGATCACATTTACCGTAAGGAATAAGTTACATGGCAACAGGTACAGTTAAGTGGTTCAACTCTGAAAAGGGTTTTGGTTTCATTGCAGTTGATGGTGGCGGA
>DFDL01000046.1:0-4015 GCA_002367715.1 Actinobacteria bacterium UBA3028
TCTCCACTTTCAACCAACCTATTTATCGCATCGATAATGTCCGTGATGGTTTCAGTAACTGAAATGTAGCTCTTTGGTGGAATTATTCGCAGGGCGCTCATATCACTTGTAAAGAGAGCTATCTGAGAATCTGCTAACTCTGACCATGATTGATTATCACGAAGTGCTCTCTCAAAGAGTGGATCATCAATATCTGTTATATTTTCAACAAAGTTTAAATCCACACCTGAGGCGACCAGATATCTATGTATCAAATCAAAGGTTAGATAAGTTGCCGCATGACCTAAGTGAGTAGCATCGTATGGTGTTATTCCACAAACAAAGGAGGTGAAGGAGGCCTTCTCATCAATCTTAACTAGCCCTGTAGAGGTCAGAATCTCCAGCTCAGGTAGATCGATATCAATTTTAGGTAGATTTAGCGGTGGCCAGATATTCACTGACCTATCTTAGTTTAGAAGGATAACTAATTCTTAATATGGCGGCCATGGGACAGGAGGCCAGTTTGGATTTGGATCAGGAAAGCAGCCAGATTCGAGTAGCAAATCTATCCGAAGCAGGAGCGCTGTTATCTCCTCCGAAGTGATCAGAGTTTGTAAGTAAGGCAGATCCATAAATTTCGGTAACTTCGAGAGCGCCTCAATCTCACTATCAGTAAGAGCTTGCCCTGCAAATTGCCACAAGACTGTGCGTAATTTTGGTTCAGAGTGGAGGGTAACTCCATGGTCGCAGCCATAGAGCTCATCAATACTTTTGATCAAGATGTGGCCAAATTTACGATCAGTATTGTTCAAGATGCAATCTAGTAAAGACATAATTCGTATTTCTGTATTGTCGCTTGATGCCATTGAAACCACGTCAATCTCGGGATCAATATCAATCCATTCCTGAACTGCTCCGGGACCAAATGGACCATCTCGCATCACGGTGCGCGGAACAATTCCAAAACCAGCAACTTGATCGATGTAGAAAGCGGCAACTTCTCGTGATGCTAAATTACCATCTGGGAAATCCCAAAGGGGACGCTCTCCTGCTATTGGCTTATAGACGACTTGTTTACCACTGGGTAATAGGCAGAGTAGCGATGCATTTGAAGCATCTACCAATCTTCCAATTACTTCGAGCTCACCCGCGCGAAGCTCTGCGAGATTACTATCTTCGATAACCATTGGACCTCGGACATAGATGCCCGTTTGAATCTATAGGCAGACCACAGAAAGGACATGCCGTTCTACCTGATGCAACAATTAGATCCGCTCGATCACAGAAGCCTCTCGCCTGGAATAGTCGTAGGTTAAAGCGCAACAGATCAGGTGGATCTTCGATTTCAGAGACCTCATCATCGCCTAGAAGTTCGGTAAATTCTCCATCGGCTACTGCCTGGATCTCGACGCTAACTCTCTGACTATCGACATCCCACGCTATAGCCATAACTCCTGCGGTGAACTCTTCGTCGATTGGAAAGTTTAAAGCTTCATTATCGACAAGCGCAGCTATTTCCAACTCATCTAAACTCGCTAACTTATTTCTACGAACTTGAGTGATGAGCTCTCGCAGCCGAACCGAGAGCGCCGATACTTGCGACTTCTCAACTGCCACTGTAGTAAAACCAATAACTGACTCTACTTGGATAAAAAAGGCTCGCTCTCCTGGCATGCCAACTGTCCCCACAATAAAGCGTGAAACGACATCATGGTTGAAAATATTGCGCTTACTCATCACTAAGACGCTCCACTTCCGCCGCCAAGGCGAAACTTTGAAGCACGATTTTTCTTAGGTGCTTTTAGATTACTCAAATGGCCAGTCTGATTAGAGCTAATTAGCGAAGCCCCATTAGTAGAATATTCAACTATTGATATAGACGCAGGCTCAATTACCAATTTTTGGAATTGATCAAGGTGCAGATTCAACACCCCTGCTATCGCCGCTTTTATGACATCCCCGTGTGAGCAGATGAGAATATTTTTTCCGGATAGTGCCACCCGGGCCATCATCTTCAAAATTCGATTCTGCATCTCTTCAAAACTCTCACCATCAGGAAACCGGACGGTACTCGGTTGCATTTGAATATCCCGCCACATTCTCTTTCGAGATAGTGATAGCAATTTCTTGCCCGACCACTGGCCATACTCCATTTCTATGGCGTCGTAATCTTCGATTAATTTCCTGCCTCGACCTACCAGTAATGGTTTAACTGTCTCAAGACATCTTGGAAGTGGGCTGCTATAAATCTTAGCAAAATTGATCCCCCGCAATTGATCAGCCACTGCTACTGCTTGGTTAGCCCCACGCTCTGTCAGGAAGACCCCATAATCTCTGCCGGCCAGCACACCCTTTTCATTGGCAGTTGAATGTCCATGTCGGATTAAATAGATACGACTTGGTTTTGCATCTTTAATCCCTAGCATGAGGCAAGGCTACCGATTATTTCTGTTACCTCTTGCTAGGGTGGCAACATGGAGATGCGAATTCTGGGAAACTCAGGGCTAAGAGTTTCCAGATTGGGCCTTGGAACCATGACCTGGGGCCGGGATACCGATGAGCATGAGGCCGCCGATCAGCTGAAAACATTCTTGGATGCTGGTGGCAATCTAATCGATACCGCAGCGATGTATGGTGATGGCGATAGCGAGCGGGTAGTTGGTGGGTTTATCGGCTCTTTAGCTAATCGTGAAGATTTAATCATTGCCACTAAAGCTGGAATCTCTATTAACTCAGGTGAGCGAAGTGTTAATAATTCTAGAAGTAATCTTCTAAGTGATCTAGATAAATCGATCGCCCGGCTCGGCGTTGAATACATCGATCTCTGGCAGATTCACACCTGGGACCCGATGGTTCCTTTAGAGGAGAGCCTCTCAGCTATTGATCAAGCTGTTAGCTCTGGTCGCGTGCGATATGTCGGTGTTTCGAATTTCTCCGGATGGCAGTTAGCTCGGGCTGCTACCTTGCAAAATCCGCTATTTGGGAAGGCCGCAATAATCTCTACGCAAGTGGAATACTCACTTTTAAATCGTTCGATAGAGGATGAAGTAATACCTGCGGCTATTGAGATGAATATTGGAGTTCTAGCCTGGTCCCCATTGGGGCGTGGTGTCTTAACGGGCAAGTATCGAAATGGTTCGCCCTCTGACTCTCGAGGAGCAAGCCCACACTTCAGTAGTTTTATCGCACCATATTTAAATGATAATTCGCGCAAGATTGTTGATGCGGTATGCGTGGCTAGTGAAGGTCTTGGGTACTCTCCGATTGAGGTTGCACTTTCGTGGGTTCGTGAGGGATATGGCGTGACTAGTGCAATTGTTGGTGCTAGAACTGCAGCGCAGTTGCGCGGAATTTTAACGGTTGAAGAGATTGCTCTGCCAGATCAGGTACGCGCAGCTCTAGATGAAGTCTCTGCGCATATTTAGGAGGCTTCAAACTAACAATTCTGTAAGAATTCGTTCAACACCTTTACCCCAAAGCGCAAACCATCAATTGGAATCCGCTCATCTACGCCGTGGAAGAGAGCGAAAAAATCTAATTCTGGTGGCAGTCGTACTGGACTAAATCCATAACCAATAATTCCCAGGTCAGATAGCGCCTTATTATCAGTTCCCCCACTCATAAGGTAAGGAACTGGGATTCCTTCACTGTCATACTTTGCTAGCGCGGCCGACATAGCTTCAACTAGTGGACCCTCGAAATCTACTTCGAGGGCTTTATCCCTAACAAGCACTTCAATTTCTATATCTGGGCCAGCTAATTTCGAGATAGTTTCGAGTAACTCATCTTCAAAGCCCGGTAAAAATCTGCCATCGACAACTGCGGTTGCAGTTTGTGGAATCACATTAGCTTTATAGCCAGCATTCAACATAGTCGGGTTCGAAGTGTTGGAAATAGTTGCACCCATCATTCGGGCTGCGCCACCGATATGTTTTAGAAGCGCTCTAGGATTCTTTGGGTCATAACTCTCCCCCGTTAGCTCCGCAATCTTTGACCAAAATTTAGCACCAGTCTTAGTTTCTAGTTGTGGCCATTC
>DFDL01000046.1:4254-5043 GCA_002367715.1 Actinobacteria bacterium UBA3028
ATAAAGGAGCCGTGTCCCGCCTCGCCCTTTGCCCGCAGTTGAAGCCAATTAATCCCCTTCTGCGCACCCTCGATAAAATAGAGACGGTGACCACTAGTAATAGTCACTGAGAAACCACCAACCTCAGAGATTGCCTCGGAATACCCATCAAAGATTTCAGGACGATTTGCAACAAGATACCTCGAGCCGTATTCACTGCCAGCTTCCTCATCGGCGAAGAAGACTAGAAGAATATTGCGCTCTGGTTGATACTTTGCACGCGCCCACGCTCGAACCGTGGCAAGAATCATCGCGTCCATATCCTTCATATCGACCGCGCCACGTCCCCATAAATATCCATCTTTAATCACACCAGCGAATGGATCTACTGACCAGTCTTCTGCATTTGCAGGTACTACATCTAGATGACCGTGGAGAACTAGCCCTGGTCGACTCTGATCTCGACCTACTATTTTTGCAACAACATTTACCCGGTTCTCACCTGTAACAATTAATTCTGAAGCAATTCCTACCTCTGAAAGCTTCTTCGCTACGTACTCTGCGATCGCTCGCTCATCTCCTATTCCGTCACCATGATTGACACTAGGAATTCGAATCATCTCCTGACAGATCGATATGCACTCTTCTTCTAAAAGTTCTAAATCGATAGCACTAGGAGCAGCGCCCGTATTTGATTCCATAGTCCTATCTTGCCCTAACCTGCTCGCACTCGCCTTCAATTGGGCGGCCGAGCCACCCATTGGTATTGTTGCCCAAGAGTTTTAATACTGGTCCGGGTGGCGGAATTGG
>DFDL01000046.1:5289-42591 GCA_002367715.1 Actinobacteria bacterium UBA3028
TTCAAGTCCCCTCTCGGACACGCAACATCGTTAAATACGAGCCGTATCTTGGCGAACTACCTATGATTCGATTTCGTAATTGGTAAATCGAAGATAGAAATGAACTACAGAGGAGAATCATGCAGGCAAAAGGTTACGCCGTCCCACAAGCTTCTAAGCCACTAGAACCATTTACCTTTGAACGTCGCGATCTGAAACCTGGCGACGTGCAGTTAGATATTGCCTATGCCGGTATCTGTCACTCAGATATTCATCAAGCGCGTGAAGAGTGGGGTCCAGCGATCTTCCCAATGGTTCCAGGTCATGAGATTGCAGGCGTAGTAACAGCCATTGGCTCTTCAGTTACCAAGTTCAAAGTCGGAGATCGAATTGGAGTTGGCGTATTTATTGATTCATGTCGTAAGTGCAGCTCCTGTAAGGCTGGACTTGAACAATATTGCGTAGAGGGAATGACTGGGACTTATAACGGCTATGAAAGAGATGGCAAGACAGTTGCCCAAGGTGGTTATTCAAATGTTTTTGTAGTCGATCAGGATTACGCAATAAAGATTCCAGATAATCTTGAGATGTCCGGAGTTGCCCCACTTCTATGTGCCGGAATCACACTTTATTCACCGCTTAAAAATTGGGGTGCAACTAAAGGAAAGAAAGTTGGAATAATTGGCCTTGGCGGACTAGGCCATATGGGTCTCAAATTTTCCGCAGCGCTAGGTGCTCACACAACTGTTTTTTCCCACTCTCCAAATAAAGAGAGTGATGCAAGAGCGATGGGCGCAGATGATTTTATCGTCACCAAAGATGTTAAAGATCTAGCAAAGCTACCTAAGGATTTTGACTTAATCCTAAATACGGTGTCAGCCGACATGGATCTCACTCCATTTCTTGAACTGTTAAAACTTGATGGAACTCTGGTTTTAATCGGTCTACCTGGAAAGCCTTATGAAATCAGCACACCTACTCTCCTAGCCCAACGTAGATCTTTGGCAGGATCGATGATTGGTGGAATAGCACAGACCCAGGAGATGTTAAATTTCTGTGGTGAACATAACATCCTGAGTGATGTTGAAGTTATTGATCCCGAATATATAAACACCGCCTACGAGCGAACAGTCAAGAGTGATGTGAAATATCGTTTTGTTATCGATGCCAAGAAGTTCTAATTTCTAAGTAAATGCATTAACCAATCCTGCTATTGCCGGTGCTAGAAAAAGTGCCGGCAACAAATTGCCTACCGGTATCTGCTTTATCTGCAGCATGCGAAGGGCAATTCCTAGTAGAAGAATTCCGCCCGTTGCTGTCATTGCAAGAATTTGGTATTCCGGAAGTACCGCCCCCAGAGTAAAACCGATTCCTGTCCATCCAAATTGATAGATACCGACCGGCAGCGCCGATACCGCTACACCCCAACCCATTGAGGCCGCAAAGGCAATTGACGTCACCCCGTCTAGAACACTTTTTAAAACCAATTGATCAATCCCAGTTCCCATCCCATCGCTTACCGAACCCAAAATTGCCAATGGGCCAATTACGAAGAGCAATGATGCTGATACAAAACCATCAACAAAGGGAGAAGAGCCTTGAGGATCGAATCTCCTCTTTAACTTTGAGCCGAAAATTTCCAATTTTTTTTCGATTCCCAGAGCGTTGCCGATAAGTGCTCCCAAGAGAAGTGCGATCAGGATGGTAAGTAGGGTCCAGCCTTTAGGAAGCGAGGCTACAAGTTCCTCGTTCCACAATTTTGAGATTGAATCAGCGGCAGCTAGAAGAGTTACGAAACCAAGGGCGGTAGTTATAAGATTGCGGGCATCTTCTCGAAATCTTGATCCGGCTACGATTCCCAGCAGAGAGCCAAAAAGAATCGCCAAAACATTTATCACAGTGCCGAGGCCGATAAACATCCACTCTCCTCCGCTAATTCACTAAACTATCCGAGTGAATTCTAATGGGTATCTCCAAGCTCTTATGCACTTTATAAAGCCAGCTCGGACTATTCCTCACACCACATGGATGGCGAAAAATCGCTGGAATATCACCTTTAAGAATCTTCCACCCTTGTTCTTTGGATTAGCAATCTTTGGTATTGGCGAGGCTCTTCTGATCGAATCTACAATCGGGAACTCACCATGGTCGGTCTTCGCGCAGGGTCTCTCATTGCGAACTCCGCTATCAATCGGAGAATCAACTGCTGTCATAAGTGTTGGAGTCTTGCTTCTCTGGTTACCACTTCGCGAACGCCCTGGATTTGGAACCATAGCCAATATTGCGATCATTGCACTCTTTGTTCAGATAGGTGTCGATCACATTCCCACTACTGAGAATCAATTTCTGCTCCAGATCGCATATGTTTTGCTTGGTATCGCCCTTGTCGGAGCCGGCACTTCGCTGTACATCACTTGCGGTTTAGGCCCTGGCCCAAGAGATGGGCTAATGACATCACTTCACAGAAAAACTGGAATCCGAATCGCGCGCGTCCGAATCGCGATCGAAGTTACAGTGTTAATTATTGGCGCCGCCCTAGGCGGTACGGTGGGTATTGGCACAGCTATGTTTGCACTATTTATCGGAAACTCCATTGCCACAAATCTAAATTTCGTAGCTAAGTTCTCCAGTCGATCTCGAGTAAACCCAATTTAGTCAATCTCGCATTAACTTCGCTAAATGGCTTAGAACCAAAGAAACCGCGGTAGGCCGAAAGTGGACTTGGATGAACTCCTTCAACCACTAAATCTGGATTCACTAACATAGAAAGTTCCCGAGCCTGATTACCCCAGAGAACAAATACCACCTCTCGCGTAGCCAAATACCTAATTACTAACTCTGTGAACTCCTGCCATCCGGATTCTCTATGGGCATTTGATCTTCCTGGCACAGTCGTTAGCGTTCGATTCAATAGCATCACTCCCTGGCTCTGCCAACTTGTTAAATCACCACTGGTATTCGCGCATCCAATATCACTTTTAATCTCCTTAAAAATATTTCGAAGACTCGCTGGAAGAACCGCTCTTGCAGACGGAATGCTAAAAGCTAAACCCATGGCATCCTGGCTATTTGGGTAAGGATCTTGCCCAACAATGCAGACTTTTATCTCCGAAATGGGCGTGGTAAATGCCCGAAAAACATCTTCAATTTCTGGTATGAAACCTTGACCAACCTGAATTCTTTCCAAAAGTGCTTGAGCTTCGGGCAGCGCCTGGCACCATTGTGATGGCAGATGCTCGAAAAAATTCACATCTATGCGCTAGCGGTGAAGCGATTATTTGTTCTCGTAACAGTAATCTCAATATCGTAGCCACGCGTTAAATTCTCCGAAGTAATAACCTCTGCGATCGGCCCACTTGCAACAATCGATCCTCCCTTTAAGAGAAGCCCATGTGTAGAACCCGCAGGAATTTCTTCAATATGGTGGGTAATTATTACTGTCGAGGGCGCAAGTGGGTCCAGCGCCAAATTATCAAATCGGCGTAGCAAATCTTCTCGACCCCCTAAATCTAAACCTGAGGCTGGTTCATCCAATAAAAGTAACTCAGGATCTGCCATCAGCGCCCTGGCTATCAGTGTTCGTTTCTTCTCACCTTCACTTAACGTTGCGAATTTACGTTCTGCTAACTCGCGAACCCCGATAGTTGTCAACAATCCTTGTGCTCGGGATTCATCCCAAAGTTCATAACTCTCTTGCCAGCGACCCAAGACTGCATAAGCGGCAGTGAGTACAACATCAATTACCTTCTCATCCTCCGGAAATTGTGGAACCAAAGTGGAGCCCATAAAACCGATCCGAGTTCGCAATTCAAAGACATCGACAGCACCTAACCGCTCACCAAGTATCGAGACCGAACCGGTCGTTGGGTGAATCTGAGTAGAGCACAGACCAAATAGCGTCGATTTACCTGCACCATTTGGGCCAAGAATTACCCAACGCTCGCTCTCATTTACCTGCCAACTTATGGGTCCTAAGATAGTTTTTCCGTCACGAACTACGGTGGCGTTCTCAACTTTAAGAACTGGAATCACAGGCGTAAAGATACCTGTATCCCACGCAAGTTATCGGTAGAAACCGCTAATCTAGGTAAGTGAGCCAGAATAAATCTCGTTATAACGGTCTGATCTTAATTTCAGGCGTCGATGCCCCCGGCGTTACGCAGGCTCTCTTCAACGCCCTGCAAGAATTTTCGGTAGAGGTACTCGATATCGAGCAAGTTGTGATCCGCGGTCGTCTAATCCTCACAACTCTGATTTCATTAGATCCAGCACATGCAAGTGCAATTGAGAAAGATCTCTTCGCTGCCATTGCACCTCTAGGGCTAGATCTGGCCTTGGATTTTACGGAAGAAAATAGCAAAGAGAGTAGCTCCTCGAACTTACATTTAGTCGCCCTTTCACAAGAGCTGCGACCATCAGGTATTGCGGCCCTAGCAGCAAAAATATCTGATCAAGGTGGAAACATTGATCGGATTCGACGCACCGCCTCTTACCCATTAACGGCTATCGAATTTGAGATAACACTCAATTTGAGTGAAAGCACGCTAAAGACTATTCAGCGTGAATTAGCAGAGATTGCACGTGAGCATGGAATTGATATCGCTGTCGAGAGCAGTGGTTTGACCCGCCGGGCCAAGCGAATTGTTCTCCTTGATATGGACTCAACTCTCATTAAGCAAGAGGTCATTGATCTAATTGCCCAGAAGCATCATGTTGGCCCACAAGTTGCTGAGATTACAGAACAGGCGATGCGTGGTGAATTGGATTTTACTGCCTCACTACAAGCGCGAGTGCAACTCCTATCTGGCGCAGATATCTCCCTCTTGGATCAGGTAAAGAATGAAATCACCTTAACTCCTGGCGCCAGAACACTAATTCGCACACTACATAAGCTCGGTCATAAGGTGGGAGTAGTCTCTGGTGGATTCCTAGATGTGATTGAACCTCTACTGCAGGAATTGGAGATCGACTTTTACCGCGCCAATAAGTTGGAGATAATCGATGGAAAAATCACTGGACGTTTAGAAGGTCAGATAATAGATCGAAAGGCCAAAGCTCAATCTTTAATTGACTTCGCGGCTATTGAAGGAGTAACACTTGCCCAGACCATAGCTATCGGAGATGGCGCTAACGATCTAGGCATGATTGAGATCGCTGGTCTAGGAATCGCTTTCAATGCCAAACCAGCTGTTCGCGCGGCGGCAACAAGTTCGATTACCTCACCATATCTAGATTCAGTTCTTTATTTGATGGGCATAACGCGAGATGAGATTGATAGCGCAGATAACTAATATCTAGCTATAGCCGGCAAGCGTGAATATCAGTTACCAAAATTCCTCTGGCACCAACGCTCCATAGCTCATCCATAATTCTATTTATATCCGATTTCTTAACCATTGCCCGGACCGCGCTCCAACCAGATCTCTGTAGTGGCGAAATAGTTGGGGATTCAATTCCAGGAGTTATTGCGCAGGCCTTCTCTAGATCATCTATACTCACATCATAATCGACTAAAACATACTGCCTAGCTATTACTACGCCATTTAGGCGGCGAATTAAAGTCGCAATTTTCTCTGAATCTTCAAACCCTGATCGCGAGATCAAGAGCGCCTCACTCTGCAAGAGAGTTTCGCCGAAGATTTTTAGACCAGCGGCACGCAGGGTGCCACCGGTCGAGACAACATCTGCAATTACATCTGCTACTCCAAGTCGAATTGCACTCTCTACGGCGCCATCTAATCGCACAATAGTTGCAGAAATACCCTTATCTTGTAGGTACTTCGCCAATAATCCAGGATAGGCAGTTGCTATTCGCTTACCCTCTAACGCCAGATCTGAACTCTCATTTGCTTGCGGACTGGCGAATCGGAAGGAGCTTTTTCCAAAATCTAGCGCCAAAATTTCTTGCGCCTTAGCGCCTGAATCAATCAAAAGATCCCGACCTGTTATACCGGCC
Organism: Actinobacteria bacterium UBA3028; assembly: GCA_002367715.1. Taxonomy (GTDB): domain Bacteria; phylum Actinomycetota; class Actinomycetes; order Nanopelagicales; family Nanopelagicaceae; genus AAA044-D11. The sequence continues at coordinate 11,225 of DFDL01000046.1, forward strand.
TCAAGTTCACCACTTCCCACATAGATTGCGATATCGCGTGGGCGCAGATAATAAAACTCAACGTCATTATCCGGATCTATAAACACAAGGTCTCGAACATCACCACGCTGTCGATAGCCAGCCTCTTTTAGCATCTGAATCGAGCTCTCTGAAAGAGAGCCCTTATTTGGCACTGCAATCCGAAGTGTCACAAAATTTCCTAACTATAATTTAGAATTGATATCGGATAATTTAATACTCTTGGCAATCATCAGAACTTGTACGTGATAGAGCAATTGGCTAATTTCCAGAGCTAGAGCGCTATCGCTCTCATGTTCGGCCGCCATCCAGACCTCGGAAGCCTCTTCAACAATTTTTTTGCCGATTGCGTGGACCCCAGCATCGAGAAGCTTTATAGTCCCAGAGCCTTCTGGCCTAGCCCTGGATATCTCAGATAGTTCATCGAACAACTCTTCAAAAGTTTTCATAAGCGAATTTTAACCCAGATTGATAGCGCCAAGTGCGCCTATTAACCTCTATCAAAATCGAGTAAATTTCTTAGACCTCGGCGGCGGCTCGTAGTTTCAAAACCATCTCCCCTGGATTAGAAGCGCTAAATACCGCGCTACCTGCGACAAAGGTATCTGCGCCTGCTTTGCTGGCTGTTGCGATGGTCTCAATGTTGATTCCGCCATCGACCTGCAACCAGATTCGCCCTAGATGGTGCTCGTCAATCTCTCGTCTAGCCTCCTCCACCTTACCCATCATATTTCTCATGAAACTCTGGCCACCAAATCCAGGTTCGACAGTCATAACAAGAACCATATCGAGTGATTCCAGGTACGGTGCAATCTGTGCAAATGCGGTATCTGGTTTTAGTGCAATTCCAACCCGTGCGCCCGCTTCTCTTATTCGTTCAATAGTTTCTTGCGGCTTAGAGCTAGCCTCGAGATGAAAGGTTACGCCCATCGCTCCTGCCTCTGCGTATTTCGCAGCATCCTGATCTGGATTTGAGATCATCAGATGTACATCCACCGGCAGCGCCGAACTCGAAATTATATTTTTTGCCTCATCAAAGGCGAAGGTGCTATTTGGGACAAAAATTCCATCCATGATATCTAAGTGGAGTAGATCAGCCTGTTCACTAACTTTCGCAATTTCGCTCTGCAGTTTTGAATGGTCTGCGTTCAGGATACTAGGACAGATGCGCTTCAATTGCTCCCCCCATCTCTCCACGCCAATAATAAACTCAACTTATAGTTTCTTGCGGAGCAACGCCATAAACATAGAATCTGAGCCATCTAAATGTGTCCAAAGTTGAAGTGTTCCATCGGCTAGAACCCCTGTTGAACCAGCAGGGGAAAACTCAGAGATATCCATAAGTTCTAGATCCTTGAATCTATGTTTAGCATCAAGTATCTGAGCCTTAGTCTCAGCCAGAAGAGGTGAGCATGTTGCAAATCCGATTATGCCTCCTGGATTTAACATCTGGTATGCCGAATCAATTAGATCACGCTGGAGTGGAATCAACTCTTTGAGATCATTTAGAGATCGTCGCCACCTGGCTTCGGGTCTGCGGCGTAGAGCGCCTAACCCACTACAAGGAGCATCTATCAAGATTCGATCATATTTGATTGGGAAGTCTTCGAATTTGCGTCCATCAAAACTTATGATCTGCGAAGCCGGAAGAACCCTTGCCACTAGTTCGGCGCGATGTTTCGTTGGTTCATTGGCTGTAAAGCTAACTTCCGGCGCCGACACCTTTAGAATGTTATTAATAAGTGCCGCTTTTCCGCCAGGTCCAGCGCATAAATCCAACCAATTGGCTGCGCTCTCATCTAGCGTTGCAGCAAAAATTTCTGCAACTAACTGCGAGCCCATATCTTGGATGCCAGCTCGCTTATCCTTAACTGCAGGGTAATCATTTGGTTGGTGATCAGAGAGAATTGAATATTCCCCGAATGGCAGTTTGGTGCCACCTGTTGCAAGTATTTCCTCAACGGTAGATTTTCCTGGCCATACGACGATATGTGGAGCAACTGGAATATTGTTAACCTCGAGAAGCCGCTCAACGCTCCCCCAATCTTTTAATTGGTCGAAGTATGCGCCAATAATCCACTCTGGATGTGAATACAGAATTGATAATTTATATAGCTCTGAGACTGAGATGTTGCTTCGTAGCCGATCAAAAATTCCGGTATCTGAGCTGATGCTGCGCAGAAGGGCATTGATGTAAGTCGCTTTAGACTCGCCGGCCACAGCTCGCGCAACCTCGACGCTCTCACTTACTGCAGCGTGTATTGGTACCCGCATCTCAAAAATCTGATGTATTCCCAGCCTTAAGAGATCGACAACTATGCCATCAAGCTCGGAGAATGGCCGATCTATCTTTGAGCTAATTGCAAAATCATGCTTTCCCTGCATCCGAAGGGTTCCATAAGATAACTCAGTTGCAAATGCTCGGTCCCGCTCTTCTAAATTAGATTTTGCTAATAGCTCTGGTAGTCGCAAATTTGCGTAAGCACCTTCACGATTTACTTGAGAGACCAGATCGTATGCCAGCAGCCTTGCAGGATTTGGGCGAGGTTTACGAAATGCTCGCTTCTCTTTCGTACTATCGTTACTCAAACTTCGAGCCCTTAGTTAATCGAGCTCCCCGTGCAAAATCTGCGCCCGACATGCGTTTCTTGCCTGCTGGTAGAACTTCCATGACCTCTACAACGCTATCGCCGGTTCTTACCAACAATTTCTCTTCCACGATCTCTATCTCACCTGGCTCCGTCAGAGAATTAGGGATTAACACTTCATTTAGACCAAAGAGAGCAACACGTTCATCTACATAGTTACACCAAATGCCAGGATTATCGCAGAGCGCTCTATCCTGTCTCAATATTCGCTCTGTCGGCTCACTCCAATTAATCCGGGCCATATCCTTAGAAATCTTAGGCGCAAATGTTGCTCCGGTGAGCGGTTGCGGTGTTGCACGAGTCTTCCCAATTGTAGAGATAACTTCAAGAATATCTGGAGCCGCTAGTTCGCCGAGGCGTAATAAGAGTTCACTAGTTCGCTCGCTGCCTTCAAGTAGTACCTCTCGCGAAAGATATACCGGCCCTGTGTCCATACCCTTATCCAACTTAAAGATTGTGTATCCAGTACTTGTTTCGCCATTCAAAATCGCCCATTGAACCGGAGCTGCGCCACGCAATTTGGGAAGCACGGAAAAATGCAAATTTATCCAACCAAATCTAGGTCCATGCAGAAGCTCGACCGGAATTAGACGGCCATAGGCGACGGTAACAATTAACTGCGGTTGCGCTGATAAGAGGTGGCGATTTAGTTCGGATGTATCACTTGGTTTAGCAACTTCTAGACCAGCTGCTGTGGCCCAAGCTGCCAACTCATTTGCCTCAATCTTTTTTCCGCGTCCAGTTGGCTTGTCAGGATTTGTGATAATCGATCCAAGAGTATGTTCGCTCTTCAAAATCGAGTCAATCACCGGAAGTGATACTAGGGAGGAGGAAGCAACTGAGATTTGCACTCTATAGCGCCAAGCCATTTGTTGAGTGCGGGCTGAATTTGAAGGTAGGGGTATTTCCTAAAACACTGACTTGCCCAAACCATTCTGAGTTTCGGATATCTGCCATAGCAATCTTGCGTTCACTTGCGACCAAGCGATCGATAAATACGATTCCATTTAGATGATCCGTCTCATGCTGCAAGACTCTAGCTAAAAGTTCGGTGCCTTCGATAGTTACTGGTTCGCCATGCATGTTAAATCCCTTAGCAACAGCTCGAAGGGCTCGAGGCGTCTCATAAGTTAAACCAGGGAAACTGAGACAACCCTCTTCACCATCTTGCAGATCAGTTGAAAGATCAAGAGATGGATTAATTAAGTGGCCACCACCCTCTTCAATATCCCAGACAAAAACTTGTAGTGATACCCCAATTTGTGGAGCTGCCAGTCCTGCACCAGGCGCTTCGTGCATTGTTTCGGTTAGATCAGATACGAGATTGCGTAGCTCTCTATCGAAAACAGTTACTTGCATAGCCGGGGTTGTTAGAACCGGATCTCCAAATAGCCGTATCGCCTGAACGCTCATGATCCAATTCTAATATAACGACTTGCTAATCTCCTAAATGGAGTACGGGTCCATTCTGATGCTCAATGCTTTTAGGCCCTTCAAGGAGCGATATCGCACAAACCCTTCGATAAATTGTGAGAATTCAAGAGTATTTGATATTTCACATCGCAAGATCAATTTTGAATCTGAAGTTTGATATTTTGTACTCGTAGTTCTATCTACAACTGAAACTTGTGAAAAAAGTATATTACCTTCAATCGCTCTAGCGACACCTTGAATATCTGAACTTGGACCTTCTACGATAGCTATTCGATAATTAGGAGCAAGTTTGGAACTATTACGCTCCTCTAACTCCGTCTTGGCCAACGAATATGAATCCCCACGCAAGATTCCTTGTGATATTGGATGATCGGATGGCAAATCTAGATAGATTGCGCAACCTGCAATATCGCCAATGCGGTTGATGTTTTCAAATATTGATCGCCTTGCAGACTCTAAACTACGGAGATCTACTCGATTAGTTAGATTGCCAAGTGAGAGCATTACTACTGCTGCATATTCTCCCTTTGGCTCGCACCCGTAACTAGCAACAACCATCTGAGCTTGCGAACTCTCTGGCAACATATCAATTCTCGATCCACCTTTACTAAGTAGGACTTTTGTTCCTGGTACAGCCTTACCAAGCTCTTCAACGTAGCGACTAGAACCCCTTGCAATAGCCCGAATAATCTTGCCTGAGCACCACTTGCACTCCCATTGATCAAAGCTCTTATCGCAAATTGCGCAATGTGGAGCCGAAGCTTTAGTCGGTAGGTATAGCTTTCCGCCGCATTCGCATTTAGATTGGTTGCGGCAGTTCTGACAGGCGATGGCGCTCACATATCCAGTTTCTGCCATGACTACAAGTACATTTCCGAGTTTGAGGCCAGTCTTTATTGTTCCGATTTCAGATATGCGTCCATCGCTGAAGTGATATTTACTTCGGTTGATAGCTTTATTTTTGGCTCTCTCATTCAAGCTCAACCAACCTACCTCTGACAATCGAACTACTTCCAAACTTGGGCTCTGGGATACGAATTCAAGGTTCATCTGTGAGCTTCGAAGGAGTGCGACATCCCTTGTGTTCCAGCCGGGATGTCTTCGTTCATACATAGATTCATCACCATCGTTGTAGAGCAATACTGTCGAGCCGTGTGCGAGTGGTGTAAAGATTGCACTTCGAGTACCAATAATTAACCGGGGTCTCTCAAAGCGGGAGCGTAGAAAACTCTCATATCTCTCTGACTTCTCCCCCGTAGATGTCAAAATTATTGGTTCCACAATAAATCTGTGGGAAGAGAGCTGGATGAGATCGCGTTCGTCAGGGACAATGACAAGTAATTGAAGATCTAATGAATTCTTCGAGAGCAACTCATCAATTCTCTCTACCAATCCATCTTGTTCAACGATTATCGTTAATTTTCTACTGCGCAATTTATTTGGCTCTTGATTTTGTGTGATCAAATCCCCCTGAGCATCTGGACGTTTTTCCGTGAGGTATCTAGTTTCAGCAGCAAGACTTCTACTCGGTATTGCAGATTTAATAAGATCCCAAGGCTTGCAGGCATATCTCTCACAGACCGCGCTTACAAGGGTTATGAGATCAGGGGTCAAAAGTGCTAGAGGCGTGAGGACTTTGCTAATGCTCTTAAGTTTTCCTGAAGTATCTGAGATTGCTTTACGAGAGGTTACATATCCCATCTTTACCTCACTACCAAAGGGAACTTTTACTAGAACCCCTGGCTGGATTACATCTTCAAGCTCTAGTGGTACTAAATAATCAAAGATATCCGGAAGATGAAAGACTCCGGTATCAACACAAATTTCAGCAATCGGATCTACTTTGGTTATCGCAACGATTTTGGGTGAGCGTTGCGCTTTTAGGCGCAGTGGCTTTACCTGCGCCACTTCCATTTACTTTGCGGCAGCTTCTTTTAGTGCGGCAGCGCGATCTATACGCTCCCATGTGAAATCTGGTAACTCCCGGCCGAAGTGTCCATATGAAGCGGTCTGCGCATAGATTGGCCGCAGTAAATTCAAATCTCGAATTATTGCCGCTGGTCGAAGGTCAAATACCACACCGACGGCGCTAACAATTTTTTCGACCGCTACCGTATTTGTCCCAAAGGTCTCAATGAAGAGTCCAACTGGTTGCGCCTTACCAATTGCATAAGCAACTTGCACCTCACATCGCTTGGCCAACCCTGCGGCAACTACATTCTTGGCAATCCACCGCATTGCATAAGCCGCGCTGCGATCAACTTTTGATGGATCTTTTCCGGAGAAGGCGCCGCCGCCATGGCGAGCCATACCGCCATAGGTGTCAACGATAATTTTTCGACCAGTAAGCCCCGCATCACCCATTGGCCCACCAATTACAAATCGCCCAGTTGGGTTGATCAGAATTTGCAATTCTGAGGTATCTAGATCAATACCCGAAATTATTGGGTCGATTACTAACCGTTTAACATCAGGAGCTAACTGCTTCTCTAAATCTACATCCGGGCTATGTTGCGTGGAGATAACGATCGTGTTTAGCGCAACTGGCTTATCGCCGTCGTATTCAATAGTCACTTGAGTCTTGCCATCTGGACGTAGGTAAGTTACTTCACCACTTTTGCGAACATTTGATAGCTGCATAGATAATTTATGTGCCAATGAAATAGGAAGTGGCATTAGCTCTGCAGTATCATCACATGCATAACCAAACATCAAACCTTGATCGCCAGCGCCCTGGAGATCTAATGGATCTATGGAAGCACTCACGCGCTTCTCAAATGCCCAATCCACACCTTGAGCTATGTCACTTGATTGTTGCCCAATAGAGAGTGAGACTCCGCAAGAATTTCCGTCAAAGCCCTTTTCGGATGAGTCATATCCAATCGCCAGAACAGTATCGCGCACGATATTCATAACATCTGCGTAACCATCTGTAGTAACTTCACCGGCGACGTGAACCTGTCCGGTAGTTATAAGTGTTTCCACTGCGACTCTACTCTTAGGATCCTGCGATAATAATGAATCCAAGATTGCATCTGAAATTTGATCTGCCATCTTATCTGGATGGCCTTCAGTTACAGATTCTGAGGTGAATAAGCGTTTAGTCATTGGGTTACCCTAACTTAATTAAACTTCTATCGAGCAATAAATCCGCTAGCGTGTCTTTGCTCTGCCTTGAAACGCGAACCACTGATTTATCAATTTCAAGAATATAACCGCAAGTCTCATCGCTTCCAAATATCGCCCCGCCACTAACATCATTTAGGTAGAGAACTTGTACGCCTTTAGCCACGAGTTTCGTATTCGCAGCAGCAAGATCTTCTACTCCAGTCTCGGCGGCGAAGGCTACTAAGACTTGATCCACTCTCCGTCTTGCGCCTAATTCAGCAAGCAAATCAGAGTTCCTCTCTAGGGAAATATTGGAAAATTCTTTTTTCTTGATCTTCTCTGTAGCTAATTTGACTGGCTTAGCATCCGCAACAGCAGCGGCCATCAGAAGAATCTCGCAGCTATCAAATTCGATATCTAGCGCGCTCTCCAACTCTTGTGTAGATGAGACCTCAATTATCTTGACCCCTTGCAACTCTGAGAGAAGAGCTTTAGAGATATTCGCAGCTATGAGAATAACCTCTGCGCCGCGATTTCGGGCAGCTTTAGCGATTGCAATACCCTGCTTGCCACTTGAATTGTTGCCGATGTAACGAACAGGATCTATCGCCTCGCGAGTACCACCTGCGGTTACTAACACCTTGCGACCACGCAGATCCGAATTAATTTCAGCGAATTTCGATATCTCTGAAATCAGCCTAGAGATGTCTGGATAGCGTCCAACTCCATAGTCATCACCAGTCATACGCCCTTCATCAGGTTCGATTACCAGATGGCCCCGCTCACGTAAAATGGAAACATTGGCCTGAGTTGCAGCGTTAAGCCACATTTGGGTGTGCATTGCAGGTATCAACACTATAGGCGCACTACTTGCGCTAATGACGCTAGTTAATAAATCATCACACTGACCATTTGCGAGCTTTGCTAGAAGGTCAGCTGTAGTAGGGGCAACAACAACAAGATCTGCGCGATCTGCCAATTTTATATGGGGGACGTCGTGAACATTGCTCCATAAATTCGTCGCAACTGAATTTCCTGATAACGCCTCCCAGGTGGCCGCACCTACAAAATTTAAACTCGCAACAGTAGGAATTACTTGAATCGAGAACCCAATATCTTGAAGCCTGCGCAATAACTCAGCAGACTTATATGCAGAAATACCACCGCCGACGCCAAGAATTAAATTTCTACCCTGCAGCGTCATCTCTTTACTATCGCTTTATATCTGGAGAATTAAGGGCTGCAACTACTACTTAACAGTTGCTTCTGGGGCAACTGGCTCTAAGTTTTCGATGGTCAGCAAGCCTTCACTAATCTCACGCAGTGCGATTGATAGTGGCTTTTCGTGAACATAGGTGTCAACTAGTGGCCCAACATATTCGAGAAGACCCTCACCTAATTGAGAGTAGTAAGCATTAATCTGGCGTGCACGCTTCGCTGCATAGAGAACCAGGCTGTACTTTGAACCTGCTGCATCTAGTAGCTGATCGATTGGTGGGTTTGTAATGCCATCCATGCTTGTCATAACGGGCCTTTCCTAGTGGAAGTGGCCAAGGATAGCAGTGCGAGGGCTACTTCTTCGACTCGGTGATTTATGAGGACTTCATCAAACTCGCTCGCGCATGCCATCTCTTCTTGGGCCAGTGCTAGTCGAGCTGCTCTGCGTTCCGGTGAGTCTGTACCTCGAATGGTGAGCCTGGAGACTAGCTCTTCCCACGAAGGTGGTGAGATAAATACCAATAGCGCCTGACCATCTCGCTTTCGTACCTGTCTTGCCCCAGCAATATCAATCTCCAAGAGCACATGTTTTCCTAAATTACGTCGCTCTTCTACTGGAACTCTGGGTGTTCCATATCTCGACCCAGCAAACTCGGCCCACTCTAGGAATTGATCTTCCTTAATCATTGCATCGAACTCTTGATCGCCTATGAAATGATAATCGTGACCATCGCGTTCATTTTCACGAGGCTGCCTTGTCGTCATCGAAATACTTAACCAAACTTGTGGATGGCTACGTAGATGGGCGGTAATCGTACTTTTGCCAACGCCACCCGGCCCAGAGATAACAATCAATTTACCTCTTTGGCTCTCTACCTTATTCAAAATCATCTCACTTCTTAACTTTGTAATCTGGTGTATTCCGAGTCCCCCAATTCTACGGGTCGGTGAGATTCCCGCCTTAGCCATAATAAGAAATGCTCGCCTCTGACCTATACCTGGAGTTGCATCAAGGAGTTGGGCAACTCGCATTCTGCGAATTGAACTCCGTGGGTCATTTAAGACATCGAAAAAACTAAGCTCTGACCTGACAACAGCCTCTTTCACCTCACTACGCTCTCGCCTAGCCGATATCGCAAGAGCTCCTGACCTGGCAAGCTCATCTTTACTGCGTCTAGGTGGCCGATTCTCCATAATTATTTGCGCCTAATTAATGCTCGATAAAATCTTCGCTGCGCCCTCTCGCATCGCATCTAACGAGACCTTAGATAGATCGGTAATTGGGCGTCCAATCACTAGATAATTAGCTCCAGTTGCAATCGCCTGCGCCGGTGTCATTACTCGCTTCTGATCACCTAGTTTACTACCCTCTGGTCTTACTCCGGGTGTAATAATCGAAATCTCCTTACCAACTGCGCTACGAATCTCACTAGCTTCAAACGGTGAGCAGACAATAGATTTGGCGCCTGAATCGATAGCTAATTTTGCGAGGTCAAGCGCACTCTCTAGCGCGCCTCCGCGATAACCTATCTTAACCAATTCCGAATCACTGAGCGAAGTCAGAATAGTTACCGCAGTTATCGAAATATTTGGATCCACTTGACTTGCTGCTGCGATCATCTCCGAGCCACCACTGGCATGAACAGTAAGGAATTTTGGAGCCAAATCAGCCACACCTTTAACAGCCCCGGCAACGGTATTTGGAATGTCATGCAATTTGAGATCTAAAAAGAGTTCAAATTCACCACAATCTCTAAGCTCCAATAAACCTATACGACCGAATTTCAGGAAAAATTCAAGTCCAACCTTGTAAATCTTTACCGAAGTATTGGTCGCCTCGATCCAACCTTTCGCCGTATCCAAATCCTTTGTATCTAGTGCCAGAATTATCGGTGATGCGCTCAACTTTGCTGCACTCTTCATCGCAACCCTCCATCGCTACGGTGGGCGTAGCCAATAGCTTCGTGCAATGAATCAAAGCCATGAGAGACCAATTCATCCTGCAGCTCTCTCTTGATTCTCATCGCAGCAGATGGATCACCAAAGGTTGCAGTGCCTATTGAAACCGCACTGGCACCAGCAAGAATTAACTCGAAGGCATCGCGACCACTTGCCACGCCACCCATTCCTAAAATATTTACATTTGGCATCGCCTCACGCACCTGATAAATGGCCCGCACAGCAATCGGTCGTATAGCAGGACCAGATAATCCGCCAGTTTTTCCAGCTAATTTGGGGCGCATCGAGTTGGTATCTATAACCATCCCAAGAACCGTATTTATTAACGCAAGGGCATCTGCTCCAGCTGAAACTACCTCAGTTGCGATATCGACAATGCTCGTTACATCTGGTGTTAACTTTGCAATTATTGGTAGTTCGCCACCAATGTTCCTGCGAACCGCTTCAATAGCTGCTCTGGCAGTTGTGGGATGGCAGGCAAAAACTTGACCACGATTCTCCACATTTGGACAGGAGATGTTCACTTCAAGCGCGCTGATTCCGGGTACCGAACGTAGCTTTCTTGCTAAAACTGCATAATCCTCTACGCTTTCACCCGCGATAGAGACAACGATATTCGCGCCTTGTTCGCGTAGCCAAGGAATATCTTTTTCAAGGAAGAGATCAATTCCTGGTCCCTGGAGTCCAATTGAATTTAACATTCCACTGGGAGTCTCTGCCATGCGTGGTGTTGCGCGCCCAGACCGCGCCTTCAACATAATCGATTTAGTCACTATCGCGCCAAGCTCCGTTAAGTTAAAAAATTGCGCAAGCTCTCTTCCAGATCCTGCGCATCCACTAGCTGTGAAGATTGGATTCGCAAAATTAACTTGACCAATGCTTGTCTGGAAATTGAACATTAATTTGTACCCCAAGTTCCTTCAGGGATTGTTCGTTTAGCTTCCCAGATAACACTATCTCCATCAACTACCGGACCATCTATACAAGAGCGAAGCATTCTTATCTGACCATCACTCCCCTTGATCGGAAGCACGCAGGTCATGCAGACTCCGACGCCACACGCCATTGCCTCTTCCACGGCACATTGATGCATGATCCCAAGCTCACTTGCTACTTTGTTGATCGCCTCTAACATTCCCATTGGCCCACACGAATAAATAATGTCGATCTGGTTTGTTTCGATAATTTCAGCTAGCACATCGGTAACTTTTCCAGTCAGCCCTGTCGAACCATCCTCGGTGGTAATCGTTAGGCTGCTCACTGATCGTTTGCCATCTAGTGGTGCATAAATTTTCATCGCGGTACTTGCACCGAGAACCATATCCACTCGACAGCCTCTATTTTTTAATACCTCTGAGAGTCCAAATAACGGAGCACTTCCATAGCCACCACCTACTAATAGCGCGCGAACCGGCTCTGTTGGAATGCCGAATGAGGTCCCCAGCGGTGCGATCAAATCAACCTTTACCCCAGGCATCTGAGCAGTGAGCCAGGTACTTCCACTTCCATGTGGTGCAACCACTATCTCAAGTGCGCCGCCAGTAGCTCCGCGATCAATAGTTCTATAGATTGCAAACGCTCTCCGCAAGACCATTGAACTATTTTCGCCACCGACCGAAATGGCTACAAAATTTCCGGGCTTGACATGGCTTGCAATATCACCAACAGCAAAGACGATGTGGTGATAGGCGCCTACTTTCTTGTTACTTATAATTTCAGCAGCAATCTGTTGGGCATTCTTATTTATGGTGCTCATTCGATCACCGACAGCCACTCTTGTAATGAAGCAATATCAAAAGACCTATCCTGTAAATCCGAGATTCCTGCGACAGCGGCCTTAAAACCTGCGATCGTTGTTATGCATGGAACCCCGCGTTGAATTGCAGCAGTACGTATCATCCATCCATCCTGTCTTGTTCCCCGACCAAGAGGCGTATTTATAACTAATCCCACCACGCCCTCTCTTATTAAGTCCACAGCCGTGAGCTCACCATTTGTCCCGCGCCCTTGCGAGTGCTTACGTACTAGCTCTGACTCAACGCCACCTGAACTTAAGAAATCATGGGTTCCTTGGGTCGTAAAAAGTTTAAATCCAAGATTGCTCAAGGTGCGGGATGGCTCCAAGGCGGAGGCTTTATCCCGCTCTGATAGCGAGAGAAAGACTGCACCAGATTTTGGGAGCGCACCGAAAGATGCACTCTGACTCTTCGAATAGGCTTCACCGAAAGTATTTGCAATGCCCATAACTTCTCCAGTAGATCTCATCTCTGGCCCAAGAACTGAATCAACTCCAGTTCCATCCAATCTTCGGAAGCGACTCCATGGAAGTACTGCCTCTTTAACCGATATTCCCTTGGCTACACCATCTCCGATTTTTGGAAGTAACCCGCTCTGACGTAACTCCGAGATAGCTACCCCAGTTGAAATCAGTGCTGCACACTTAGCGAGTGGATTTCCGGTTGCTTTACTTACAAATGGCACAGTTCTAGATGCGCGCGGATTTGCCTCTAAAACGTACAACTTTTCTTCTGCGCTAGCGTTTTTAGCAACTGCGAATTGAATATTAATCAGGCCTCGAACTCCGATTCCCCGAGCAAGCTTCTCTGTTGCAACTCGAATCTCATCGCGCAACTTCGTACTAATCGAGAAGCTAGGAAGTACGCATGCTGAATCTCCAGAATGAACACCGGCCTCTTCAATGTGCTCCATTACACCAGCCAGATATAGCTCTTCGCCATCGTAGAGAGCATCTACATCAATCTCGATTGCATCATCCAAAAATTTGTCAATCAGCACTGGATGGTTGGGAGTAATCTCAGTTGCCTTAAGAATGAACTCAGCTAGCGAGTCATCATCGTAGACAATCTCCATTCCGCGGCCACCTAGTACAAATGATGGTCTAACCAGAACTGGATAAGAAATTCGAGTGGCAATCTTTACTGCCTCATCGAAGGTATCTGCCATTCCAAATTCCGGAGCGTCAAGTGAGTTAACTCGCAGTATTTCGCCAAATTTTCCACGATCTTCCGCAAGGTCAATAGCGTCAGGTGAAGTTCCAAGAATCTTTATTCCCGCATCTTGTAGCCCCCGAGCTAGCCCAAGTGGGGTCTGTCCGCCAAGTTGCGCGATAACACCAACAATCGGACCAGCTGCCTCTTCGGCACGAATTACTTCGAGGACATCTTCCAGGGTAAGTGGTTCAAAGTAGAGACGATCGGAAGTGTCGTAATCGGTTGATACCGTTTCAGGATTGCAATTAATCATAATCGTCTCGTAACCAGCGCTCTTCAGTGCGAAGGCCGCATGAACACACGAATAATCAAATTCAACTCCCTGCCCAATGCGATTTGGCCCACTACCCAGAATAACAACCGCAGGCCGATTGCGTTTCAAAACTTCACTCTCTAAGTCATAGCTTGAATAGTAGTAAGGAGTGTGAGCTTCAAATTCTGCCGCACAGGTGTCGACCGTCTTATAGACCGGATGAAGATTAATCCTTGACCGAGACGCTGCAATCGACTCGGGGCTCTGGTTGGTCAAATCTGCAATCTGCAAATCGGAAAAACCATTGCTCTTAGCGATGCGAAGCAGCTCATCTGGTATCTCTGAATGTGATTGGATCTCCTGTGCAATCTCATTTATTCCAATAATCTGCGCCAAGAACCAGGGATCAACTTTAGTTGCCTCAAAGACTTCTTCGATGCTAGCTCCCATAAAAAGTCCTAACTGAATCTGTTGCAACCTATGTTCAGTTGGAATCGCCATAGCTGAGAGGAGATAGTCCTTTGTTACCCCACCTGTGTTCCAATGAAAGCTACTCCCCTTCTTCTCAACTGAGCGCAGCGCTTTCTGTAGAGCTTCCGGGAATGAACGACCGATTGCCATCGCCTCGCCAACGCTCTTCATTGTTGTAGTCAATTTAGTATCAGCCTCTGGAAATTTTTCAAAGGCAAAGCGGGGAACTTTTACTACGACATAATCTAGCGTTGGTTCAAAGGAAGCTGGTGTTGACTTCGTAATATCATTTTGAATCTCATCTAAGGTATAACCAATAGCAAGTTTTGTCGCAATCTTTGCAATCGGAAAACCCGTTGCTTTCGAGGCAAGTGCCGATGATCTTGAAACTCTAGGGTTCATCTCTATCACGATTATTCGACCATCTGCAGGATTGACTGCAAATTGAATATTGCATCCACCTGTTGCCACGCCTACTTCACGAATAATTTCAATCGAGAGATTGCGCAACTTCTGATACTCGACATCAGTTAACGTAAGAGCGGGCGCGACTGTGATTGAATCGCCAGTGTGCACGCCCATCGGATCGATATTCTCAATACTGCACACGATAACTACGTTGTCTTTGTGATCGCGCATAACTTCTAATTCAAATTCCTTCCAGCCAATAATCGACTCCTCTAAAAGAACTTCTGTAGTAGGGCTGTGGCGAAGTCCGGCACCTGCTATCAACTCAAGCTCTTTTTGGTTATACGCAATCCCAGATCCCAGCCCGCCCATAGTGAAGGATGGCCGCACTACTACCGGATAAGAGAGTATGGCTGCGGTGGCTATGCACTCATCCATCGTGTGACAGATAATTGATTTCGCTGAAGATCCTCCGATCTTGGCGACAATCTCCTTAAAGGTTTTGCGATCTTCTCCTCGCTTAATAGCTGGAATATCTGCGCCAATTAACCTAACACCTAGCCGCTCGAGTGAACCGCGCTCATACAACTGCATCGCAGCGTTTAGTGCGGTCTGACCGCCCAAAGTCGCAAGAATTGCCGTTGGTCGCTCCTTTAAAATAATCTGCTCAATAATTTCAGGAGTTATTGGCTCTACATAAGTGGCATCTGCAAATTCTGGATCGGTCATAATCGTGGCTGGGTTTGAATTAATTAAAATTACTCTGATGCCTTCGGCTCGCAGAACTCGACAGGCCTGAGTTCCCGAATAATCAAACTCACAGGCCTGGCCGATAACTATCGGACCACTTCCAATAACTAAGACGCTCTCTATCGAATGATCTTTAGGCATTGCTCACCTGTGATCTCTCCATGAGATTTACAAATTGATCAAATAGATAACTCGCATCATGTGGCCCTGCAGCAGCCTCTGGGTGATACTGGACGCTAAATACTGGAGTCTCCAATAACTCAAGGCCCTCTACTACGCCATCATTTAGACAGATATGACTCACAAATCCCGAACCATAAATGGTATTAAAATCACCTTCAACCGGAGCCGCTACTGCGAATCCATGATTGTGCGCCGTTATCTCTACTGCCCCACTCCGTAAATTCTTGACTGGTTGATTAATTCCTCGATGTCCAAAGGGTAATTTAAAAGTATCAAAGCCAAGTGCCCGACCAATTATCTGGTGTCCGAAGCAGATCCCAAAGAGTGGAATCTTTGCGGAGAGAATTTCACGCACCAGCGCAATCATCTCCACCATAGTGGCGGGATCACCAGGTCCATTTGAGAGAAAAATGCCATCTGGATTGAGCGCAAGAATATCCTTCATAGTTGAGCGAGATGGGATTACATGTACTTCAATTCCACGCTGTGACATTGATCTAGGAGTTGCGCCCTTAATTCCCATATCCAGAGCGACTACCTTGAACTTGCGCTCTCCTATCGCAGGAACAACATATTGATTCTGTGTTGAAACATCATCGGCGAGAAAAGCACCAGACATCTGCGGTGATTTGCGAACCTTTATAACCATCTCATCACGTTTCAGTAATGTATCTGAAAAAATTCCAACGCGCATCGAGCCCAAATTGCGCAGATGTCTAGTAATTGCTCTGGTATCGACTCCCTTAATACCAACAATATTCTGTGCAATTAAATCATCCTCAAGGCTACGTGTTGCCCGCCAATTGCTTACGACCGGCGAAGGATTTCGAACTACAAAACCGCTCACCCAGATCTTAGAAGATTCTTCATCCTCAGGATTCATACCGGTATTGCCAATATGTGGAGCTGTCATAATAACAATCTGCTTATGATAACTCGGATCAGTTAACGTCTCTTGATACCCGGTCATTCCTGTCTGAAATACCGCTTCCCCAAATGTTTCACCGACCGCAGCCCAGCTCTCGCCCTCAAAGACAGTTCCATCATCTAGAACTAGAAAGGCTCTGCTCAATTGCCGGCTCCATTCAAAATCTCTGATCCATCCAAAATATGACGACCGTTGAAGAAGGTATGTACCACCTTTGAGGGCAGTTCAATATTTTCAAATGGCGTGTTCTTGCTCTTTGAGGAGAGTCTATGGCGTTCAACCTTCCAAGTAGCGTCAGTGTCGATAATCGCAAGATTTGCAACAGCGCCCACCTTGATCTCCTGCCCATGATTTGTATAACCTGCTATTCGCGCCGGGGCGATTGACATTCGATCAACTAATTCCTTCCAACCAAATAACTTGGTATCAATCATAGATTTAGCTACGACTGATAACGCCGTTTCAAGGCCCACCATGCCAAAGGCTGCGCTCTGCCACTCACAATCTTTATCTTCAAGTGGATGCGGAGCGTGATCTGTACCAACTATATCGATTGTTCCATCAGCAAGTCCCGCTCGTAGCGCTGCGACATCACTCTTAGTTCGTAGCGGCGGATTTACCTTAAATATCGGATCGTAATTTGCAACTGATTCATCCGTTAGTAATAGATGATGTGGAGTAACTTCGGCAGTTACATTTATTCCGCGGGATTTTGCAAATCGTACGAGTTCTACGCCACCTGCTGTAGTTAGATGGCAGATATGCAACCTAGATCCCACATGTTCGGCTAAGAGGATGTCGCGAGCTATAATCGCTTCCTCAGCAACAGCGGGCCAGCCAGTAAGTCCTAGTTTTGACGAGACTATGCCCTCGTTCATCTGCGAACCAACAGTTAGCGAAGGCTCTTGGGCATGCTGGGCAATAATTCCGTTAAATGTCTTTACATACTCGAGTGCCCGGCGCATTAGTAGCGCATCAGAGACACACTTACCATCGTCGCTGAAAATTCGTACCTTGGCGCTGGAATTTGCCATCGCACCAAGTTCGGCAAGGTTCTTTCCATTTAGCCCTTGGGTAACCGCGCCGATTGGGAAGACATCGCAGAACCCAGCCTCTTGGCCCAGACGATAAACCTGTTCAACTACACCGGCTGTATCTGCAACTGGTGATGTATTTGCCATCGCCGAAATCGCCGTGTATCCGCCCTTTGCTGCAGCCATACTTCCGGTTGCAACTGTCTCTGAATCTTCACGACCAGGCTCACGTAGATGGGTATGTAGATCAACTAGTCCGGGTATTAATAAATTGGATCCGACATCAACGATTTTCCCGAATTTCAAGTCACTGCCAATATTAGAGATCACACCATTCTCAAGTACTAAGTCCACAACCTGGCCATCAAGCAATCTCGCACTTTTGATCGTGATCTGCATTTATGCACTCACCTCTCTTGAATCTCCAGATTTATCTATCTGTGCGCTGGTTCCACCTAGCGCTGCTCCTCCTAATAGCTGATACAGAACTGCCATTCGCACAAGAACTCCATTTGCAACCTGATTTAATACAACTGATCTATGGGAATCAGCACTCTCTGCTGAAATTTCTAGCCCTCTAATCATCGGCCCTGGATGCATCACAATTGCGCTCTTCTTTAAAGAGTCCAGACGCAATTTATCTAATCCATAACCGCGAGAGTACTCACGCTCTGTCGGAAAGTATGAAGCTGCCATTCGTTCAGATTGCAGGCGAAGTACCATCAGAACATCGACTGCGCCAATGACCTCATCTAGATCATATGAAATCTCCACAGGCCAAGCCGAGATACCAACCGGCATCAAGGTGGGAGGTGATACCAGCGTTACCTTTGCTCCCAATTTAGTTAGTAGCAGAACGTTGCTGCGCGCCACTCTCGAATGCAAGATATCGCCAACAATTGCAACGTGTAGGCCTGAAAAATCACTCTTAAATTCTGGAAACTTCTCTCGAATCGTATAAGCATCAAGGAGTGCTTGCGTTGGATGTTCGTGGGTGCCATCACCAGCATTGATTACCGATGCACTTATCCAGCCAGAATCTGCCAGGCGTTGAGCTGCTCCAGATGCGTTATGTCTTATGACAACTGCATCAGCGCCCATAGCTTGGAGAGTCTGCGCTGTATCTTTTAAGGATTCACCCTTACTTACGCTAGATCCCTTAGCATTGAAGTTAATTACATCGGCTGAGAGTCGCTTAGCAGCTGACTCGAAAGAAATTCGAGTTCTAGTTGAATCTTCAAAGAATAAATTGACGACTGTGCGACCACGTAGTGTTGGCAATTTCTTTGTTGCCCCATCAGAGATATTTGCTAATTGGAAGGCAGTATCTAAAATTTCAATAACCTCTTGTGCGTTTAAGTCATCGATAGAGAGAAGATGCTTCTTCATTTAAGAGACACCCACAATCTCAACACAGTCTTTCCCATCTAACTCCGCGAGGTGAACTCGCACCGATTCAGATGCCGAAGTAGGAATATTCTTGCCAACAAAGTCGGCTCGGATAGGGAGCTCTCTATGCCCCCGATCCACAAGCACAGCTAACTGCACGCTTCGTGGCCGCCCAATCTCGCCTATTGCATCCAATGCTGCCCTGATTGTGCGCCCTGAGTAGAGAACATCATCTACTAGCACGACATCTTTTCCTTCAATCCCACTAGAAGGTATTAAAGTCGGGAGAAGTGGTCGCGGTGGTCGCAGCCTCAGATCATCCCTGTGAAGTGTGGCATCTAGGGTTCCGACTGGAACGCTCTCTTGAATTTGAGTCAGAAAGCTTCCGATGCGCTCTGCGAGATAGGCCCCGCGAGTAGGTATTCCAAGGAGTACTACATTTGATAAACCATGATTTCGCTCAATAATTTCGTGAGCAATGCGCTTAAGCGCGCGACCTATATCGTCGCCATCTAAAACAATAGCCATTTAAATCTCCTTCGCCGCCTCTCAGGACGGATCGTTAAAGGACTTTCTTGCCTCTCGGGCTGCCAAAAGATACCACCTGTGGACAGACAAATCCATCAAGGAGCCCTCCCTTCTAATCTCCACCCATGATAAATGTCCCCGAACGGTCAATAGAAGATATAGCCGCAGCTATTAAATCGATCAGAAAATCAAAAAATCTGACCCTTAGGGAAGTAGAAATCCAGTCTGAAGGAATTTGGAAAGCCGTGGTTGTTGGTTCATATGAACGCTGCGATCGGGCTCTTTCGATCAAGAAAGCAATCAGCCTGGCAAATTTCTACCAAGTCCCCCTTGATCAACTCCTGGGTCTAGCTCCCGAGCTGATTTCAAAGCCCGATGGGCGAATTACCCTAGACATTCGAAGAACTCTCCAACTCAAAGTTCCAAGTACAGAGATTGGAATTTTGCAGAATTTTCTAACTCTTCTATGTGCCAAGCGACGAGATTGGAATGGTGAAGTTCTCTCGATTCGCAATAGTGATTTAACCACGCTAGCACTTCTACTTAATCGCACCGAGACAACTACTTATGAATGGCTAGCTGAAAATCGACTACTTCTGGCTACTAGAACTTAGAAATTAGATCCCCAGAGAAGGTTTTAGAACAATCACACGTCCCAATACACCATTTATATACTTCGCGGAATCATCTGTAGATAGCTCGCCTGCGATATCTACTGCTTCAGAGGCGGCAATCTGATCATCAATCTCTGCTGAGAAAAGTATCTCAAAGAGCGCAATACGTAGGATATTTCTATCGATGGCAGGCATTCGATCCATATCCCAACCCTGCGCATAAGTCATAATTAATTCATCAATCTTACTTTTATTAGCTGCTACTCCCTCGAGTATCGCCGTGACATAAAGCCCTTCTGACAGTTCATTAGCTGGCCTTGAGGCCAGCAGCGCAAGCGCATCTGCTCCTCGCATCTCGCCCTCATATAGAAAATCCAGCGCCCGTTTGCGCGCCTTTCGGCGAGCACTCACTAGTTTGCGCGACCTAAATAAGCCCCGGTCCGGGTATCAACTAGGACCTTCTCATCCTGCTTTATAAAAAGTGGAACTTGGATAGTTATTCCGGTTTCAACAGTTGCAGGTTTCGTACCACCAGAGGAGCGATCTCCCTGTAACCCTGGCTCTGTATAGGTAACTGTAAGTTCGACTGAAGCGGCAAGATCAATATAAAGCGGATTTCCTTCATGGATAGCAACATTGGCTTCACAATTTTCTAACATGTAATCTGCCGCATCTCCAACAATTTGCTCAGAAATATTCATCTGATCGAAAGTCTTCTGATCCATAAAAACAAAATCATCACCATCGCGATAGAGGAAGGTCATATCTCGCTTCTCTAAAACTGCTACATCCACCTTGACTCCGGCGTTGAAGGTTCGATCTATAACTTTTCCAGTAATAACGGATTTTAATTTAGTTCTAACGAAGGCTGGACCTTTGCCAGGCTTCACATGCTGAAACTCAACAACGTTCCAGAGCTGACCATCAATATCTAAAGTCATGCCGTTCTTTAAATCATTTGTAGTTGCCATAATTCGAATCCCATTTCCAGTTAAATTAAAGCCTTTTATCGCGCCCTTATATCTATTGCTCTCAAGAAGAGAAGAATACCCGAACTACATGCGCGAAATTGCAATTAGCGCAAGACGATATGAGTCTGGGCCAAAACCCGCAATAGTTCCATTAGCCACTCCTGAGATTACTGAGGTGTGTCGGAACTCCTCGCGAGACATTGGATTTGAGAGATGCACTTCAATTAGCGGCGCTGCAACCATATCGGCAGCATCACGAATCGCATATGAGTAGTGCGTGAAAGCTGCTGGGTTGATTATTACTGGAATATTCTTATCTGCAGCCTCGTGGAGCCAAGAGATCATTTCAACTTCGCTATCGCTCTGTCTAATATCGCAAACCAACCCCAACTCGGCACCTGCCTGTGTGATTAGCGAGGCCAACCCTGCAAAATCTAAATCGCCATAAATCTTTGAATCTCTAAGATCCAACCGACCGAGATTTGGTCCATTAAGTACCAGTATTTTCTTAGAACCCTTAGATGTCATTGTGAAATCCTCTCATAGGCTTGGGCTATCTGCTGGGAAGTTACATCTTCAATCCACATCGGCTGACCTACTCCCTTCAAGCCAATGAAACGTAGCTGACCTCCCCGCGACTTCTTATCGCTGGCCATTAAATCCATAAGTGCAGGCAAGGCGCTCTTTGAATAACTTGTGGGTAGGTTAAAGATCTCTAATAGCTCTTTATGTCTGGCAACAGTTTCACCATCTAATTCACCACGAACGCTACTTAGCTGCGCAGCAAACATCAGACCGATTGAGATCGCCTCACCATGGCGCAACTTGTAATCCTCTAACTTCTCCACTGCATGTCCCAAGGTATGTCCATAATTCAGAATTTCACGCAATTTGCTCTCCTTGAAATCCGAACTAACTACTTTAGCCTTCACCTGCACACTTCGGTGCACCAATTGGGCAATATTAGATTTTGCATTCATTGCGAGTTCGAGAATCTCTGGATCAGCTATAAAACCACATTTGATTACCTCGGCCATGCCTGCTTGAAAGTCGCGATCTGGAAGTGACTCCAGGAAAGTAATATCGATTATCACCGAATCAGGTGAGTGAAAGGCACCTATTAAATTCTTTCCTGAGCTGCTATTGATACCAGTCTTCCCGCCGATAGCCGCATCAACCATTCCTGCCAAAGATGTTGGAATTGCATGCCAAGAGATACCGCGGAGCCAGGTTGCAGCCACGAAGCCACCGACATCGGTCGTCGCTCCCCCACCTATTGCAACTATGCAATCACTTCTTGTGAGACCAAAATCTGCGCACTCGCGCCACATCTGCATCAAAAATTCCTCAGACTTACTGCTTTCACCATCTGGAGTAGTTACAACCTTCACTTTGGCAGAGCTAAATTCGTTGATCCCTATGAGCGCGGCTAAATTTTCTGAAACTACAATAAGAACCTTGTTGTGAATATTAATTACATTTAATATAGCGTCCCGCCAAGGAGCCTCGAAGGCAACCTCATACTCGCGCTCAGCTTTTATAAGTATAGATTTCATAACACACTCGCAAGCTTATCTACGATCTCTTGTGCAACCTCAGCTGGTTTCCGATTATCTGTACTTACCTGCATTGTCGCAAGTCCTTCATAAATTGGTTTTCGAACTTCCATCAGCGCCATCCACTGTTGCCTAGGATTGATAGTCAGAAGTGGCCGCTCTTTATTAAATCCAACTCGAGGTGCCGCCTGCGAAATCGAAACCTGTAAATAAGCAACAGGAATTTTACTCTTCCGAAGCGAATCCGCCACATCAATATCTAAAACTGATCCCCCGCCAAGTGCTAGGACACCAGTCGCAGTTTCCAATGCATCCAAGACGGCAATTTTTTCAAGGGCACGAAACGAAGCTTCACCATCATCAGTAAAAATCTCTGAGATTTTTTTACCAGCGCGCTTCTCAATCTCGATATCAGTATCCAGAACATCGCAATCTAAGATTCGTGCGATAGCTCTTCCCACCGAAGATTTTCCCGCTCCTGGTGGCCCGATCAGTACAACTCTAGGCATTTAGGAGATCCCTAGATTGGCGATGAAACTCTCGAAATTTCGCCTTACCTCTGCAACGCTATCGCCGCCAAACTTCTCTAAAACTACATCAGCTAACACCAATGCAACCATTGCTTCTGCCACTATTCCAGCTGCAGGAACTGCGCATACATCTGACCTCTGATTTATCGCCTTTGCCGCTTCACCTGTTGCAACATCAACAGTATCGAGGGCCTTTGGAACTGTTGAGATTGGTTTCATCGCAGCACGTACCCGAAGAACTTCGCCATTACTCATGCCACCCTCAGTCCCACCTGCGCGATCCGTTCGCCGAACAATTTTTCCGGCTGAATTCTTCTCAATCTCATCATGAGCCTTGGATCCTCTGCGGCGAGCTGATTCAAAACCATCGCCAACTTCAACACCTTTAATTGCTTGAATTCCCATTAGCGCGGCGGCTAATTTCGAATCAAGACGGCGATCCCAATGAGTGTGAGATCCAAGTCCAACTGGAAGACCGAAGGCAAGAACTTCGACAACACCACCTAAGGTGTCACCATCTTTATGTGCGCTCTCTATTTCAGCGACCATCGCATCGCTTAGTTTTTTATCTGCAGCGCGCACCGGATCGCCATCGATTTTTTCACGATCACTTGCCTCTGGAATTGCGTAATCCAATGGAGCGCATGCGCTACCGATAGAGAGAACATGGCTAATGATTTCGATACCAACGCTCTGCTTTAAGAACGCTCGCGCAACTGCCCCGAGTGCAACTCTTGCTGCAGTCTCTCTTGCGCTAGCACGCTCTAATATTGCTCTTGCGTCATCGAATCCGTACTTCTGCATTCCAACTAGATCAGCATGTCCAGGTCGAGGTCTAGTTAACGGCGCATTTCTTGCTAGCTCAGCTAGCTCATCTGCGGCAATAATATCTGGGGCCATTACCTTCGACCATTTTGGCCACTCAGAATTAGCTATCTGCAGTGAGATCGGACCACCCTGACTTTTGCCATGACGGACGCCGCCAAGAATCGATAACTCATCTGCTTCAAATTTCTGTCTAGCGCCTCTGCCAAAGCCGAGGCGACGTCTGGCTAAATCTGCGCCGATCATCTCAGTAGTAATTTCAATATGTGCGGGCATTCCTTCTAAAATTGCGCTTAAAGCAGGTCCATGGGATTCACCAGCAGTTAACCAACGAATCAATTTATATACCCCTAAGTTCTGTATGGAAGTTAATCAAATCCCTAAATATAGCTCCTATTCTCTCAGATTCTTCCAATCCTTGTGCAGTATTTAGCTATCTGCCGATGGCAAATCCAAAAAATATCATTGGTCCAAAGGCGATGCTGCCAGAATTAGCTCTCTTAGCCAGCATTAAAACGAGCGCCACAATACCGCCCAGAATCCAAGAGAGTCCGAAGCTGTAGAGCCAATCTAGAAAATCAAGGCGCCAGATCGACATCGCAGCAAGGAGTTTCAAATCTCCAGCCCCAATTCGACCACCAGAAAAAGCGTAAAGAGATATACATGTGATTAGCGTACAAAATAGTGATTCATATTCGAAATTCGAAAGCTCCTCAAAATTCGCCAGAATGGAGGCGGATACAAAGTAGCCCAGATCAACATTTCGAATTTTGCGAAGGAGCAGATCGCTTATGGATATTCGAACTCCAAAAAAGAAGAAGGTGCTAAGTGATATCCAAGTCTGCATTACTTGAACTTAACCCAAATCTATTCCAACCTATTTCAGCTGTGGATAACGATTACTCCGTAATTTCGGCAAGTAGTAGGGGTCGCATAGCTTCAAAATCTACTTTCACATGAGCGAAGAGCTCAACTTGAAACATAGCCTGCTCTACCAAGAGTTGACCCCCTGATATAACTTCCAGCTGCGCATCTAAATACCTCTCTGCAAATTTCGTTGGCCATGGCATATATAAACATTCAAGTAACTTTCCAGTCACCTCAAGCTCTGTTACAAGTAGCTCATCTATTGCACCAGCAGGAGTAGTCTGAATAATTAGGTCATAACCACTTAACTGAGTAGACATCTCTAAGAACTTTAATTGTAAGTCGGGTGCTGCAGCAACAAGTGCGCTCTGCCTTTTGGGATTGCGCAAGAAAACGTCGACCGTCGCGACCTTCTCGTTAAGAGCGCCTATCGCCGCTCTAGCTGTGCCTCCGCCACCAATAACTGCCACCTTCTCACCACCCTTTAGATTAACTAGATTCCTAAATGCCAGATAATCAGTAGATGTCACAGACCATTGTGACTCTCGGCGATACAAGGTGTTACCAGAATTGCAGAGCTTTGCAATCTGTGACACCTCACAATTAAGTTTTATTACCGCCTCTTTAAGCGGCATAGTTAATGAGAAGCCGCTCCACTCAAGGCTGCGCTCTGACTCAAAGAAATTCGCTAACTCATCTTCTCCTACTTCAATCGCATCATAACTTCCGGCAATTCCCAAAAATTCATAAGCTCTGCGATGGATCTTTGGTGAGAGTGAATGTGCAATTGGTGAGCCAAGTACCGCGGCCTTAATCATTTAAAAACTCCAGCTGCAACATTTCTATTGAACTCCATATTCCATCCTGAAAATTCTTCAAAGTCACTGGTGAATCGGGTATCTCCAGGAGCAACTGTAATGAAATAGATCCAACTCCCGCTGGCAGGTTTTAAGGATGCAGAGATAGCTGCCGAGCCTGGATTTGATATTGGGGTTGGGGGTAATCCAACGACTCTGTAGGTGTTGTATGGCGAGATGATCTTGGTATCTTCGTTTGTAACCAGAATCTCTCCTCTCTTATTGCTTGCATATTGGACAGTTGCATTCAGCTGCAATGGCATTCCAATCTTTAATCGATTGTAAATAACTCGTGCGACCTTCTCGAAATTAGTCGGATCACCCTCAACTTGAACCATAGAGGCAATAGTTAGAACTTCATAAGCGTTGTAACCCTCAAACCCAATGTCTAATCCGGTAAATGAAGCCACTGATTTCGCTTTAGCTACCATCTGCTCTAGCGCTGATATCAAAGAAGTGCCTGGAGCAAAAGAATAGTGCGCTGGATATAGCGACCCCTCTAAAGATTTCGAGAGCTCTGGGAAGAGTGGTGAGACCAGTTGCAGACTCTCTCTTGAAAATTCCTCGGCATCAATATTCTCACTCTTTTTAAGTACTTTAATTACATCACCTAGATTTGTCCCCTCTCGTATAATCACTTGATTGACCAGACGCTTGGGATCCAATAACTGTTCAATAGCCACCGTTGCAGGTACCTTGCTCTCAATTCTATGGACGCCAGCACTTATCCCTTGTGCCTTAGGATTTGAGATGAACTCTTCGATAAAGACATCTGCGCTTTTAATCACACCAGAGGTAACCAGTTTTGTAGCAATCGCACTGCCAAACTCACCATTCTCCACAACAAAATTAATCTCAGGGCCGCTCTTATTGGCCGGGTAATCCTTCTGCGGCAGCAGATTATTTACTGCAAGAATTGCCATAAATAGAATTATCGTTGCAAGAGATAACCTATTTCTGATATT
Organism: Actinobacteria bacterium UBA3028; assembly: GCA_002367715.1. GTDB lineage: Bacteria > Actinomycetota > Actinomycetes > Nanopelagicales > Nanopelagicaceae > AAA044-D11. The sequence continues at coordinate 37,750 of DFDL01000046.1, forward strand.
CATTCTGCATACTTCATAATCGGTTGCCCTTGGATTCGCTCTTGATTAAGCGCCGCATCTAGGATGGCAACTGCGGCCTGCGAATCAATCTCTGTTCTAGCTTGCCTGCTATTCAACCCAGCTTCCTTCAATAGCCGCCCCGCGCTAACGGTCGTCATTCGCTCATCAATCAGATAGATAGGAGCGCTTGCAATACGCGATAGCTTCGAACAAAATTCTTCTACAGCAGAGCTCTTAGCGCTAGTTTTTCCGCTCATATGAAGTGGAAAACCAACTGCAATATAGATCGGTTCATGCTCTGCCAAAAGTGCGCCACATTCATTAAATAAGGAATCTGAATTATTTTGAATATGCTCTAGGGGAAGTGCTAGCAACCCAGATGCATCGCTTATAGCGACACCAATTCGTACATCACCATAATCAAAGGCGATTCGCCTTCCCGCTCTCACCTATTTACCTGCAGCTTGTCCTACCAGCTTTTTAATTGCACTAAGTGCACTGGCTATCTCCTGATGGTTTATCCCACCACCTTGCGCAAAATCATCCTTGCCACCGCCACCCCCGCCAAGAATTTGCGAACCAGCTTTCACGAGCGCACCGGCTTTTATGCCAATGGCCACTGCCTCATTCGAACATGCCACTACTAAAGTAGAGCGTTCATCACCTTTGGAAGCAAGCACAATTACCCCGCCCGTTACGCGATTTCTTAAATCCAGCGCGATAGTTCGCAGGTCATCTCCCGAAATATCTGGCTCTAATTCAGCGCTGATAACCTCTAGTCCAGAAATTTTCTCACTCTTTGAAACTAAAGAACTAGCAGAGGCAAGTATTTGCGCAATCTTAAATATTGCTAGCTCTTTCTCTACGCTTCGCAATCTCTCAATCAAATCTGCAATCTTGGCTGGTAACTCTTCGACTCGACTGCCCTTTACTAATTGCGTTAATGAGTTCAGTAATAAATGTTCTCTAGCCAGAAAGCCAAAAGCATCTCGACCGACCAACGCTTCAACCCGTCTTACACCGGCTCCAATTGATGACTCCGAGAGTAATTTAACTATTCCCAGCTCACCAGAGGATTGAACGTGCGTGCCGCCGCAGAGCTCGTGTGCCCACTCACCAACACTGACTACACGCACCTGATCACCATATTTTTCACCAAAGAGCGCCATGGCCCCCATTGCTTTAGCCTCTGGTTGTGTCATTACCTTCGCAGTTACAGCCAAATTTTCCAGTAACAAATTATTTACGCGACCCTCGACCTCTTCCAGCGCGCTCTCAGGAACAGCGCCGGTCGATGGAAAATCAAATCTGAATCTTCCTGGTGAATTCTCAGAACCGGCCTGTGTTGCGCTCTCCCCCAAAACTTCGCGGAAAGCCTTATGAACCATATGAGTTGCAGTATGCGCTCTAGAAATAGCTAGGCGTCGCTCAATATCAATTGCAGCTAGAGCTGAATTATTTAGGTCAACACTTCCAGAGATGATCTGACCCCGATGGATATATAAACCGGGAACCGGAATCTGTACATCATCAATTTCAACAACTGCGCCATTGGCTAGCGTTATTAGACCACCATCTGGTAGCTGCCCTCCGCCTTGCGCGTAAAACGGTGTGCGATCTAGAACAATTTCGACATCGCTATTTATATCGGCCTCTGAAACAGATTTGCCATCGATAAGTATTCCTACAACTTTTGCCTCACTGCTCATCTCGCTGTAACCAGTAAATTGTGTGGCACCAGCACCAACTAAAATTTTTCGGTATTCACTCAAATCGGTATGGCCCGATTTCTTTAATCTGGCATCAGCCTTTGCACGATCTTTCTGTTCCCGCATAAGACGACGGAAACCCTCCTCATCTACCTTCAGCCCTTGTTCAGATGCCATCTCGAGAGTTAAATCAAAGGGAAAGCCATAAGTATCGTGCAACTTGAACACGGTATCGCCATCTAATTTTATCGCCTGGCTCTTCTTAGCCCCTGCGGCTGCTACATCGAAGATCTGAGTTCCACTCTTTAGCGTTGTTAGGAATGACTCCTCTTCATTTACCGTAACTGCGGTGATGCGCTCTTGGTTTTCGATTAGCTCTGGATATTGAGCGCCCATAGCTCCAATGGCTGAGGCAACTAATTCTTTTGATGTCGGATCATTTGCACCAAGAATTCGCATATTTCGAATCGTTCTGCGCATCATTCTGCGTAGTACATAGCCCCTACCCTCATTGCCTGGCAGGACTCCGTCTCCGATTAACATCATCGAAGTTCTGGCATGATCAGCTATAACACGTAGCGCAATATCACTCTTAGCATTAGAGCCATATTTAACACCCGTTAACTCGGATGCAGTATTTAATATCTGCATAGTTGTATCAATTTCATAAATATTCTCAACGCCTTGAAGAAGGGCTGCCATGCGCTCTAAACCTAAACCGGTATCAATACTCTTAGCTGGCAGCTCACCTAAAATCGGATAATCCTCTTTGCCCGATCCTGCGCCGCGCATGTTCTGCATGAAAACTAAGTTCCATACTTCTAAGTAGCGATCCTCATCTGCAATAGGTCCGCCATCTTTCCCGTATGCAGGCCCCCGGTCGTAATAAATTTCAGAGCAAGGACCGCAAGGACCAGGTACGCCCATGGACCAGAAATTATCTTCCATTCCGCGCCGTTGAATTCGCTCAGTTGGAACGCCAATTTTCTTATGCCAAATATCTGCAGCTTCATCATCGTTCTGAAAAACGGTAACCCAGAGTTTCTTCTCTGGAAATCCGTAGCCGCCCTCGCTTACAGGTTTAGTCAACAACTCCCAGGCCATGGTGATTGCGCCCTCTTTGAAATAATCACCAAAGGAGAAATTTCCACACATCTGAAAGAACGAGGCGTGACGTGTTGTTTTTCCAACCTCATCTATATCAAGGGTACGTACACATTTTTGAACTGAAGTTGCTCTCGCATATGGTGGTTTTACCTCGCCCAGGAAAAATGGTTTAAATGGCACCATTCCAGCGTTAACTAAAAGTAGGTTTGGATCATCAGCGATTAGGGAGGCCGAAGGAACTACTGTGTGGGCTAGGCCTTGGCTATTTCCAGATTCAAAGAAGTTTAACCAACGCGATTTGATCTCTGCAGAGTTCACGCTTCTACTCAGACTCCACTTCAGATTTTGCCTCTTTAGGGCTCGAGCTCTCTGCTTTTTTCTTCTTACCCTTTCCGGCTTTTTTGGAATCCGAACTCTTCTTCAGCTGCGTTACCGCCAGAATTGCTCCTGCAGCATTCATCGCCATCTTATTCTTATCCAAGAAATTTTCCGTTGATTCAGAGATCTTGGTTCCCAAATCTTCTACAGTCTTGGTTACCTTATTAATACTATGTAGTGGACCATTTATTAATTCAACTGTCGTTGTGACTTCCTCTAATAGGGGCGTCACCTCAATTGTCAGATCTCGAATCGAAGTTCTTGCTTCATCAACCAAGCCACCAACCCTAACTACTGCGTAGGCCAGAGCCACAGCAATCACGAGAAGCGATGACGCTGCAATTATTGTTGCGATTCCACCTGGACCCATATGCAGAGCCTACCCGATTGACCTTTCACGCTTAGCGTTAATTACTACATTGGCACCGAATTAATCCTTATTCTTTACTTCAGCTTTGAAATCGACTCCGGCCTCTTTGCGCTGTGGCTCTGTAATGGGTGTGGGGGCTCCAGTTAATGGATCGCCGCCACTTGCCGTTTTAGGAAAGGCAATAACTTCGCGGATCGAGTCAGCCCCTGCGAGCAAGGCGCACAATCTATCTAATCCCAATGCAATTCCACCGTGGGGTGGTGGTCCATAATTAAACGCTTCTAGTAGAAAGCCAAATTTGCTCTCGGCCTCTTCCTTTGAAAGTCCAATAGTGTTAAAGACCCGCGCCTGCATTTTACGATCATGGATACGAATCGAACCGCCACCAATCTCATTTCCATTTAGAACAATGTCATAGGCATAGGCAAGAGCGCTTGCTGGATCCTTATCAAAACTCTCAGCAAATTCGGGTTTAGGTCCGGTGAAAGGATGATGAACCGCAGTCCAACCACTATTGCTATCTGCGCTATCAATCTGTTCAAACATCGGTGCATCAACAACCCAGAGGAAATTCCAGGCCGCTTCATCGATTAGATCGCAGCGCTTGCCAATTTCTAAACGTACCGCGCCTAAAAGATTGAGCGATGAGATTTGATCTCCGGCTGCAAAGAAAATAGCATCACCATTCTTGGCACCTACCTGCTCTGCGATACCTGCGCGCTCACTCTCACTCAAATTCTTAGCAACTGGGCCACCAAGCACTCCATCTTCACCAACCAAAATGTAGGCAAGGCCCTTAGCTCCGCGCGCCTTCGCCCAATCCTGCCAAGCATCTAACTCGCGCCTTGGTGAATTTGCACCGCCTGGCATAACAACTGCGCCGACATAATCGGCCTGGAAGACTCGGAAGGTTGTGGCAGAGAAATATTGCGTGCAATCACTTAACTCTTGTTCAAAACGTAGATCCGGCTTATCGGAACCAAATCTGCGCATTGCTTCCCAATATGTCATTCTTGGAATAGGCAGCACGATCTCATAATTTGCTACCTTCTTAAATACCCGAGCTAATATCTTCTCGGCAACTTTCAACACATCCTCTTGATCGACAAAAGACATCTCGATATCTAATTGCGTAAATTCTGGTTGGCGATCGGCCCGGAAATCTTCATCGCGAAAGCAGCGAGCGATCTGATAGTAACGCTCCATGCCAGCAACCATTAGAAGCTGCTTAAAGAGTTGTGGGGATTGTGGCAGCGCATACCAACTACCTGGTTGAAG
>DFDL01000072.1 GCA_002367715.1 Actinobacteria bacterium UBA3028
CCCCAAGGTGTTGGAAGTTTTTCAATCATATCTATCGCAAATTTCAGGTCATCACTTTGAAGACCTTGTAGCGCTTGCGCGGCGAAATAACCAGCGGGCCCAGCTCCCACTACTGCCACCCTGAACAATTGCACTTTACTCCCCTTGTTTTATCGTAAGGGCCTTGCCATGACCTCGAACGATTGCAGCGACCATGTCCTAATACTAGTTATTAGATTGATAGTCCCGATTTTGTTGAAATTTGATGGCGAATTTGTCCTGAGGTTGAACCTAGATTGGGGTGTGTGGCTGACCACTTGAAGACCAGAGATACCTTCCCTATTTCTAGATCTTCGCGCCGAATCCGATAACGCAAATCCATGAAAGTAATCTTATCTCCAGGTGATAGCTTACTTGTGCTTGATACCTTTTCTTCACATAAGCTCTCTATCTTTATTTCCGTGAGTAGGTGAGGGCTGTGATTCTGAAGACGACCACTAAATCTCAGCTCATCTCCTACCTTTAGACCGGGAGAAACTGGCCCTAAGATTTCATCAAACTCTTCCTTTGTAAATACTGGATCTCCGCTTGCAGATCCAGAATTAGGGCCAATTTCTTTTCGCTCCGAAAATTTGAAAACTGACATATCAACCGTTGGAATGTTTCGTTTCACTAAACTAATTAAACGCTCTAATACTTGCTTATCTCGACCTGGTCTTACGTATCGAAAAGCAACTTGAAATTCAATTTCATTTTCATCCACTTCAAGAGGTAATACTTCTTTTGTTTCCTTAAGTTCATCTAACGAGAACCTACAAAAGACCATCTCGGTATATCCATGTCTTTCAAAAAGTACTCCGATACGACCATCTGCTAGCTCGCAAGCAGTGGAATAAGCTGAGCTTTCAGACTCTAATAAAATCGCCCTGGGCCAAGTAACTCCTCCGTCTCTTGAAAGTTTTGCAACTGTCCTTCTTCTTAAATCTGAATCATGATTATGGGTGCAAATAACCTCTCCTGATTTAAGGGTTGCTAAAGAGCCATTATCGCTAGGATCTGGTAGTTCGTGATGAGGGAGTAGTTCGGAAATAGTCTGGCCACCATCGACTGACTTTCCACTTAAACGTAATGGGGTGGAACGTGAGTGAAAGAGAATAGTTCCATTATTTAGGCAGGCAATCCCTGATTCATTTCCAGATGGAATTTCAGCTCCTAGTTTCCAGGTGTTCCCATGATCGTCGCTAAATGCCAGAGCTCCTAATAGTTCTGAACCTCGGCGCAGAACAAAGGAATGAATCAGGCGTCCAGCGTATGGGCCATTTGGTATGCAGCAACCCATCCCAGAGGATGCAAATATGCCGTGCGTTTTCTCGTCTTTTACCTGCTCTGTCACTATCTTGTGAGACCAAGTTTCTCCATCATCATCAGAGATTGATAGTGATATATGAACAACTGTTGGATCATCTTGAGCGCAACCTAAAGAACTTTCAAAAAAACTTGCCAGACTAGAAGACTGACAGAAAACAATTATGCGTCCTTTGTCGCCAACATTTGGGTCAAAAATGATACTGGCATCGCCATACCCAGAAACTCCTTCACTTGCCAGAAAAACTTCTTGGCCAGTCCATCTCTCCCCGTTGTCATCACTCATTCGAATGACTAAGTCAATCGGCCCTGGTAAATCATCTAGATCAACGCGAGCATCATAAATTGCAATTATTCGCCCTGAATTAGTAACTGCCATCGCAGGGATTCGATATTGGCGATACCCACCAATGCCCCTAGAGGCAAGTACCTGGTAATCCATTAGTTACTTGAGATTGAGGCCAGCTCGAGTCAGAAATGGCTTAATTGCCGCAACTTCATTCTCGTTTAGAGCAATCGCAGGTGGAGCAGTTCGAGCATCTTCAATGATGCCAAGTAGTTTGAGTGCTGCTTTAAAAGCTCCAATAGCAGAGGAACCTCTTCCCATCCGATCTGAGGCACCTACGTCTACTAGTCCAAACATCGCAAACAGTCGTTCCTGCTCTTTACGCGCTGCAAGATAATCTCCACTACTTACAAGATCATATATTTTTACATATCCTGCAGGATCAATATTGCCAATGCCTGGAATAACTCCATCTGCGCCAAACATAAGAGCTGAGTCGACTGTTAATTCTGAGCCAGTCAGGACCACAAAGCTCGGCAAGTTCAATTTCTTTATTTCAAGAATTACAGCTCGTATGCCCGAATCGCTGCCAGATGAGTCTTTTAGACCACCTATAACACCTTCTTTTGCCAGGGTTAATATGGTTCCAAGATCTAATTTAACGCCATTCACTGCAACTGGTATGTCATAGGCATAGATAGGGATATTTGGGCAAGCTTTTTTAACCAATCGGAAATGGTTAGCAATCTCTGCAAGATGTGTTCTTACATAAAAAGGGGCTGTTATAACAATTCCCTCAACGCCTGCTGCCACTGCGGTATTTACGTGCTCAATAACTCTTAGCGTGGTGGTATCAATTGCTCCAACAACGACTGGGACTCTACCCTGCACTTCATCCATTGTGATTCTAATTACTTCTGCTCTATTCTCGTCAGTTAAATATGCAACTTCACTGGTGGAGCCAAGAATAAATAAGCCATGAACCCCTCCGTCAATTAAGTGGTTGATTAATTTACGCAAAGACTTTTCATCAACTCTGTAATCAGCGGTGAAGGGAGTACAAACAGGGGGAACTACCCCTTTAAGAATTCTTGGACTGTTCAGGTTATTCATATTCATGCTCCTATAGGTGGTTTCTCTAGATGACATGCGACTTGGTGACTTGAATCTGCCTCGTAGGCAAGGCGTAGGACAGGACGCGTAGTTTTGCAAATGTCCATGACATATGGACAACGGGTAGAGAACGCACAACCACTTGGCGCATCTATAGGACTTGGAACTTCTCCCTGTAAAACTATCTCCTTCTTTTTGCCTTGAAGATTCATATCAGGAACAGCAGAGAGGAGTGCAATTGTGTATGGGTGTTCAGCATTTTCTGGAAGAGCGCCAGCGGGAAGAATTTCTACAACCGAGCCTAGATACATAACTGCAATTCGATGACCAACATATCGTGCCACGGCAACATCATGGGTGATAAAGACAAATGACAATCCAGTCTCTCTTTGAATCTGCCGTAGGAGATTGATTATTTGAGCCTGAATGGAGACATCTAGCGCTGAAACAATTTCATCAGCAATGATTAGCTCTGGCCTAATAGCTAGACAGCGCGCTATTGCTAATCGTTGTCTTTGACCACCTGAGAACTCATGTGGATAACGCTGGAGGTATTCAACTCGCATATTTACCATCTCACAAGACTCTTTTATACGGGAGAAACGCTCCTCTGGATCTTTCATCCCATGTACTTGGAGGACCTCATCGATTGCAGCTCCCACTCTCTGCCTTGGATTAAATGAGGTGTAGGGGTCCTGAAAAATCATTTGGACTCTTCTTCGGAAAGCTAATTCTTCAGTCCGATTTAAACCAACAACATTCTTTAAGCCATCCCCGAAATCAAACGAGAGTTCACCACCAGTTGGTTTTTGGAGAACAGCCAACATTCTTCCTAACGTGGTTTTACCGCAGCCTGATTCTCCAATGATCGATATGGTTTCGCCTCGGTATATATCCAGATCTACTCCATCAAGTGCTTTTACTTCACCAATTTTTCGACGCAGCACTCCTCCAGTTACTGGAAAGTACTTTTTTATCCCTTTGGCTTGATAAAGAGGTTCTGTAAAAACAATTTCTTTAGACATTAGACCCCGCTTTATTTTGCTTTGGTAAATTACCTTTCTCATCTAATCGAATGCAACGCACTTGATGATTTCCTTGAAAAGTCATAAGAGGAATGATTTGATCTCTACAGGTATCTGTGGCGAATAGACAACGCTCTGCGAACTCGCATCCTTTTGTTACCTCGGCTGGAGATGGGGTCTGCCCATCAACTGTTTTTAACTCAACACTCTTGTCAGCATCTAAAGAAGGAACGCTTTGAAGTAGAGCCTGGGTATAGGGATGGCGTGGAGTGCGTAAAACTTGGTCTACGCTGCCGTATTCCACAACTCTTCCAAGATACATAACTGCAACATGATCTGCGACCTCAGAAACAAGCGCCATATTGTGGGTAATTAGAATAAAAGTTCTCTTCGCACTCTTCTGTAAATTCTTTAGAAGAGTCATTATTTGCGCTTGTATCGTGACATCTAGAGCGGTTGTTGGCTCATCAGCAATAACCAAATCTGGTTCGCAGATGGTCGCGATTGCGATCATAACTCGCTGCCTCATTCCACCAGAGAATTCATGGGGATAGGCGTTATAGCGGCGCTCCGGATCTGGAATTCCAAGTTTTCTAAATAATTCAATAACGCGCTCTTTTGCCTCATCTTTAGATAAGTTGTGGTGTTGAAGAAGGCTCTCTGCTACCTGGCGCCCCACTCGATGGGCTGGGTTTAAAGATGAAAGTGTGTCTTGAAAAATCATCCCTATTTTAGCGCCGCGAAAACTTCGCATCTCCCTGCCGAATTTCTCAAGTTTATTTAATTCTGTAGCTTGGTCATTTTCATAATAACTAATTAATCCTGAGTCGACTCTTCCATTATCGGGCAGCAATTGGACAATAGCTTGTGCTGTTACAGACTTCCCGCATCCAGACTCTCCAACAATACAAAGGAATGAGCCTCTAGGAACTTGTAATGAGACATCGCGCAAAATGTGAAGGCTTGAAGATTCGACAGTGAAACTTACATTAACGTCTTTCAGTTCGAGGATATTATTCAATTGTTTGCTTTCTAGAGCCAAAAAGCTTCTCTCTTAAAGTTGCTGCAAAAGTCTTATTCTTTGCATTTGTTCGCTGCCTTGGGTCAAGTACATCTCTTAAACCATCTCCCACAAAATTTACTCCTGTAACAAATGCAATTATTGCTACAGCTGGGAAAACCCAGAGCCACCAGTATTGCTCTACAACTACTGGGGCTTGAGCTGCAGATAATAAGTTTCCCCAAGTAGGAGTTGTCACTGGTACCCCAAGGCCTAGAAATGAAAGCCCTGCCTCAGCAATAATGTAAATAGCTATATTTATCGTAAATGCAACAACAATCGGGCTCATTGTATTTGGCAAAAGGTGGCGGAAAATTATTCGTTTCTTAGAAAATCCAAATGCCCTGTCAGCCTCGACAAAAGCCTCTTCTCTTAAAGACAAAAACTCGCTTCTAACTAATCTTAGAGTCGTCATCCACCCAGTGAGGGCGAAAATTATGATCACGTTATTTACCCCTTGCCCCATAATTGTCACAAATATCAGAACAAGCACCAATTGTGGAAAAGTCATAAAGAGTTCAGAAATACGGATCAATACCGTATCGATTTTCCCTCCCAAATATCCCGCAATAGCTCCAAGCACAGTTCCTATTAGATTGCCTAAAAACGATGCAGTAATACCTATGAGGATTGAGTTTCTCCCGCCGTATAGAACTCTACTAAATACATCACGGCCTAATTGATCAGTTCCCATCAGATGATCTGTAGATGGCGAGAGACTAGTACTCATGCCATCCATTAAATTTGGATTGTAGCCAGAGATTTCTTCAGCAAATATCGCTGAGGTGATAATAAGAAATATCACTAATAGTCCAAACATGCCGGTTAAGTTTCCAGCAAAATTTCTCACCAATAAACGTGCGGTGCTAGGGACTTTCTCTGTCATTCTATTGTTGCCCCTAACCTAACTCGCGGATCTAAAATAGACTTGACGATATCGACCAAAAAACTAGCAAAGAGAATAGCTACGGCAATTAAGAGGCTTACCACCATAATTACTGGGTAATCAGAAACTGTTACCGCCTCGACAATCGTTTTGCCGATACCTGGCCATTGGAATACTGCTTCTACTAATACCGCTCCACCTACCAATAGCGGCAGACGAAAAGCTATTAAAACCATGACTGGACCTAAAGAGTTTCGGAAAACATGGCTCCACATCACTTTCCATTCGGGCAAACCTTTACTGCGCGCAGTTTTAACAAAATCTCGATTAATTGTGTCCAGAACAGAATTTCGGGTATACCTAATTAACACTGCAAGCATAGCTATGCTCAGAGTTGCTACTGGCAGAATTAGATGAGGTAGGCGATCTATAAAAGTTACTTGCCCTGGGGAGATTCTTTGGCCCGTTGGAAGCAAACTGACTCTGTAAGCGAAAATATTTAAAAGTGCCAATCCAATAAAGAAATCTGGAACTGAAATACCGATAGCTGCTAAAACACGAGAAAACTTATCTGTTAGCCCACCTCGGTTGGCTCCTGCCACTAAGCCAATCAGCAAAGAAAGAGTTGTTGAGATTATCAAGGCAGCGAGCACCAATTCCAATGTTGCCGGCATTCTAAGAGCCAATATCTCAGAAATGGGTTGGCCGCTTTGGATGCTATAGCCAAAGTTCCCTCTAAATATCTCGATTAGCCAATTGAAGTACTGCACAAAGATTGGATCGTTAAAACCAAGTCTCTCCTTGAGAATAGCCAAGTTTGTGGCATCGGCTGCAGCATCTGGTGATATCAAGGAGTTAAGGGGATCGATTGGCGAAAGTCTTGAAGCAAAGAAAATGATGGCACTAATTGCCAGTGCCATAGGAATCATAATTGCGACTCTTCTGATTATAAAAGCTATCAAGGCTCTTTCCTGTAACTAGGTTAAGAAACTCGGATTAAAGAGAATCAGTGGGTCGAATCACTCCGACCCACTGATCTAACTGCTAACTACCTGATTACTTTCTGCCTTAAGAAAGTACCCAGTTTAGGAAGTTGTTCTCATATAGATATAGCTGCGGACCATATTTCGTTGGCGTACCAGAGATACGCTTTGAAACATAGACATAAGCAGGCAATAGATATGTAGGCAACTTCAATAGAGTTTCCTGTTCTAACTCTTGTAGCTCTCTGAGAGCAGCTGCTCTCTGCTTCAATTTCACAGCAGTAGCAAGCTCTGCGTTCAATTCAGCAAACTTGGATTGTGTTCCAAGGATCTTATCAAAGTTTGAATTGCTGTATTCGCTGAACCATTCACTCACATCAAAGGTTGAGAGCCCCTTAAGCGCGATGTCATAGTTCTTATTGGTGTACAACTCAGTTGTTGCATCACCAACGAATCTGGTCAATTCAACTTTCATTCCAAGTTCTTGCATTTGCTGTGCTACAGCGCTCATGAAGACTAAGTCTGCAGGCCCAGCGTGATAGTGACGCAGGCGAACAGTCTTACTGGAGTCAAAATTTGCTTCCTTTAGAAGCGCCTTTGCCTTAGCAACATTAAATTTGTATTTTGGAATGCTCTTCAAGTGGAATGGTAGGCCTGAAGGGACTCCGCTGTTGATTACTTTTCCGTGAGGATAAGCAGCCTTAACAATGTTTGTCCAATCGATACCATACTTAAGCGCTTCTCTTGCTTTCACATTCTTTAGCGGATTATCCGCATTAGACAAGTTGAACACCCAATATCTGTGAAATGGAGCTCCAGAAGTCTGGAAGCTCTTGAAGGTGTTTACCGATCTCATGCCTCGGATAGTGTCCGCATCTTGTGTGATGAAGTAATCAAGTTTTCCAGAGCGTGCATCTGCCAATAGAGCAGAAGATGCAACCACATTTATCTTGGTAATTTTTGCCTTAGGCCCTTCATAATTGGCGTTTTGAACCAAGGTGATGAAGTTATCAGGACTTAAAGTCTCCACTTTAAATGGGCCCGAGCCAACTGGATTTAGCCAGTACTTGCTTGTGTCAAGACGAAGTAAATCTTCATCCTCTAGCACGTGCTTTGGCAAAATCATAAATTGAGCAAGGATAGGAATAAGTAATGGCTGTGGGGCTCCAAGCTTGATAGTTATCTCATCGCCCTTAGCAGTTAAGCCACTCATATTCACTTTATTCGATGCTGTTACAGCACTTGCGCCATCAATTAACTTGAAAGCATTTGAATAATTAGCATTAATTCTGGTGACGCGTAGCGCAGAATTGATAGACCAAATAACATCATCAACTGTTATCGCTTTGCCGTCAGACCATTTAAGCCCTGACTTCATTTTGATAGTCACAGTTTTACCATCTTTGCTTACCTTGTAACTCGATGCTAAATCTGGCTTAACCGTTGTCATGTTAGGGTTAGCCTTAAACAAGCCACGGAATAAAACCATTTGTGTTAGAGAGCCCGAATTAAACCAAGGTGGCCCAACTTGCTTGATGCCAACGCCACCCTGTTGGGTTTCAGCGAAGGTGAGGGTGGTTGCGTCAGCTGTCGCTGGCGTTGTAAGAGAAGTTATTGCCAGAGCAAATGCGGCAATTACTACTCCTACTTTTTTAAGGTTTCCCTTCATAAATTACTCCTTTAAATTTCACTTGACCGAGGGTTTCGTTTCTTCCTTTTTTAAGAAAAAACTTTTTGTCAGTCTATTCCAGTTACATAACTGTTCTAGACCACTTCCTGAACCTATACGAAGACCCCCAAAAGTCAATGGGTGGGAAGGGTGCGTTGAATAACGTTATTATTTCAAAGGGGAAAAACTTCGATTCTTCGAGCTCCCAAAGAGGGTTTGGCCGCTCTTAGGTAACAGAGGCCTCTTTTTTGATTCTGATAAATATATGGGAAGTATTGTTAGCTGATCTTTTAGTTGGTCGAGTCTTGTTGGAATTTAAAGTATCGCTGCAGTCTCAAGAAAAGTCAGTTGACCTCATCTATTGATTACTCAGAAGCTACAAATAGTTCCCAGTGTTTAAATACCCACTCGGGCTTTTTGATTCCTTCGCACTTAAGTAAGTGCCAAACTCTTTTCTAGTTCCATGATTAACTCCCAATTCTTAGCCGGAATTTCAACTAATTCCTGATTCTTACGTTTTGTATTCTCTTCTACATCGCCGGGAAGTAAAATGGGTGAATCTAAATCTATAGCTGGAGACTCCTTAATAAGTTTTTTTGCTTCCGAAATATCTTGATTGAATTTTTCTCTTCCTGTAAAGAAATCTGGATCCATTGCAATTAGTACTGTGCCATTTCCAAGATTGTAAGAAGAATTCATAGCGGGGTGGATTCCTGACAATGCTCCACCTAGTAAATCAATAAGAAGGCTTAAGCAATATCCCTTATGCCCACCAAACGGAAGAAGTGCTCCTCCCTCATAAAAAGCCCCTGGATCACTTGTTGGCTCGCCATCTTTGGTTATAACTAAACCAATCGGAACTTGGTCTCCATTTGAATGAGCCACTCTTAACTTTCCTTCTGCTGTACCAGCCGTTGCAAAGTCAATGACTATATCGCCATCGCTTGAAGGAATAGCTGCTGCGAATGGATTGGTGCCAAATAATCGAGTCTTGCCGCCAAATGCAGCTACATTTGGACCAGAATTGCAGAACATAAGCGCTACAAGTGATCTCTCTGAGACCATCTCAACATATTCGCCTAATCTTCCAATGTGGTTGCATGAGTTAATTGCCACGCTTGCGATTCCAAATTTCAGCGCTCTTTCAACAACAAGATCTACCGCGAATTTACAGGCAACCTGACCCCAGCCCCATTGACCATCGACATTTATTACTGCTCCGCGCTCCGAAGACATTAGTGGAAGGGCCGATGGAACTACTTGGCCGGTTTTAACGAATTCGACGTATTCGGTCAGTCGCATAATCCCATGGGATGTATGCCCACGTTCCTGAGCCTTAACTAAAGACTCTGCAACAGAGAGAGCTAATTCATCGGGCGCGCCAACCAGAGTCAATACCTTTGAAGCCTTGGCCAGTATCTCCTCGCGTTTGATATGAACTGATTGCATCAAAATTAGCCACACCTTTCTTAGCTACAAAAACCAATACCCTTTCATTTAAGGCTATCTTTACTTAATAGAGAAAGCAATGTCAGGAGTTGATTGTGCAAACTTATAGATTTGGAATTATTGGCTCAGGATATATGGGCAGAACTCATGCAGAGGCCATCCATCGAGTTCCTGGCGCAGAACTAGTAGCGGTAGCTGGGGGTAGTCGCGCATCTGCGCTATCTAAGGATTACAAAGTAGATCATGAGCAAGATATTAAACAACTACTGGTAAGAAAAGATATTGATGCTGTGGTAATCACAACTCCACATAGTTTTCACTTCGAAGAGACCATGTCTGCTCTAGAAAACGGCAAGCATGTTTTGGTTGAAAAACCGATGGCAACTGACAAAACTCACTGCGATCAAATGATTGCCCTTTCTTTGAAGAATAATCTTGCTTTAGGGGTTGGTTATCACCAGAGATTTCGTGTCAATAACTATAAGGCTCGAGAATTGGTTAAGCAGGGAGTTATTGGCCAAATTGCTACCATCCAAGTCTCCATGCCAACTTTTGCCGGAGCAATGAAATCAGGAGGTTTCGGCGGTGATTGGAAGTGGTGGAACGATCCAAAGTCCCTGGGACATATCCTTAACAGCGCTCCACATGCAGTTGATCTCTTGCGTTGGTTTATGGATGCTGAAGTAACAACCGTATCTGCTTTTTCAAAAACCTTAACTCCCGGAATTGTTGTTGAAGATACAACTATGGCGCTTTTAGAATTTTCAAATGGCGCTATTTGCTCTCTTTTTTCCAGTCGCGCTCTTCCAGCTCCAGCTTTTATTGGAGAGGAATACAGGATAAGAATTATGGGCACGAAAGGCTTGATAGATCTCGACCCTTATGGGGAATTAAAGCTCTCCGATGTAAATGGTTGGCATACTGTCTCTCAACAGCCCTCTGTCGGTCACGAAGGTGCTAACTCTGCTTTTAGCGATGTAAGGATGCAGGCATACAGCGATCAGATTTGCTCTCTAATTGATCTAATAGAAGGAAAGTCTTGCACAATAGGCAAAGGAGAGGATGGACGAGCAGCGGTAGAGGCTTGTTTAGCAATACTTAAGTCTTCTTCCCAAAAGAGCTGGGTCTCTATCTGAAGTAAAACTGGCGGAGACGAGAGGATTTGAACC
>DFDL01000064.1:0-22163 GCA_002367715.1 Actinobacteria bacterium UBA3028
TGATCTTCAAGCTTGGAAGAATTTCTATGGTGAGATTGCAGAATTTGCGAAGCGAATTGCGCCAACGATGCTTGCGCCATTGCTCACGAAGAGTGAGCTCAAGAATCTAATTGATATGCCTGAAGTTTGGGGCTACCTAATTGAGCGGCCGATTGGTGAAATAATTTCTGAGCGTTTTACAGATGATGTCATAAAGGGAGTAATTGCAACTGACGCTCTAATCGGAACCTTTGCATCTGTATCTGACTTACAAGCAAATATCTGTTTTCTCTATCACCTAATTGGAAATGGAACCGGAGAATGGAAAGTTCCAAAGGGTGGCATGGGAGCACTTGTCGGTGAATTACACCGGGTAGCAACTCAGAGTGGCGTTGATATCAGAGTAAATTCCAGGGTCGCCTCAGTTGAGTCCAATTCAGCAGGTGTGCAGTTGACTTTAGAAGATGGATCTCAAATTAGCTCTAAGTATTTGCTTAGTAATGTCGCCCCCCAAGTGCTGGCAAAATTACGAGATAAACCAGCGCCAAAGAGTCTTGATGGCTCGCAGTTAAAGATTAATATCCTTCTAACTAAGCTACCAGAATTAAAATCTGGAATTGATCCAAGGTTGGCTTTTGCTGGCACCTTCCATGCTCATGAAGAGTTCTCGGCGCTAGAAGATGTTTATCAGCAAGCAAAAGGTGGTGCCATGCCATCTCGGATTCCGATAGAGATGTACTGCCACACCCTTACCGATCCATCTATCTTGAGCCCTGAGTTACGTAGCGCTGGTTATCACACGCTCACCTTATTTGGGTTACATACTCCGGCATCGTTATTTGATGCTGACAATAAAGGGGCAAAGCAAGCCGCTCTTACTGCCGCGCTTGCGTCACTAAATGATTATCTAGTTGAGCCAATTGAGAATCTAATTGCAGCAATCGAAGTTAAATCACCGCTCGATATCGAAGATGAAATCGGGCTACCCAGGGGAAATATTTTCCATAAAGATTTGAGCTTTCCATTTCGCCAAGATGGTTCTAAGCCAAGTTGGGGCGTAGAAACCGATGACCCACGCATATTTATCTGTGGCGCAGGAGCTATTCGTGGCGGTGGGGTTAGCGGTATTCCTGGGCATAACGCTGCAATGGCAGTTTTAGAGAGCTAGTAAGCAACACCTGATGCAACCATTACATTGCCCCAAGCTAGGTAATCACCGGTTCGGATAACTCCGACTGCGCCATAAGCCAATTTCTTGAAATCGGCATGTGGCAATGGGATGCATTCGGCTTTAGTCATGATTGCGGAGAGCTCTTTAGCTCGTTCATCGGCGCTTGGTTGAATCTCACTTGCAAACCAGAATTGTTCAATCGGTAGCTCAAGAGTTAGCATCTTTAAAACTTCAGTAACCTTTGGGAGATTTGCGCCCATGGAAAGATCAATACATGGAACACCAGCTGGGACTGGAAAGCCAGCATCAGATATAACTATGCGATCAAAGTGGCCAGTTCTAGCAACCATTGCAGAGATATCACGATTGATGATTCCGGTGTATTTCATTTTCGCTCCTTATAGTTATTTCTATCGGTTATCTTAATTATTTTCGGCAATAAATTTTGCAACTTCTTCTGGTGTTGGCGATGCCATTGCCGCTCCCCTTCGAGTTACTTTCAAGGTGGCAGCATAAACGCCAAAGCGGGTAGCCGTAAAGATGTCATCGCCAGCGGCCAATCTTGTTGCGAGGTTGGCACACATCGTGTCACCCGCGCCGATTGTGTCGATGGCAGTTACCTTTGGCGCCGAAATTGTCTCGCTGCGATTGCCATCTCTCACATATGCACCCTTAGGGCCAAGAGTGATAACAATCCGCTCACACCCCAGCTGCTTTGAAAGTGCATCAGCTTGCTTTGCAACATCACCTTCGATTCCGGTTAATTCGGCAGCTTCGCCCTCATTTGGAACGACTACATCGACTAAGCCCTGCCAACCAGTTAGCGGAGCAACCGGGGCTGGAGTAAGCACGACTGTAACGTTATTATCTTTTGCTAATTTGGCCGCAGCTAAATTTCCATCTATTGGAAGTTCAAGTTGAAGTAGTAATACATCAGATTCGATAATAGTTTTTGCGTGCCGTGAAATGTAATTAGAATCGCCTAAATCATTTGCTTGTGGAATGATGATAATTGAATTATCGCCATCTGACGTTTGCACCGAAATGTGCCCGACGCCAGTGCCGAGATCAGCACTTCGCTCAATATCTGTGGCCTGCACTCCTTCAGCAACAAAAGCTTTCATGAAGTCATCGCCGAAACCATCGGTACCAAGATTTCCAAGCATCGCGCTCTGGGCACCTGCGCGGCCGGCGGAAATTGCTTGATTAAATCCTTTGCCACCAAGTGCAATTGCAAAGCTATCTCCGCGAAGAGTCTCACCGCTCTTAGGTCGCCGTGGCGTATAGGCAACTAGATCCATCATGAAACTTCCGAGAGTAGTTACGCGTGGTTTCACTTATTTGCTGCCTTACCCATTTGTTGCTTTACCTAAAGAGCCACCAGGATGGCGTTTGCCAAAATCTTTTGGAGTAAATCCTCGATGCGCCATTAGGGCACTTGCAATCGCATCACCAGCAACAATTGTCAGCGTTGTTGAAGTTGTTGGCGCCAGATTTAGCGGATCAGCTTCCTTCTCGAATGCGATACTAATAACAGCATCTGCGCTCTTGGCTAGCGTTGAATCAACGTTTTTAGTAATTGCAATTATCTTATTGCCCCAGCCTTTAGCCATCGCAGTCAGGGCATTTACCTCTGATGTCTCACCTGAATTTGAGATTGCAATTAGAACATCATCAGGAGTTAAGGCGCCAGAATCTCCGTGCAGCGCATCTGTGGCATGCATAAAAAAGGAGGGCGTGCCAGTACTTGCTAGCGTCGCTGCAATCTTGGCACCGACTAACCCTGATTTACCAAGTCCGGCAATTACTACATGTCCCTTGCACGATAAAAGTATTTCAAGTGCTGGGCTTAAATTATCTGCTAAGTTTTTAGCAAAGGAATTTAGCGCATCGATTTCAGTGGCAACTGCGCTATTTGCAGCATCGAACGCTTTAGATAGATCAACCATTTGTCACCCGATTAATTTCTAGTGGATTGGACTCTTGCAGCGCTGGTGGAAGCAGTGCATCGATGAAATTCTGATATGCGACTGGACGCAGGAAGCGATAAATCGCATCTAGCCCAACTGAAGTTGTATGGGTGGAAGATGCTGGAAATTGCCCACCATGTTGCATCGCGGCAGTTACTGCAACTGCTGTTGGGAAGCCATTCATAATTACGCGCCCCGCAAGTTGGCTAAGAGCGTCGATGAGGTTGGAGACATCTTGGCTCTGGCCTTCACCCTCTGTTACGTGCAAGCTTGCAGTGAGTTGGCCTTCGAGCTTTCCGGCTACATCTAAAAATTTAGCAAAATCTGCGCGAATAATTACCGTAGTTGGTCCAAAGTGCTCTTCTAATAGCTCACTGTTTTTAAAGGCATCGGCCCAATCCACAACAAAGACTGTCGGCCTTACTCCAAAGCCATTATCTGTAGCTTTGCCAGCGAAAATCTTTAACGTTGAATTTTTAGAAAGCTCAGTAACAGCTGAACTAAATCGCTCAGAAATGCCCTTATTTAAAAGAGGGGCAACTGCAATCATTGCGAGATAGCTTTCAATCTCTGTGACAAATGCATCTCCTTCGCTGCCGGTTGGGAGAATTAAAATTCCGGGCTTAGTACAGAATTGACCTGAACCTAGCGTCGCGGAATCGATAGCGGCTTTTGCTAAGTCGCCAGCTTTACCTGCAAGTGCTTTTGGTGTGAAGAAAACCGGATTGAGACTTCCCATCTCGGCAAAGACCGGGATTGGAACTTCTCGTTTTGAACTAATATCCATCAAAATCTTTCCAACTTTTCCTGATCCAGTAAAACCAATAGCGGTAATATCTGGGTGACTTGCTATCCAATGTGTGATCTCTGGATTAACTCCTTCAACAAGGGCGAAGACATCTGCTGAAATTCCAACCTTTGCTAAGCCTGCTACTACAGCCTTATGCATTATTCGACAGGTATTTGGATGTGATGGATGAGCTTTGACAACTACTGGGCAGCCAGCGGCTAGCGCTGATGCACTATCACCACCGATTACTGAGAATGCAAATGGGAAATTACTTGCGGCAAAAATTCCAACAACGCCGAGCGCTTGATTTGCTCGCCGGATATCTGGGCGAGGAGCAGGAACCCAATTTGGATCTGGTCGATCAATAATTGCTTGATAGTGCGCGCCAGATTCAACTAGTTTTGCAAATTGTTCTAATTGAAAGACGGTGCGCGAGAGTTCGCCAGAGAGCCTGGCATTTGGAAGCGCAGTTTCGCGCATTGTTACTTCAATTAATTTTTCACGAGACTCTTCGATCGCGGCGCCAATAGCTCGAAGCGCAGCAGCGCGAACTTTTGGTGTCGTATTAGCAAATGCGCTCTTTGCAGCAACAGCTTTCGAAACTAGACCGGAGACATCAGATGCGCTCATCTCTGAGAACTGATCCCCAAATTCCTCTCCAGTAGTTGGGTCAATTCCTTGAAATGTAGGTGCAGTCATTTCTAAATCCTACCTCCTGGCTAGATTCTTCGGCGAGCAGTTGTAAATCGAGGTCGATCTGTTAAATCGCGGTGGCAGGCAATGCTCTCAAAATCTGGCGCCAATTCTGCTGCGATTAGCGGACCCTGAAGTTCATTGTGCTCGATAGCTAAGAGGCCACCTGGTTTTAGCAATCTCACCGCTGCTGTGATAAAGATTGCCGGCGCACTCATTCCATTTATTGGACCACCAAAGAGCGCGACACTTGGTTCGAAATTTAGCTCCTCTGGAATTTGGGCACCATCTGGCAGGTAAGGCGGGTTTGCAATCACGACATCACACTTTATGCCCTTAAGTGCGTTGGCTACATCGCCTTGTACTACTCGAACACTTACATCATGTTTTGCAATATTTTTCTCGAGCCATTTTATAGCCGCCTCTGATTTTTCAACGGCGATTACATTTACAACTTTCTTGCCTGCAGTCTCTGATGCAATAGATATTGCTATTGCTCCAGATCCCGAACCTAGATCAATTAAGCTAACTGGATCTGCAAAGGTATGTAGTTGGTGTAGAACTTCATCAACTAAACTTTCAGTCTCTGGTCGTGGAATAAGTACGCCAGGTCCAACTTCATATTCAAGATAGCGAAATGGCGCACTGGCCACAATATATTGAGTTGGTTTACCAGTGAGCCGCTCTGCAAGAACTTGATTAAAGAGCTCTCTAGTCTCAATTTCTTCATCGCCACTTAATTCAATAATCCGACCGTGGAGCTCCATTCGATTGACGCCCAGAACATGTGCCAATAAAAGTTCAGCTTCAACTGGAGCAATATTTTTCGAAGAAAGCTGGTCCTTGCCCAACTTTAAAAGCTCTTTAACGATCACCTGATGCCAATTTCGCAGTTTTGTCTGCTTCAAGCAGAGCATCGATTACCGGATCCAATTCACCATTTAATACTGCATCTAAATTATTTGATTTGAAATTTACTCGATGATCGCTGAGGCGATTCTCGGGAAAGTTGTAGGTGCGAATCCGCTCAGAGCGATCCACGGTTCGTATCTGTGATTTACGCTCGGCCATCGCCAATGCATCGGCTTGTTCTTGGGCATGAGCCAAAAGTCGTGCCCGCAAAATTCGCATTGCTGACTCTTTATTTTGTAGCTGTGATTTCTCATTCTGACACGAGACCACAACACCAGTTGGAATATGGGTAATTCGAACGGCAGAGTCAGTTGTATTAACCGATTGGCCACCTGGGCCAGATGAGCGATAGACATCGATTCTTAAATCTTGTTGGCGAATATCAATATCCACTTCATCTGCTTCAGCCAAAATCAGAACACCTGCAGCAGAGGTATGAATTCTTCCCTGAGATTCAGTCTCTGGAACGCGTTGTACTCGATGAACGCCACCTTCAAATTTCAACTTTGCATATGGTGATTTTCCGACTTCGGCAATCCCTTTTGATTTAACTGCCATTGAGATCTCTTTGTAGCCGCCCATCTCGGAGTCGGCATAATCAATAATTTCAGTCTTCCAACCTTGGCGCTCTGCATATCTCTGATACATACGAAGTAAGTCGCCGGCAAATAGGGCTGACTCATCACCGCCAGCGCCAGCCTTGATCTCTAAAATTACATCGCGATCATCGTTGGGATCTCGCGGTAGCAACAACTCTTCTAGCGCGGTCTCGGTCTCTTGTAACTTAGCTTCGAGCGCTGGAATCTCGGATGCAAAATCCGAATCCTCAACTGCCATCTCTCTTCCTGCTGCCAAATCTTCAGTTGCAGATTTCCAAGCACGGTATCCCGCAATAACTGGACCAAGTGCGGCATAGCGCTTCCCAAGTTGGCGCGCTTTACCCTGATCAGAGTGGATTGATGGATCTGCCATCTCTTTTTCTAGAACTTCATACTCTGCCAAGAGCGCATGAACCGAGGCAAAACGATCAGACGTTGCTGCTGCTGCCATCTCTAATTCCTGCCTCTCTATTACTTTAAATTACTTTGGAAATATTGCTATGGAAATAAAAAAGACCGCCCGTCTGCAGATTTAAGCAGGACGTTGCGGTCTTTTAAGAAAGCTAGTTAGTTGTAGATGCTCCGAAACGCTTTTCGAACTTAGCTACACGGCCACCAGTATCTAGGATACGTTGCTTGCCGGTATAGAACGGATGGCAAACTGAACAAACTTCAACGTAGATTGAAGCAGACTCTTTTGTGCTACGAGTTGTGAATGCTTCGCCACAACCACAAGTAACATTGGTCTCTACGTAATTTGGGTGAATTTCGTTTTTCATTTTCATATCTCCTAGGTTTTGACTGGATCGGTGGTGAACCGGGAACCAGTACGAGGTTGAAGGATAGCCCTTTGGGACTGGATTCTGGAAATCCACCCTAGGGCCGGCCTCAAATCATGAGCAAATGATTGGTCAAATAGATCTGGCCCCGACCGCTACCACTCATATTCTCGATGCCCAATGCTGCGAGGATTACACTGAAGAGGTGGGTAATAAACCAGCGATTATTTTAGAAAATCTCACTAAGAGATACGGTTCCAGTCGTGGCATTGAGAATATTTCACTCACTATTAATCCATGTGAAGTTTTTGGTTTTCTCGGACCAAATGGGGCAGGAAAGACAACTGCGATTAGAACTCTTGTCGGATTAATCAAGGCTTCGAGCGGTTCGGCTCAGATACTAGGAATTAATGCTCTGGAAAATAACCTTGAGTTACGATCAAAAATTGGTTATCTGCCTGGAGCACTCTCAATTTATAAGGGCTACACGCCATGGGAATATTTGAAATTTCTCGGGAAATTACGTGGAATCAACTGTGATACCAAAATTAGAGAGTATGCCGATCGGCTAAATCTTGATTTGCATCGCCATATTTCCGAGCTCTCGAAAGGCAACCGACAAAAAGTCGGAGTGATTCAAGCCTTTATGCACGAACCTGCTGCACTATTTCTCGATGAACCAACCAGCGGCTTAGACCCCATAGTACAACGTGAGTTTGAAGATATTCTTGATGAAACTAAGGCGCGAGGGGCGGCAGTGATGTTGTCATCTCACGTCATCAGTGAAGTTGAGCATCTAGCAGACCGCGTAGCAATCATAAATGAAGGAAAACTGGTTGTTGTAGAAAAAATTTCAGTGCTCAAGGAGCGGGCAGTTAGAACAATTGACCTGTACTTCGACAAGCCAATCTCTCTTCGTGATTTCGAAGGCGTCTCTGGAGTCAAAGACATCATGGTGAAAACTCAGCGTTTACGGTGCACCATGCTCGGGTCAGAGAAAGAATTGCTTACTGTTGCCCTTGCTCATGGCCTGCAAAGTGTCCGAACGCACGAGCCATCACTCGATGAGATTTTTCTACAACTAGTTGGCGCACAGGTGTCAAAATGATGCTGACCTTATTTTTCAAAACCTGGCGAGATCACTGGAAGTCTTTGATTTCTTGGGCTGGTGTCTTGGTCACGATGACAACCATTCAGCTATCCATCTATCCGACCATTTCCAAGTCTGGTCAAGTCTTCCAAAAATTCATAGATAGCTACCCCGATGCCATAAAGAAAATGTTTCGAATGGAGGATTACACCTCCGGTCCTGGATTCTTAAGTACCGAGTTATATAGCATGATACTTCCTCTTGTATTAATCGCCGTCGGGGCGACTTTTGGCGCAAGTGCAACTGCAGATGAGGAAGAAAAAGGCACGGCAGATCTGCTTTTTTCAATGCCTATCAGTAGAAGCAAAATTATGGCGAGCAAAATGGCAGCCACCGTCTCCGTACTTTTCATTTTAGGTTTTGTCACCTATCTCAATATCTATATCGGGTCCGGCCTGGTTGATATGGAAATTAATTTGAGTTTCTTGGCTTGGGGAACGATTTCTTGTACCCTTATTGGACTCTTCTTCTCTGGAGTTGGCTATATTTTTGGCGCGTTGACCGGCAAGAAAGGCGTCTCTCTTGGCGCAAGTTCAGCAATTGGCTTACTTTTCTTCGTTTTCTATTCCATCGCTCCATTAGTGAATGATTTTGAATTTCTCACACCAATTAACCCATTTCACTGGGCCTTAGGCGGAAATGTTCTTTTTAGCGGCCCGGATTGGCCAGGCATGACAAAACTATTATCCGGAACCATAATTCTCTACTGCTTAAGTTTCGTTATTTTGAATCGAAAAGATATTCGTACCTGATTGAATTAGGAGCCGTTCGTTGAAGTGCCATTCTCAGAAGTTGTGGTCTTCTGGATCTGCATCAAGAACTCGACATTCGATTTTGTGCCCTTCATCTTCTCAAGAAGCAGTTCGAGTGCTTGTTGTGGTTCAAGTGCGTGTAGGACTCGGCGAAGACGCCAGACAATATTTAGCTCTTCAGTGCCCATAAGAATCTCTTCTTTGCGAGTACCAGATGCAACTACGTCAACGGCTGGGAAAATTCGCTTATCTGCAAATTTACGGTTCAAGATGAGTTCCATATTTCCGGTTCCCTTAAACTCTTCAAAGATAACCTCATCCATCTTTGAGCCAGTATCAACTAGCGCAGTAGCAAGAATTGTTAGTGAGCCGCCATTTTCTACATTTCGGGCGGCGCCAAAGAATTTCTTTGGCGGATATAGAGCTGCTGAATCAACACCACCAGACAAGATTCGACCTGATGCTGGAGCGGCAATGTTGTAGGCGCGACCAAGACGGGTAATTGAGTCGAGTAGAACAACTACATCGTGGCCAAGTTCAACTAGGCGCTTTGCCCGCTCAATCGCTAACTCGGCAACAGAAGTGTGGTCATCTGCAGGTCGGTCGAAAGTCGAGGCAATTACCTCACCCTTAATCGAGCGCTGCATATCAGTAACTTCTTCTGGGCGCTCATCTACCAATACAACCATTAGATGGCACTCTGGATTATTTGTAGTTATTGCATTTGCAATTGCCTGTAGAACCATTGTCTTACCAGCTTTTGGTGGTGAAACAATTAGCCCACGTTGCCCTTTACCGATTGGTGAGATCAGGTCAATTACGCGAGTAGTTAAAATATTTGGTTCCGTCTCTAGACGGAGACGCTCTTGCGGATATAGCGGAACGAGTTTTGAAAATTCAATTCGAGCCTTTGAACTCTCTGGGTCAGCGCCATTTACTGTTTCAACGCGCACAAGCGCATTGAACTTCTCTTTGCGCTCACCTTCGCGAGGTTGTCTAACTGATCCAGTTAATACATCACCTTTACGCAAGCCATAGCGACGTACCTGTTGAAGTGAGACATAGACATCATTTGGGCTAGCTAAGTAACCACCAGTGCGGATAAATGCATAATTTTCTAGAATATCTAGCAATCCGCCAACAGGCAGAAGCACATCATCTTCAGAAATTACGATTTCACGCTCTTCGCGATTTCCGCGATCTCTAAATCGGTTATTGCGATCTCCGCGATCTCCGCGATCTCGACGATTATTGTGGCGATCATTGCGGTTATTGCCACCACCGCTCCACTCCTTCTTATTTACATCTGCATCAGATGCATCATTCGGATTAGAGCCTTGGTTTTCGCCATCATCAGAATCGCTCTGATTGCTGCTGGAATTATTATTTGAATTGTTGTTGGAGTTCTTATTTCCACCTTTGCGACGAGCATCACGCTCGGCTCGGCGTGCTTCGCGTTCAGCTTTAGCGGCATCGCGGTTTGAAGCCTGGAGGTCGCCGATGGCCTGAACCAAATCCGGCTTCTTCATAGTCGCGGCAGATTCAATGCCGAGTTGGCCTGCAACTTTCTTGAGCTCAGGAAGGAGCATTGCTGAAAGTTCGCCAGATTCTTTTGCACTAGCTTTTGTAGTTGCCATATATTTTTTACTTTTTCATTTCTCTATTTGCGCTAAAGGAAAGAGATTTTAATTTAGCGAAGTTTTGGGTTATCTAGATTTACTTACCGACAATTTCTCGGCTACCAGATAAGAAGAAACTTAGCATATCCGCCCAGCCTTGAGCAAAATTCGTCGCTACTCGACTCCGAGAGTTGAAATACCCAGTTTTTGAGCGGTAAATGTCGCGGCCCCAACCTTAATTACTGCCTCGACTTCAAGCTCATCCATTGTGTGGAGGAGTAAAACTGAAGGACCGGCTCCCGAGATCATTGCCGGGACTCCGGCGGCGCGAAGCTTTGTAACAAGTGCCATTGACTTAGGCATTGCCTCGGTGCGATAGTTTTGATGAAGTAAATCTTGAGTCGCCTCTAATAATAAATCAGGACGAGACTCTAAAGCGTGTACGAGTAGAGCTGCTCTTGCTGCATTTAGCGCAGCATCAGCATGTGGAACATTTTCTGGCAATAATTTACGGGCTTTTGAAGTTGCTAGGTGTGCCTCTGGAATAAAGAGCAGGGCCTTTATTTTTGGATCAACTTTAATTCCAACCGCTCTGCCAAGTGATTTCTCCGCGTTATTTTCAGTCCAAGCAATTGTTGCCCCACCTAGGACTGCTGCTGCGATGTTATCTGGATGTCCTTCAATCTCAGTTCCTAACGCAATCATCTCATCGTCAGTAAGTAATTGTTCACCGCCAAGTACCAGTAATCTTGCAAGTGCTAAGCCTCCAACTATAGCTGCTGCTGATGAACCAAGTCCACGTCCATGCGGAATCACATTTAATTGGCGAAGTGCAATTCCCTTTGGCTTCTGCCCCATATGTTCAAAGCCATGGAGCATCGCCTTAATAACTAGATTACTTTTATCCCGCTTAATCTCTGAACTTGATTCCCCTGAAATATCGACATCAAAAGTAGCATCATCTAAAACTTGAGCGGCGTAGCGATCACGCAAATCTAAGGCAAGGCCTAGTGAATCAAATCCAGGACCAAGGTTTGCGCTAGTTGCTGGCACGCTTATCTGTGCCAAAGTCGCCTTAAAAGTTAGCCGCCTCTTATTTGCAGCCATTAGGCAAGTCCAATCACTTCTGCGGCTCGCTTTACATCTACTGGAATCACAGTTGGCGCTTGTGCATGATCTAAAATCCAGCCAACATCCTTCAACCCATTTCCAGTAACAGTAATAACAATCCGCTTATCTTTAGGAAGTTTGCCCTCAGACTTTTTCTTTATTAGTCCAGCGATACCTGCTGCACTCGAAGGCTCAATGAAAATTCCCTCTTTTGCTGCTACTAATCTATATGCAGCAAGAATCTCTTCATCGGTAACGCTATCGATTAAGCCACCAGATGAGTCACGTGCCTCAACAGCCTGCTGCCAAGAAGCAGGATTTCCAATTCGGATTGCAGTTGCGATTGTCTCTGGATTCTTCACGATCTCACCCAGGACAATAGGAGCTGAACCTGCTGCTTGGAAGCCCCACATCTGTGGAAGTTGCTTAGAAAGCCCATCATCGAAATACTCTTTGTAACCCTTCCAATATGCGGTGATATTTCCTGCATTTCCAACTGGAAGTACATGTAGGTCAGGTGCATCACCCAACATATCTACGACCTCAAAACTCGCAGTCTTCTGCCCATCAATTCGATATGGATTTACTGAGTTAACTAATGCAACTGGATAATTCTCGGAAAGCTCACGGGCCAAATTTAAGCAATCATCAAAATTTCCATCGACTTGTAAAAGAAATGAGCCGTGAGCGATTGCCTGTGCCAGCTTTCCCATTGCAATCTTGCCTTCAGGAACAAGTACAACTGGGCGCATTCCAGCCTTTGTTGCATAGGCAGCGGCGCTTGCAGATGTATTTCCAGTTGATGCGCAGATAACGGCTTCGGCACCAGCTTCTGCTGCCTTTGAAATTGCCATTGTCATTCCGCGATCTTTAAATGAACCAGTTGGGTTGGTGCCCTCAACCTTTAGCCAGACATCATTTCCTAGCATTTTAGATAAGACGCATGCACTAACTAGCGGTGTTCCACCTTCGCACAATGAAACAACAGGGGTGTTCTTCGAAACGGGAAGGCGATCGCGATACTCTTCGATTACTCCGCGCCATTGATGCGCACCAGACTTCTTCTTAAAAATACTCATGCGCCGATTCCCTCAACTCTAATTACACTGGCTGCATCTTTAACAGCATCTAAACTTTTAAGCTCAGCTACGGTTGCAGCTAGCGCTTCATCTGTTGCTCTATGTGTCATAACAATTAACTCTGCTGCATCATCGCGTCCAGTCTGGCGAACTGTTTGAATAGAGACGCCATGCTTTGCAAATGTTTGAGCCACTGAAGCAAGTACACCTGGGCGATCTGCAACATCTAAGCGAATTAGATAGCGAGTCTTAGTTGTTCCCATTGGGGCGATTGCAAGATCAGCATAATCACTCTCGCGCGGTCCAAGGCCACCACTTATTCGATGTCTAGCAACCGCAACTAAATCTCCGAGAATTGCAGATGCTGTTGGTTCGCCACCTGCGCCACGGCCATAGAACATCATCGCTCCTGCTGATTGTGATTCAACGAATACTGCATTAAATGATTCGCGTACTGAGGCCAGAGGATGGCTACGGGAAATTAAGGTTGGATGTACTCGGACACTTATTTTGCCATCACTCAATTCAGCAATCGCCAATAGTTTTACAACTAAATCAAGAGATTTGGCTACAGCAACATCGGTATCGGTAATCTTTGTGATTCCTTCGCGAAAGACATCAGCATCTGTTACTCGAGTATGAAATGCCAGTCCAGCCAAAATTGCTGCCTTAGCTGCGGCATCAAAGCCTTCGACATCTGCAGTTGGATCTTCTTCGGCAAAGCCCAGTGCTTGCGCTTCGGCAAGGGCATCGCCAAATGCAGCGCCAGATTCATCCATCTTTGTAAGAATAAAGTTTGTAGTTCCGTTAACAATTCCCATAATTCGCTGAATATGATCGCCTACAAGTGATTCACGCAGCGGGCGAAGGATCGGAATCGCACCAGCTACTGAAGCTTCATAATATAGATCAACGCCATTTGAATCTGCAGCAGCAAATAACTCGCCACCATGTTTAGCAAGTAGCGCCTTATTTGCAGTGACTACAGATTTACCATTCTTTAGCGCTGAAAGAATTAGGCTGCGAGCTGGCTCGATTCCACCAATTACTTCAATAATTAAATCTATATCGGAGGAATTAACAATTGATTCAAGATCGGTTGTTAGTAATTCCTTTGAGATATCGCTCCGATTGAGATTACGAACTCCAACTTTGCTTAGTACTAATTTCCCACCCGCTCTTGCGGTGAGATCACTCTGATTAGCATCTAAAAGCCGGGCAACTTCGCTGCCAACAACGCCGCAGCCGAGCATGCCGACACGGAGAGTTTTCTGCGAATTCATTGTCCTATTCTCCCCTATTTTTCCAGAAGCCGAACGCTATTTAATGGTGCGCGGTGCCTCTTGGACGTCGAGGGCCAATAAATCGGCCTCGCTCTCCCTGCGCAAAATTACCCGAGCTCTGCCATCTGCCACTGCAATTACCGCTGGTTTCAACATGTGGTTGTAATTGCTGGCCATGCTGCGGCCATATGAGCCAGTGGCTGGGACAGCAAGCAAATCTCCTGGGGCTATATCACTCGGCAGATCTATCTCTCTAATAATTATGTCGCCAGATTCACAATGTTTGCCGACAACTCTTGAATTAATTTGATTGGCTGTAGAGCTTCGGTTAGCCAAAATTGTCCAGTATTTGGCGCCATAAAGACCAGGGCGGATATTCTCACTCATTCCACCATCAACTGCGATGTATCGACGCTGCGCAGCGTTATCTAGTTCCACATCTTTTGTCGTTCCAACTTCATAGAGGGTTGTGGTCGTTGGGCCCGCTATTGCACGTCCTGGTTCGATTGAAATTCTTGGCACCTTAAGTAAGTGGCGCTCACATTCACTGGTGACCAATTTAGCTAGAGCGGCCATTACTTTATCTGGATCAAATGTTCTCTCACCGGCAACATATGCGATGCCATAACCGCCACCTAAATCAAGTTCACTTAGCTCTTGGTTAAACTCATCACGGAACTTGGCGCTAAGTTCGATAAGCCTTGTTGTGGCCAAGATAAAACCTTCATTTTCAAATATCTGTGAGCCAATGTGGCAATGCAGACCTTCAAGTGAGAGATTCGAAGTGCTCTGAACTTCGCAGATTGCTTTCCAGGCGATACCACTTGCAATTGAGAAACCAAACTTTACATCTTCATGCGCAGTAGAAATCGCTTCATGAGTATGAGCATCAACACCAGGTGTGATTCTAAGCAGAACTGGCTGAACCTTGCCTGCCACCTTTGCTAGCCGATTTACTCTTTCAATCTCTTGCATCGAATCTATAACTATCTTTCCAACGCCAACTTCTATCGCACGTGCAATCTCACTCTCAGATTTATTATTCCCGTGCACTTCAATCTTGGCTGGTGGAAAATTTGCCGCGAGTGCGACTGCAAGCTCGCCACCTGTACAAACATCAATCCCGATACCACCTTGCGCAATCCATTTTGCAACTTCAATTGAGATGAAAGATTTGGAGGCATAGTAAACCTCACCTGCGTGCTCACCAAAGTTCTTCTCTAGCGCGCTCTTCCAACCTTGAATTCTGGATTTAAAATCAGCTTCATCTATTACAAATAGTGGGGTTCCAAATTCTTTTGCAAGTGCAGAGGATTTACAGCCACCAATAACTAATTCGCCAGCAATGACCTCTGAATTCATTGAGAAGACTTCAGGAAGAAAACTCATCACTTACATCTTTTCTGGTGCAGATACACCGAGTAGTTCAAGGCCATTTGAGATAACTTGTGCGGTAGCAAGGCATAAGGTAGCGCGCGCACTATGGAGCTCGCTTGGAGTTTCATCACCAAGTGGCAGAACTCGGCAGTCCGAATAAAACCGATGATAGACGCCGGCTAGCTCTTCAACATATCTGGCTACTCGGTGTGGCTCGCGAAGCTCGGCTGCTCCAGCTACAACTCTTGGAAACTCACCAAGGACGCCGATTAACTCGCGTTCGCGCTCGTGAACTAAGAGATCAGGGTGAATCTGCTCGCTTCCAAATTTGATTCCGACATCTGATGCGTTGCGCAATACAGCGCAGATTCGGGCATGGGCATACTGCACGTAATAGACCGGGTTCTCATTTGTTCGACTGCGAAGAATATCTACATCCATCACCATTGGCGTATCTACCGGATAACGGATCAAGGTATAACGGGCAGCATCGACTCCAACTTTTTCTACAAGCTCTTCTAAGGTAATAATTGTTCCGGCGCGCTTTGAAAGCTTTACCTCCTCGCCGCCCTCCATGATTTTTACCATCTGACCGATTAAAACATGGACGTTATATTCGGGGTCATCACCATTGCAGGCAGCAAGTGCCTTTAGACGACCGGTGTAGCCATGATGATCTGCGCCCAACATATAGATACAGATTTCAAATCCACGCTCTCGCTTTGATATGTAATACGCCGAGTCTGACGCAAAGTAGGCCATAGAGCCATCTGACTTAACCATCACACGATCTTTATCATCACCAAAATCTGTAGTTCTAAGCCAGATTGCGCCAGCCTCTTCAAAGACATGACCTTTAGACTTCAGAACTTCTTGGCAATGGGTGAAGAAGTTATTTTCATACAAACTTTTCTCGGAGAACCAGACATCGAAGTGAGTTCCAAATTTATCAAGTACCTCTTTCTGTTGGGCAAGTTGTAATTCATACCCTAAATCGCGAAATGCAGAGAGTTGTTCATCGCCACTTAATTCCATAATCTTTGGGCTCTTGGCAATCACTTCAGTTGCTAGCTCTGCAATATAAGCGCCGTGATATCCATCCTCGGGGCGGGCTTGTGCGAGTGCTACCGCTTGAAGTGATGCTCCAAATTTATCCATCTGCACGCCGCGATCATTTACATAGAACTCGCGAACCACCTTCGCACCTGCTGCAGCTAGAACTCGACCCAGTGCATCTCCGACGGCGGCCCATCTCGTGTGCCCTAAGTGCAGCGGACCAGTTGGGTTTGCGCTAATGAATTCAAGGTTTATTGCAACACCATTTAATTTATTGCCGTGGCCAAATTGCTTACCGGCTGCCAGAATATTTGAAATTACTCCGCCTTGGCTCGCTGTTGCCAAAGTAATATTTACAAAACCAGCCCCAGCGATTTCTACCGCGGCAATATCTGCGCGTCTACTTAAACCAGCGACAATTATTTCAGCGATCTTGCGTGGTGGCTGACCAGATGGCTTAGCCAGCGCAAGGGCGATTGATGTTGCATAATCACCATGTTCACGATTTTTAGGGCGATCTAAAGTTAGTTCGCCAGGAATCTCGCAATTTAATTGGGATTGCGCCTGATTTAAGATTTGAAGGATCGCCGCGCTAATTTCATCTTGAATACTTAGATTACTTTGCGCGGCGCTCATTTAGGAGAGTTTACAGGCCCATCAAGTGTTCGATAGCTAATTGATCAATAGTCTCGTATTGATATCCCCTGGCAGCAAGGCCATCAATATCGATATCAACACTTACGAGATCTTTCCAGCTTTCACCTGATTCCAAGGTGGCAACTTCTAGTTCAGGAATTCGTGAATCGATCATTGCTGCCTGAACTCTTGGATCGGCCCTGAATGCAAGTGCCCGCTCTTTGAGTGCGAGATAGGTGCGCATATTTGATGTTGCAGAAACCCAGACGCCGCGATCATCTTCAGTGCGACCTGGCTTGTAATCAAAGTGCTTTGGACCAGAGTATTTATAGCGCTCTAGAAGATCTACCAAGAAGAAGGCTGACTTTAAATCACCATGGCCAAAGACTAGATCTTGGTCAAACTTAGGGCCATGCTGACCATTTAGATCAATGTGGAATAACTTTTTATGAAATAGCGCTTGGGCAATTCCGTGAACAAAATTTAAGTTTGCCATCTGTTCATGGCCAACTTCGGGATTTACTCCAACCATCTCTGGATGTTCTAGTGAATTAATGAATGCAAGTGCATGCCCAATTGTTGGCAAGAAAATATCACCGCGAGGTTCATTTGGCTTTGGCTCAATTGCAAACTTAATGTTGTAACCCTTATCGATTACATACTGCCCAAGAATATTGAAACCTTCGCGATAGCGCTCAAGTGCTACATATCCATCTTTAGCAGCATCAGATTCTGCGCCTTCGCGTCCACCCCAGCAGACATATGTTTCTGCGCCGAGCTCTGCGGCAAGATCGATATTGCGCATCACCTTTGAGATTGCAAAGCGTCGGATATCTCGCTCGTTTGCTGTAAGTGCGCCATCTTTAAATATTGGATGAGTAAAGAGATTTGTTGTCGCCATTGGAACTTTCATTCCGGTATCTGCGAGCGCCTTTTTAAAGCGAGCGATATGTGCGCTGCGCTCTGAGTCATTTGAACCGAATGGAATTAAGTCATCATCGTGGAAGGTGACTCCGTAGGCACCGCGCTCTGCCAATTCTGTAACGCTGCGAACCGGATCCAATGCAGCTCGCGTTGCATCGCCAAAGGGATCTCGCGCCTGCCAACCAACGGTCCAAAGACCGAATGTGAATTTATCTGCAGGTGTGGGTGTTAATGACATTTTGACTCCTTCGTTAGGTGCCCTAATTTAAACCCAGTTTGGTGCTTTTGCCTAAGTTCCCTTAATGTTCTCTCATCTCTCCAGCGGGAGTGGTGAAATGGCAGACACGCAAGTCTTAGGAACTTGTGTCTTCGGACGTGCGGGTTCAAGTCCCGCCTCCCGCACCAGAATATATTTTTCTAACAATTTTTCTAGCAATTAAAGCGCAGCGACAATTTCTTCTAACTGCCCACGGTGCGCCTCGCTATGGCCAGCTGAGATTGAAACTAGCTCTAACAGCCTTATCTCTCCCCGTTCAGTATGCACTGATGTACGTTGCCAATCTGACTCAGATATGAGCGACAAGATGTTCTTAGCGGCGACAAAATTTCCTTCGATTGAGGCAAGTGATGCCATGGGATCGCGCTTCTCATAATTTAGGCGCAGCGGATAGATCTCCTCTTCAAATGGAAATATTGCGGGGTTATCTTCAGCTAGGCAATTTAAAAATCGAGTAGTGAAATGTAAGTCGCCATCGCACATGTGATGGAGCACGAAAGCTGGAGACCACTGGCCGATTATTGGATTCTTATGTAAATCTTGAGCCGGTATTGCCCTAGCTGTGGTGATGAATTCGGTTGCGCTCAAGGTGAACTTGGCTAAAACTTCTTCCGGGCTGATTGGAGTCGCGTTCATGGGGCAACTTAAGCACAAAATCACTCGTGGCACTCACCCCACCCCTTGTTATAGGCTTGCCTGCGTTGCAAATTAATAAGGGAGTAGAGATGGCTGCGAAGAAATTCCGTTCTTGGGTTGGATTTAAGGAAGAGGCTGTGGCCGCTCCAACTGAGAATGCGGTTGAGCGAATTCGCCAACTAGAGTCCCAACTTGCCGACCTACGTTCACGTCGCGATATTACGAGCCTAAGTAAAG
The DNA here is from genome assembly GCA_002367715.1 of Actinobacteria bacterium UBA3028. Taxonomy (GTDB): domain Bacteria; phylum Actinomycetota; class Actinomycetes; order Nanopelagicales; family Nanopelagicaceae; genus AAA044-D11. The sequence continues at coordinate 19,030 of DFDL01000064.1, forward strand.
AAGAGTTTGAAATACTTGCAGGTGAAACTGCGATGAGCTTAATTAGAACTGCGCAGCAACGTGAATCTCGCGCCCTGACCTCTACTGAGAACACAATTGCGGAGACAGCTCGAATTGTAAAAGAGCGCCTTGATTCTTCTGAAGACAAGGCAAAATCTATTTTATCTGGCGCAGAATCTAGAGGTCGCAAATACCTTGAAGCAGCCGAATCTGAGGCACGCGAATTAAGTGAGAAAGCTGTGCGTGGCGCAGGGCAGCTATTAACTGAGAGCAAGCGAGAGGCTTCAGCACTTACCAACGCCGCCAAGCTTGAGGGTGAAAGAATTATTGTTGAAGCTACAAATGAGATTGGCGAATTTAGATCCTGGCTAACAAGTGCAATTACCGAATCAAGGCGCCTGTATCGAATACAGACACAATCACTAAATGCTGCAGAGAGTGCAATTGCAGAGACCAGAGGGCGCCTGAAGCAAGCCTTTGAAAGACTTGCAACACTTCAAGGAGATATCGATGCAAACATCGATAGCAATAATCGGCCAGTTGAAAAAACATTTGTTCGCCAAGGTGCAAAGACGCCAGCTGCAGAATCTAAACCTGTGACTCCAAAGAGTACGAAGTCAGCTAAGAAGCCAGCCAAAAAAACGGCAAAGAGAACTCAAGCCAAAAAACGTAAATAAAAATGATGCAACGCGCATCTTTTAGTTCAGTCCACATACCTGCGATTGACGGGTTGCGCGCTTTAGCAGTAATTGCAGTAGTTCTTTATCACTTAGGTATTACTTGGATTCCTGGTGGATTTCTCGGCGTGGATCTCTTCTTCGTAATTTCGGGATATGTAATCACACGTCTAATCCTAGATTCGATTGAAAGTGCTAATGGCTTAGATATCCGAGAATTTTATGCGGCCAGAACTAGGCGGCTATTTCCTGGACTACTTGTGATGCTAGTTGTTACCTCGATATTAATTGCGATTTCTTCGCCAGATGCGGTGCGCAGATATGTCAGCGACCTACCCTTTGTCCTCTCGGGGACAAATAATTGGTACCTAGTCTCGCTCCACCAAGATTATTTCCAAGCTATTGGGCGTCCGCCACTTTTGCAACATACCTGGTCACTCGCAGTTGAATTCCAATTCTATTTAATCTGGCCCGTTGTCCTATTGCTTATCTGGCGCAGATTCGGCAAAAAGACTGTCCGGCGAGCTGCGCTATTAATTGCAACTTTCTCTGGAGTTGCCCTCTTTGCCTTCTCGGTTTCTGCAGATAATGCCACTGCGGGGCGTATTAGCCATATCTATTTCGGAACGGATACTCATAGCCTTGGCCTCTTCCTCGGGGCAGCACTTGCAGTTAGTTGGATTCCGAGGAATTTGACTCCAAATATTTCACAACGTGCTCAAGATTTTATAGATGGAATTGGCGTCTTTGGTTTCTTGGGGCTGTTATGCATTTTTCTCTTTATTGAAGAGACAAATGCCACGCTTTATCAGATTGCATTTCCACTTGCAGCAATATTTGGCTGCGCAACTCTCGTTTCAATAGTTCATCCCGCTTCAAGATTCTCTCCAATCCTGTCACATAAAATTCTGCTCTGGATTGGGCAGAGATCATATGGAATCTACCTTTGGCATTGGGTGGTCTTCCAAATTACTCGCCCTGGAGCAGATTTAACAGGCAATCCAATTGCGCTAAATATTGCGAGAGTTCTAGTTGTTTTAATTCTTGCCGATATCTCACTTCGTGCAATTGAAATTCCAATAAGAAACCGAGTTGTCCAAAATTGGTTTAGAGGAATTAGATATCGGACCAAAGTAATGCAGCGAAGGCAGCGAATATTTGTTAGCAGTATTTTAGTAATAACTATTTTGACAACAGGTGGGTCAATCGCCACAGCCTGGCAACGAGATCAATCTCTCTTGGTAGAACTTAAGCCTGAACTTGAACTTCCGCTTGTGATAACAGCTGAAAGTAATTCGGGGCTCTGGGTAACTGGAGACTCAGTAATTCTAGGAATCCGAAATAAATTAGCGGCTGTTCAAGATATTGCACTGATTAATGCCCGAGTAGGTAGGCAAATCCAAGAATTGATAACGCAGGTTGAAGCCGATAAAGCCAAGGTGGCTAGCTCGAAAGTGGTCTTAAATGTTGGCAATAACAACGCAGTATCGCGCGAGGATATGGTCAAATTGATGGAGCTCTTAAAGGCTCAACCTCAAGTAGTTGTCGTCAATACTGCTGTCCCAAGGAGTTGGCGCGATGGAAATAATAAAATTATCAGCGAAGTGGTTTCAGGGTATGCAAATGCCGTTTTAGTTGATTGGCAAGCGATAGCAGAAAGCCATCCAGAGTTTTTCGCTCCAGATGGCGTCCACTTAGTTGAAGCTGGTAGTGATGTTTACGTAGCATCAATTCTTGATGCGCTAAACCTTAATTAATTTATTAAGCGAATTGGCCCGGTAGACCAAATACCTTTCCACCGACAATAGTTCCATCTTCAAGTATTGATGAGATTCTAAATTGGCACCAACCTGAACTTTCGCTCTTTGTGACATCAAATGAAAATTGTGATGAAGGAGTCGTAGAGATTAACTTCCAATCACCAACACCATTTGTTTTGATCTCAACATTGTAATTAGCAACTTGAGAGCCATCTGCCGGCGCTTTCCAGAAAATAGTTGCTCCTGTTGCTGTGTACTGTGCAACAATTCCAACTGGCTCACTCCCGCCACCATCAACAATAGTTGCTTTCGGATCTGAAGATTCAGATGGCGCCGCAGACTCACTTGGTTCTGTGACAGCTTCCTCAGTAGCCTGTGCAGATTGCGTTGCTTGTGGCGCTGCAGACTCGGTAGATGTTGAGCTATTGCGACCAACTACGATTAAAGCCAATACTACTACCGCCACTAATACTGCGATAAGAACGCGCTTTGACGCCGTTGAACTAGAAGTTGAATTTGATACCGAACTAGGGACACTTGATCCTGGAGTCTTAGCAGGGCGATTTACTACAGATGAGCTTTGAAATGTAGGTACCGCTGGAACTACAAAAGTTGAGGATGCTTTCTTAACCGCCTTCTTAGCAACCTTCTTCTTGGCCACCGCCTTCTTAGCAACCTTCTTAGCAGAACTCTTCTT
>DFDL01000064.1:22463-30167 GCA_002367715.1 Actinobacteria bacterium UBA3028
TTAACTGCCTTTTTAACAGGCTTCTTAGCTGACTTCTTTGCGGTCTTTTTAACTGCCACGATTTTGCTCCTTGGGTTGTAATTGCAATCTAGATTCAAAACTCAATAGCAGAAGGATACCTCAGCACCTCTTAAAACTATTAAATCTAGAGCAGATTGCTGATCTTTGGTGAGATGGCCCGAAGCGCGATTCCGCGATGGCTGAGTCTATCTTTCTCGCCATGGGCTAATTCGCCCAGGGTTAATTCTTGACCTACTGGTTGAAAAATTGGGTCATATCCAAACCCGAAACTTCCACGAGGCGAGAGGGTGATAAATCCAAGTAATTTTCCACTCTCGGTGACCACATCATCTATCTGGGCGGTCGATTTATAGCCAGGTGGAAAAACCAGCGCCACTTCGCACATGAAGTGTGCACCTCGCTTCGAAGTTGGAACGCCATCTAGCTCCGTTAAAACCTTATTAATATTTGCTAAGTCATCGCCATGGGCTCCAGACCACCTTGCAGAAAATATTCCAGGATTGCCATCTAGATAATCAATGCATAGTCCACTGTCATCTGCGAGTGCAGGCAGATTAGTGAAATTACAGATTCCTCTCGCTTTAAGCAGTGCATTCTCACGAAATGAATTTCCGGTCTCCTCAACATCCGGTAAGTCTGGAAAATCTCTCAGCCCTAGCACTTGAATGTCTTCGGCATGCTCCGCAAGAAGTCTTTCGAATTCGGCAATCTTTCCAATATTTTTAGTAGCTAAAACTATTTTACGCACGAATTATTTTAACGTTTCAATCTGTAATTTAGAGAGTTGGCTGCAGCCAGATACCCCAAGATCGAGTAAGCTATTTAAGAGCAAGCGATCAAATGGTTTTCCTTCGGCGGTACCTTGAACTTCAACAAAATTTCCATCTGCAGTACAAACTATATTCATATCAGTATCGGCAGTTACATCTTCTTCATAACAGAGATCCAACATTGGAACGCCACCGATAATTCCAACGCTAACGGCGCTTACTCCTTGAGTTATTGGATTGCGTGAAGCCGGAATATGGCCGTTTGCTTTCGCCCAGATAATTGCATCTTGAAGTGCGACATATGCGCCAGTAATTGCGGCAGTACGAGTTCCACCATCTGCCTGCAGAACATCGCAATCAATTACGATTGTGTTTTCGCCAAGAGCTTTGGTATCAACAATTGCGCGAAGTGAACGACCTACTAACCTTGAAATCTCCTGGGTACGGCCACCAAGTTTTCCCTTAACACTTTCGCGATCAGATCTTGAATGTGTAGCACGAGGCAACATTGCATATTCGCTTGTAACCCAACCGCCACCTTTGCCTACCAGCCAACGTGGAACACCGGGAGTAAATGATGCAACGCAGAGCACGCGGGTATTTCCGAATTCAACTAAAACAGATCCCTCAGCGTTATTCAACCAATTGCGGGTAAATTTAATTGGGCGCAGATCACTTGGAGCTCTTCCATCAATGCGAGCGCTCTCTTGCGATGTCATTTAAATCCTCGATTCGACAGTAGAAACTTCTGGGCCAAGAAAACGTCTAGCAAGATTGCTAAAGGTATCGCTCTCTCCGGTAGAGACAAATTTGTGGGTTGGATTTCCTGATTGATTCAATAAACCCGCTTCAACTAGCACTCTATATAGATTCTTCGCTGTCTCTTCAGCGCTTGATACTAAGGTCACCTCATTGCCCATTACATAGGAAATTACGCCGGTAAGAAGTGGATAATGCGTACAGCCCAAGACCAAAGTATCGATATCTCTTTCTACTAGTGGCTTTAAATAATCTGTTGCGATCTTTGTGATTACAGCTCCTGAGGTTTCACCACGTTCCACAAATTCAACAAAAAGTGGACAGGCGACTGAGCTAATTTCTAAATGAGGCGCCGCGGCAAAGGCATCTAAATACGCTCCTGAATCAATCGTTGCATTTGTACCTATTACGCCAATTCGACCACTTCTTGTTGCTGAAACGGCTCTGCGAGCTGCAGGCTGAATTACCTCAATTACTGGAACTGAATACCGCTCTCTCGCGTCTCGGAGCATCGCGGCACTCGCGGTATTACATGCAATAACAATCGCCTTTACCCCGGCTTCAACCAATTGATCAAGAATATCTAGTGCAAATGTTCTTACTTCGGCTAATGGTCTAGGTCCGTAAGGTCCACGAGCAGTATCTCCAACATAGAGAATTGACTCACCTGGAAGTTGATCAATTATTGCTCTTGCAACTGTTAATCCACCCACACCAGAATCGAAAATTCCAATTGGCGCATTAGCTAGTTTGCTTGAATTAGCTGGAGTGCTTGCCGCTGACATATGGGTAAGCCTACCTTCAGCAAGAAAGATAATTAAAAATCAAGCCCAGAGTTGGCTATCTAAAACTTCAGAATCACCATCTCTGCCGTAGATTCCTGTCGATAGATACTTCCACCCGGCATCGCACACGATAAAAGCGATATCGGCTCTAGTTTTAGCTTCAACACACTCTTTGGCAACCGCAAGTGCAGCATGCAAGATTGCGCCGGTTGAAATTCCAGCAAAAATTCCCTCAACTTCCAGAAGCTCTTTTACGCGCTTTACCGAATCTTGCGCTCCAACTGAAAATCTACGTGTGATTATCGAAGCATCGTATAACTCAGGCACAAAACCAGCTTCAAGATTTCGAAGTCCGTAAACCACTTCTCCATAACGTGGCTCGGCGGCGATAATTGCAATGTCTGGATTCTTCTCTCGCAAATATTTTCCAGCGCCCATTAGCGTTCCTGTCGTGCCAAGTCCTGCAACAAAATGGGTAACTGTAGGTAAATCTTCAAAAATCTCTGGTCCTGTGGTTCTGTAGTGAGCAAGAGTATTTGCGGGATTTCCATATTGGTATAGAAATACCCAATCAGGATTCTGCTCAGCAATCTCTTTAGCAACTCGAACCGCTTCATTTGACCCACCTGCGGCAGGTGAATAAATTATTTTCGCGCCCCACATCTCTAAAATTTGAGTGCGTTCAGGGCTGGTGTTCTCTGGCATTACGCAGATTAAGTTATAGCCGCGAACTTTTGAAATCATGGCAAGTGAAATTCCAGTGTTACCACTTGTCGGCTCCAAGATTGTTGAGCCAGGTTTTAACCTTCCATTTTTTTCAGCGCTATCAATCATTGCAAGTGCGGTGCGATCTTTAATCGAACCAGTTGGGTTTCGATCTTCCAGCTTGGCCCACAATCTAACTTGAGGCGAATCATCTGTAGATTTTGGTGAAAGTTTTGGAAGCCCAATTAACGGCGTATGGCCTAAGGATGCTTCTAATGATTCATATCTTGTCACTAGCAGCCACCGGCAACTGCGGGAAGGATTGTTACGCTATCACCAGCTTTTAGTGGTGCAAGAAGTGAGCCCATAAATCTAACGTCTTCATCATTAATGTAAATATTTATGAAACGTCGCAGTTCGCCATTTTCTAGGAGACGCTCACCAAGTCCGGCGTGCTCCTTCTCAAGTGCCGAAATTAATTCACTCAATGAAGCCGCACCTGAAACGCGAACAACTTTCTCGCTCTTGGTATATGGTCGAAGAATTGTAGGAATACGAACTTCAATATTTTCATTACTTGACGTAGGCATGGGAGAAGTATCCTAGAAGCAAGCCATTGATGCCAATCGAGAGCTCGCTATGTATATCTCTTACAGAACATCCACTATTTCGACATCTTCTTCAGTTACATTGCCGTCAATAATTCTAAACGAGCGAAACTCATTCTCAGGTGCAATCTCTTTGCGGGTAGAGACTACAACATAATGAGCTCCTGGCTCGGAGGCGTAGGAGATGTCGGTGCGAGAAGGATAGGCCTGTGTCTCGGTATGTGAGTGATAGACAACTACTATCTCTTGAGATTTATCATCAAGTTGGCGATAAAGATTCAATAGATCCTTTGAATCAAATTCATAAAATGTTGGTGAGTGTGCCGCATTGACCATTGGCTGTAAGTGTTCTGCTCGGTCGCTTCCTTCTGCTCCAAGAATTACACCACAGCATTCATCGGGATATTCATTGCGTGATTGCTCAAGGATTGCAGCAACATGCTTAGATGATATTTGAAGAGTCATGTCAGTAAGCCTAACAAATTTTCTTGCAACCACCCTAGCCAGAAGTAGACGGCATAGACCGGCTTTTGGGGATCCTGTTCTGAGAGAAGCTCAAATTTTTCAAAGCTATCTTCTGTTATTTCAAGGCGAACCGACAGTGCGATACGAAGATCATTTATTGCCGCCAGCCAAATTTGTGCATCTAGCTCTTCGATTACACCTCCATGTTTTTCATCAACCAAAATAGTGAGCTCCTCACGAACTAGCCGTAAATTTTTCTGCTTTGCATCACGCAATTGTGGCTCGGTATACCTGCGAAAATCAGATGCTGCTTCAGGATCGGCATAGGCATTTGGCAGAAGTCGCAACAAAACCGGATCTTCTGGTGTCACAATTTCAGCTGGCATAGCAAGTAGTTGGGCAAGGGGGTCTGTCGAATCGTAGTGATGAAAGAAATCACCTTCACCCAATAATTCAAGGAGTTGTTCTACTAAATTAATCAATATCTGCGCCTCATCTAGTGTCAGATCTAGCGAGTAGCCCTCACCGATTTTTTCGAAGCTAGACATCAGATTTTGTCATCACGTTGCAGTGTGGCCCATAGTCCGTGTTCATGTAAGCGTTGTACATCGAGTTCCATCGCTTCACGGGTTCCACTGGAGACCACAGCTCTGCCTTCAGTGTGAACTTGCATCATTAATTCGTGAGCACGCTCCTTGCTAAATCCAAATAACTTTATTAAGACATAAGTTACATAAGTCATTAAATTAACTGGATCATCCCAAACTATTGTTATCCAAGGCCTATCTAACATTTCATTGATACTCGTTTCAGGCTTTGTGAGGGTCTCTGCCATATTCGTCATCTAATCAATACCAGTGCAAGATTACTCTTTGAGCCGATGAATCCATCTTTTGCATCAGTAGCAATCCAATATTCAATTACGCCTTTCTTTGATGTCATTATCTCGATCTCAAAACTGCCATTTAAATCTGTTGTTGTAGCAATAGTTGTATCACCACTTTCAAGATATACATTTATATCTGCTGATCTTGGTTGTACTTCTCCGACTACTTTGTAGGTGACACCTCGCTTCATGGCGGAAGGAATCTTCCAGGAGATTAAATGCGAAATATCTATCTGTAATTGCGGGGTGTTTCCCATAGTTCTATTTAAAGTTGCATCAGTTGTGAATGAAACTCCCGCAGACTCCCCTAAGAGAATTTTCGTAGTAAACGAACCATCGACTAGTGTTTTAGAAACCTCTCTTCTTAGGTTCCCACTGGCTCGTTTTACCTCAAGAAAGACTTGGGCATCGGCAATTGGCTGACCATCTGCCAACTTAAAGCTTCCCGTGAATTCAATATCTTGGCCATAATTGACAACAGTTGCACTTGATGCGACATCTCCAACAACTTTGTCTTGGCCCATTTCAAGGGCAATCTTCCTAACTTCTTCAATGGCGTAACTATCTCCATAGCCAGTTTCCCACTCAGAGATTCCACCAAGCCCGTACTTCTCAACTAATCTTGCGCGGGCGCTATATCCCATGGCATCTACATACCAGACTGAATGTTTTACGCTACAACTTGTTGGAATATTTGAACTTGTCGTGCCGGTAAATTCGGCCGTATATAGAACATTAGTTTCGCCATATTTTTCGTTATAAGTTGCAACAGCTCCTGGCTTATCTAAGATAGCTTGAGAGCGTAATTGATGAATAATTGCCGCATTCGAAGATTTTTTCTCAGATGCGGGCGTATTCGTTGGACAAGTTCCATCAACCTTTGTCACCCAGTTATAGCCATAATTTGGCGTTCCAATATAAATTTTCCAAGGCGCAATACTCTTTAGAGCAAAAATTAAAGCTGGCTCGAACCAATTAATAGGACCAATCGGTCCAGGGTCAGTGTTGTACTTGTGAAAGTCATAAGCCATGATATTTAGTCGATCGATGTAATCTGATATTTCCGGCCAGGCATAAAAGTAATAGCCTTTCTTGCCAGTTGTTGGATCGAAGAGTACGGGCGTCGTAACTGATAGTAATTTATTCTGCGAATGTAGCACTTGCGATAATTCTCTAACGAAAGTTACCCAACGGGGCTGAATCGTTGGCCAAGTTGCCAATTTATCAACATAAGCAAATCCTTCGAAATTTAGATCAATTCCATCAAAGTTATTCTCCGCGACTAAATCTGAGATTGTTTTAATGAGAATAGCGCGGTCTTCCGCTTTGCTCATGATTTTAGAAAGAACACCTTCACCAGTACTGTCGGTAATAGTGGGAATTACTTTAATTCCAAGGCTCTGAAGCGTTGAGATCGGAATACTTTTATCAATTGAGTTCTGCGTTACATATTTATCTTTAATCTTTGATGCGCTAGTTAAGGTGTACCAAAATGGCAGAATCTGTTCGTACATGTCAGCATGTTCAATTACATAATCGATGGCCTGAAGTTGACCTTTAGTTGTATCGCCATAAATAGAATAGTCAGTAATCCAACCTGAAAAAATCTTCTTTGGTTTACGATTTTCGCCAGATGCCGGTGAAATTGCAATAAAATTCGAAATCAATAGCCCTGATATTAGAAGGCCAATTATTTGCTTCTTCATTCCTTCTTTAAACCATCAAAGATTTTCTTACATATGGGGCAGATTGGAAATTTCTCAGGATCTCGACTAGGGACCCACTTTTTGCCGCAGAGCGCACGGACCGACTTACCGGTCACTGCTGACTCCATTATCTTTTCTTTTCGCACATAATGTGCAAATCTCTCGTGATCCCCATCATCGTTGGTGATCCGGGTAGCCTCTTTCTCAAGAACATCGGAAAATGGTTGCAGATCAGGCAATCCTGTTGATGGCTTTGGCGTTCGGGTGAAGATTCCCATGTTTCAGATTCTACCTATGCTACCTCTATTATTGGGTAATGAAAGATCTATTGCGCACCGAACATCTCACTCGTAACGATGTAGAACTCATACTCGATACGGCTGCTCGATTCTCGGAAAATCCACTGAGTTCTACAAGTGCGCTAGCCAATAAAACTGTGGCCATTTATATGACTAAATCATCTACTCGCACTCGCCTTGCATCCGAAACAGCAGTTGCACATCTTGGTGGCACGCCAATGTTCCTCCGGGGCGATGACTTGCAAATCGGTCGGGGTGAAACAATCTCAGATACTGCAAAAATTATTAGTAATTTTGCGAGCGCGCTAATTGTTCGAACCTTTGCTCAATCTGATGTTGATGAACTCGGAGCTCATGCAACAATCCCAGTAATTAATGGCCTAACAGATACTGATCATCCGACACAGTTACTTGCCGATTGGCTAACTATTCGTGAAATTTTTGGCTCAGATATATCGGGAAGAAAATTTACCTACGTTGGTGATGGAAATAATATGTCTCATGCTTGGATGACTATGGGGGCAATTATGGGAGCCCATGTAGTTGTTGCTACACCTTCTGGAAAATGGTCACCGGATAATTCTGCAATTGAAAAAGCTCAGGAAATCGCCAAAAGTACTGGTGCAAAAATTGAGGTTACAAATGATCCAGAATCTGCGGCTAAAGATGCGAGTGTTTTATATACCGACGTTTGGATGTC
>DFDL01000064.1:30335-61962 GCA_002367715.1 Actinobacteria bacterium UBA3028
GCCCACCGCGGTGAGGAAGTTGAGGAAAGTGTTATTGATGGCAAAAAGTCAGTTATCTGGCGTGAGGCATACCATCGCCGGACAACAATTCAAGCAATTCTCTACCATTTAGTTCGTGGTGAAATCCAAGGTCAAAAATAGCGACAAATATAGAAATATTGAGGAGACATTGAGGAGACATCGAGGAGCATAAGCACTAATATTTCCGAATGCGAATTGCTGTAGCTAAAGAGATCCGAGCTGGTGAAGCCAGAGTGGCACTAGTGCCAGACATTATTTCTAAATTAACAAAGGCTGGCCTGGAAGTTGTTATCGAATCAGGCGCCGGAGTTTCATCAGGGTTCTCTGACTCTGAATTTAGCGCTGCAGGCGCAGTAGTTAAGAGTGGCAATGTCATAAGTGATGCCGATGTAGTCGCTTCGGTTACCTCGCTTACTCCAGAGCAGATGAAATCACTCAAAAAGGGCGCTCTTACAATCTCATTTCTCTCACCAACCACAGCTGCAGACTCAATAGATGCTGCCGCGAGTGCAGGTGTAACCGCGATTTCACTCGAGCTTGTTCCGCGCATTTCGCGCGCTCAATCAATGGATGCGCTAACTTCACAGGCGCTCTGTGCGGGTTATCGTGCTTCACTAGTCGCAGCCGAACTTTCACCAAGATTCTTCCCGCTTCTGATGACAGCTGCAGGAACTGTTACTCCAGCGCAAGTTGTTGTATTGGGCGCCGGCGTTGCTGGACTTCAGGCCATTGCAACTGCAAAACGTTTGGGCGCGGTTGTTAGCGCATACGATGTTCGTCCATCATCGGCAGATGAAGTTAAATCTATGGGTGCAAAATTTATTACTCTTGAGCTAGAAGCTTTAGAGGGTGCTGGTGGTTACGCACGCGAAATGACCGAAGAGCGCGCAGCAAAGCAGCGCGAGCTTCTTACTCCCTACTTAGCGGCTGCAGATGTTGTAATAACCACTGCTGCTGTTCCGGGAAGAGCAGCGCCGAGACTTATTACAGGTGAGATGGTTTCAGCCATGAAGTCAGGATCTGTTGTCGTAGACCTTGCAGCAGAGACCGGTGGAAATGTAGAAGGCAGCGAGCCTGGAAAAACTATTACTACTTCAAATGGTGTGGTTATTTGGGGCGGAAAAGATGTTCCAAGTCAGCTGCCCTATCACGCATCAATGTTGTTCTCGCGCAATGTTGTAAATCTACTTCTTCTAATGGCTAAGTCGGTAGATGGAAAAGCTACTGGTGAGATCATTCCAGATTTTGCTGATGAAATTATTGATGCTGCAACACTTACTCACGGCGGATCGCGTCGGACACCGGAGGGCAAGAAATGACATCGATGGCGATTTTAACGATATTCATACTCTCAATATTTATAGGATTTGAAGTAGTTTCCAAAGTCTCAACAACTTTGCATACACCCTTAATGTCAGGGGCAAATGCCATCCATGGAATCATTTTAATTGGAGCAATTTTAGTTGCATCAGAAGCAACCACTGGCCTTGAGACTACTCTGGCAATACTTGCTGTAGTGCTTGCAACGATAAATATGGTTGGCGGATTTGTAGTAACTGATCGGATGTTGGAGATGTTTAAAGGAAAGGGCGGTAAGAAGTAATGAACTCAAATCTCTACGCCCTCATTGGTTTGGGAGTTGCAACCTCCTTCATTATGGCTCTAAAAGGGCTTTCTGCGCCTAAGACAGCGAGGCGTGGAAATTTAATAGGTGCCTTTGGAGCAACTGTTGCGACTGTTGTTGTCTTCTTTGATCCAGCAATTGAAAATGGCCATAACACTCTGCTAATTATTGGCGCTATTGCATTCGGCGTCGTTGTTGGCGTACCAGCTGCTCGTAAGATACAGATGACGCAGATGCCACAACTAGTTGCGCTCTTTAACGGTGTAGGCGGCGGTGCAGCTGCTCTCGTTGCGATTGTTGAATATTTAAATCTAGGAGATTCAGCCAGTTTTGGTGAGGTACTGGCAACAGTATTTACCGTCTTGGTTGGTAGCGTCTCATTTTCAGGATCAATTATTACCTTCTTGAAGCTTCAAGAGTTGATGACAACTAGACCAGTTGTCTTCCCAGGAGGTCGCTTTGTTATAGCAGCTACCTTGGTTGGCGCACTTGGCACATCTGGATGGGTAATAGCAAGTGGCGGAACAACTCCACTCTTAGTACTAGCTGCGCTATCACTTCTCTTTGGTGTTCTATTTGTTCTTCCAGTTGGCGGAGCAGACGTACCAATTGTTATCTCATTGCTTAACGCATTTACTGGCCTAACGGTCGCAGCAAGTGGATATGTATTGCAGTCAACGCTCCTAATTGTTGCCGGAACTTTGGTTGGAGCCTCCGGAACAATATTGACTCGCAAAATGGCAGAAGCTATGGGGCGTTCGCTATTTGGAACACTCTTCGGTGCATTTACCGCAAAGCCACAAGCCGCATCTGAAGCTGGTGAAGCTCGGACAGTTAAATCGGGATCAGCTGATGATGTTGCAATCCTTCTAAATTATGCCCAACGCGTTGTTATCGTTCCTGGTTTTGGACTTGCAGTGGCCCAAGCACAGCACACAGTTCGAGAGCTTGCAGATTTATTGGCAGCAAAGGGCGTTGAAGTTGCATATGGAATTCACCCAGTTGCCGGTCGTATGCCTGGACATATGAACGTGCTTCTTGCCGAAGCAAACGTTCCCTACGAACAATTAGTCGAAATGGAAGAAATCAATCCAACATTTCCACAGACTGATGTTGTTCTAGTGGTCGGCGCAAATGATGTTGTTAACCCAGCAGCGAAAACCACACCTGGTTGCCCAATTTATGGCATGCCAATTCTTGATGTCGCCAGCGCTGGAAATGTTATTTTCTTGAAGCGTTCAATGCGCCCTGGCTTTGCAGGTATCGAGAATGAACTTCTATACGATACAAAGACAACCTTGCTCTTTGGTGATGCGAAAGATTCGTTAACTAAAGTGGTAAGCGCGCTTAAGAACCTTTAACTAGTTACCTTCAACAACTTCTTTTGGAGCGCCGTGCACACCCGTTATATCTGTTGCTGGAATTGTTCCAAGCAGGCCTTTCTGGAAGTCATCAAAAGCCTTTAGAACTTCAGCCTTTGTATTCATTACAAATGGCCCCATCCATGCAACAGGTTCTTTAATTGGTTGGCCGCCGAGAATTAAAACATCCATCTGTAGTGATCGTGATTCTTGTGTTGCATCAGCTTGAACAATCAAGGTGTCACCATCGCCCATAACTGCAAGCTCACCCATTTGAACTGGGTGCTTCATTTCACCGACAGATCCATGGCCATTTAGCGTATAAACAAGTGCATTGTATTCCTTCTTCCATGGCAGCTCCAAACGTGCGCCTGGTGCAAGTGTTGCGTGAACAATTGATATTGGAGTCTGTGTAGATCCAGGACCAAAATGCCCAGCTACCTCGCCAGCAATTACTCTTATTAAAGTTCCACCATCACTTGATGCAAGTAATTTAACATCTGAAGCGCGAAGATCTTGATAAGCCGGCTTTGACCATTTTTTAGCAGCTGGAAGATTAACCCAGAGTTGAAAGCCGTGAAATAGCCCGCCACTCATTACTAAATGCTCTGGTGGAGTTTCTATATGTAAAATTCCAGCGCCCGCGGTCATCCACTGGGTATCGCCATCTGTAATTGTTCCACCGCCACCATGATTATCTTTATGGTCGAAGATTCCATCGATAATGTAGGTAACTGTTTCAAATCCGCGATGCGGATGCCAAGGAGTTCCCTTTGGTTCACCTGGTGCGTATTCGACTTCACCCATCTGATCTAAGTGAATGAATGGATCTAACTCTGCTATGTCGACTCCGGCAAAGGCCCGCCTTACTGGAAAACCTTCACCTTCATAACCTTGAGGGGCTGTTGTAACGCTCTTTACACCCCGTGCCCGAGCCACTGGCTCGATGATAACCCTGGGCAAAATTGTTATATCTGCGACAGTTACAGCTGGCAATTTAGTACTCCCTCATTTTTAATAACTCGAATCAGATAATTCTAGAGCTATATTTCCTCGGATTCTCGGCGAAATTATCTCTACATCCAGTAAAATCGTGGTTTAGTCGAAACCAATCGCATTATCGTGTGACATGGCGTGGCTTTTAGTTGGAATTGCATTTAAGGATGTGAAACTACCTTCAACAATTAATCCATTCGTATAATTATTTTGGTTTCCTAACACTTTCATGGTCAATATCTTTGGATTTCTCATGAATCTTTCGAATCTGAAGTTCGAGAGCTGTTACCGCTTTATCAAATGCAGCAACATCATTGAATCCACTGCCCGCGGCACGCATGAATGGACCAGCACCAGCAGTAGTCAGAAGGACCTCATGCGATGATTTTCCAAATCTAGGATTTTGTTCATGTTTTATCTCAACTTTTACAGTATTAATTTTTACGCTGAATCGATCTAGAGAATGTAGCTTCTCAGTTGCAATCGTCTTAAAATCTTCAGCTAGGTGAGCATTTCTTGCATGGATAATGATTTCCATTGAATCTCCTTACCTCTGTAATTTCAATATCTAAGTTACACCAATATCGGAGATTTTGTTTAAATCGGAAGTAAATAAATAATTAGCGTGATTGTGAGCGCCAAAGAGAGAGCTTGAATCAATATTGACATTGCAGTTTTTCGATCTTGCCTTCGATTAGCGCTATCGGCTACTCGTGAAACTTTTCCAAGTGATCCAAAATTAAATGTTCCCATTAAGCCAAAGGCAAGACAGAATTTTCGACGAGACTGGATAAATCCAATCGAAAAGACAATTGCTGGTATGAAAACGCTAAAACGAGAACTCTTTGGAGTTTCGGCTGATACGAGTCCTGCGGTGGTTGTGATTATTAAAATCAATCCGATTAAGGCGACAAGTTGGCGGCGGCGTATCTCGCCCTTGCCGATGTTGCATGTTCCTGGAATATACTCCATTTAATTCTTAGACAGTCTCGCGATCATCATCAGCAAAAACTTCGTGATCGTCATCGCCGCTCTGTGCTACCCATTCAAATGCAGCTTTAATGCCGGCTGCGATAACTGCGATAAAAGTCAGCGCTGCCATTAGGCGGCGAATTGCTTTCATCATGGGATAAATCTACATCAAAATGTTACTACCTGTCCTCTTAAAGGCAATCGACACATTTGCCGGGTTGGTCCAGATCTGCCCTACTGTCCTCTGGTCTTATAGAGACTAAAGGCTGAGGTCAGAGCTAGAGTAGAAATGATTGTTCCAAGGCTAAATTGGAGTGAGATGTGTGGGACTGTAAATATCCAAATATGATCCCAGCCTTGTGAATGCATGGCTTCGAATAATAATTTCACTCCAATAAAGGCCAGAATTACAGAGAGGCCCTGAGTTAAATAAACTAATTTTTTCATTAAGCCGCCAATCAAGAAATAAAGCTGGCGAAGTCCCATAAGCGCAAAGACATTTGCAGTCACAATAATGTAGGGATCCTTGGTTAACCCAAAGATTGCTGGAATTGAGTCGAATGCGAAGAGAATGTCTGCCGTAGCAATTGCCACTAGGGCTAGGGTAAAAGTTGAAGCACCTTTCCTCCTCAGGTAAGTGATTAAGCGCCCTTCCTCCCACTCCTCCGCGCCACTCTCTTTTATCAATTTATACGCGGTGTAAATCAAGAAGGCCCCGAAGAAGAAAAATACCCAGGAAAATTTACTTACAATTACCGAACCTAAAGCAATAAATCCACCACGCATTACCAAGGCCATAGCAATGCCTATAAGCAAAATCATTTGCTCTTTCTCTTTTGCAACTTTTAGTCTGGCTAAAATAAGTACAAATACGAATAAATTGTCGAACGACAACGAATACTCGGTTAGCCAACCTGCAAAGAACTCATTCTGTGCTTGAATATCAGACCACTGGCCCAATGAAATTCCAAATACCACGGCAGCGGTGACATAGAACAGGGTCCAGCTAACAGCTGTTTTAAGTGAGGTCTCGACATTTCGTTGTTTATAGGCCAGTGCAAAGTCAAATACTAAAATAGCCAGGAGAGCTGCGATAGTTATTTCCCAGATGTATAAACTCATGGCGCTTAAAATACATTAACAATGCTGATTTTTCTAAACTAACTCGAATCTGTAATTTCTAGGCCGAAATCTAAGTCGGAAAGGCAATTCCTGTACTCGAGTGGCAGTCATAACCATTTGGGTTCTTTGCTAGATATTTTTGGTGATACTCCTCGGCTAGCCAATATTCATGGCCAGTTGACCCTTCAATTTGAGTGACTATCTCTCCAATGCCTTCGCTGCTTAGAAGTTTTTGATATACCCCTCTAGTTTTCTCAGCTACTTCTAACTGGTCATCTGAAGTTGTAAAAATTACACTCCGATATTGGCTTCCGATATCACCACCCTGCCGATTTAAGGTAGTTGGATCGTGCATGGTCCAAAATTCTGACAAAAGCCGATGAAAGGATATCTTCGAAGGATCAAAGTCAACGCAGACAATCTCGGAATGGCCTGTGGTGCCTTTGCAGACCTGCTCATAACTCGGACTTGGCGATGTTCCACCCATATACCCAACACTTGTCTCAATTACGCCTTCCATCTGCCAGAATCTGCGTTCAGCGCCCCAGAAACAACCAGTTCCAAAGTAGGCCTTCGCTAATTTTGCTAATTTTTTTGCGGATTGATCAGAAGTAGACATGGCGCAATCATTACAGATAATTAGCAGGTAGAGTTAAATCACTTATTGGCCCCCGTAGCTCAGTGGATAGAGCACCGCCCTCCGGAGGCGGGTGCGCAGGTTCGATTCCCGTCGGGGGCACAAATCACAAAATGAATTCTTGAATGTCCTTGTTATGTACGCGAATAAACGGGACAATAGCTCTGTTGTAGATGGCATTTATTGCCTTTTATTCCCCCGTAATTCGAATAATTCTCTAAAAGGAGACCATAAATCATGGATTGGCGCCATCAATCTGCTTGCCGTGAAGAAGACCCGGAGCTATTTTTCCCGGTCGGCAACACTGGACCAGCCCTGGCTCAAATTGAAGAGGCTAAAAAAGTTTGTAATCGGTGCATTGTAAAAGAGCCATGCCTGGCATGGGCCCTTGAGAGCGGACAGGATGCAGGAGTATGGGGCGGCCTCTCAGAGGATGAACGACGCGCCCTTAAGCGTCGCGCAGCCCGTAACCGCGCTCGCCAGATTGAAAATCAGAACAGCTTCTAAAATTTCAGGACTGCTTGGGTCTCACTGCCAACTCTGATTAACTCAATACTGCCCCTAAGTTCATTTTCAGTAAGGGTCTTCACAATTTGAAGTCCAAGATTAGATGCTTGATCCCAATTAAAATTATCGGGTAGTCCAATACCATCGTCGATGATTCTAACTTCACAATTCTTCTGAGATCTAACAATTTCAACCCGCAAATTCTCACCTGAATTAGCCAACCCGTGTTCTAGAGCATTGTGGATCAACTCAGTGATTACAAGTGATAGTGGCGTAGCAATTGCCGAGTCAAAAGTCCCAAATTTTCCAACTTTATGAATACTTATTTTATGAGTGCTCAGCTCTATCGCATTGTGGACTATTCGATCATAAACCTCATCAAAAGCTACTGACTCTGTCGAACTATTTGAGAGCGTCTCGTGAACAATAGCGATCGATGCAACGCGGCGAACCGCCTCTTCTAGCGCTGCCTTCGCAGTCGCATCCTCTACTCTTCTTGACTGTAATCGAAGTAGCGCAGATACGGTCTGCAAATTATTCTTTACTCGATGATGAATCTCTCGAATTGTTACATCCTTCGTAAGTAGAGCTCGATCTCGGCGGCGTAATTCGGTAACATTATGCAGAAGTACGATTGCGCCAATTTGATCGCCCCCAGCCACTAATGGCATAACTAAGAAATCAAAAATTCCACTCTCATTTTCAAATTCTTCGCGGCGTAAATGTTTACCACTCATAATTCTTCGCCAAGATTCATCAGTGGGAATACTCTGTTCTGGTTTAATACTTTCAACAACATCACCAAGTATGTGGCCCTCTAATTCACCACTCCAGCCTGCTCGGTTTAGCGCAGATCTTCCATTTGGACTTGCGTAAGTTATTTCGCCATTTGAATCTAGCCGTATTAATCCATCTCCAACTCTTGGCGCGGATTCTGAACGGTAAAAACTATTTTGAATCGGAAAAGTACCTTCGGCGACCATCTGGTAAATCTTGTGGGCTATTTCTCGATAATTTAACTCCAAACGTGATGGCGAACGCATCAAATCTGCATTTCGGTGCCTTGAAATTACCGCTATCACCCTGCCACCGAAAAAAACTGGAATTGTTTCTTCCTTGATTAATATTTCACCAACAAGCTCTGCATCAGAGTCTCTATCTATCTCTCCGGTTGAGAGCGAGCTATCAATTCTTGGATTCGTTCCCCAATTAATTTCATCTCCGATTACATCATAGGCAAATACCGTCGCTGCAGTCGTTGGACGAATATGAGCCATTGCTATATGCCCATCTGGCCAGGATTTATAATCTCTCCTCTTGGGAATCCAAAGGATTAAATCCGCAAATGAGAGATCAGATAGGAGCTGCCATTCAGCAAGAAGTTCTAAAATCCGGGCTCGATCATCCGCTGTTAAGGCTGTCCTGGCAGCAATTTTTTCATCTAGGGAGAACATGGGTGCTACGCCTCCTCTAAAATTTAGGGCTGAAATTCTTGCACTTCTTGCGCAAGCCTACCAATCTCTGCGATTGCTTTACTGAAACTATTCTCACGCTTAGCTGGTGAGGCAAGGTTTGAATTAATATCTTCCCGCCTTGGAAGAATAAAGGATTTTTCACCTGTACTCATCTTGCTAAACCTCGTCGACAGGGCGCGATCCTCTCGGGTATTTCCAGATTGATTTAAGATATAAATTATTGGTATTTTGCGGAGCAATACCGGGAACTGCCCCATGAATTTCTCCAGCCTAATTAGGCTAAGGCCATTAGATTTACAGAGATAAATTAAAGTGGTGGTCTCCTCTAAAGTCCTATTTATAAATCCAGCTTGCCATCTACGATCATTGACTACTTCATCTAACGGTGGAAGCGAGCCAAGGTCAACGATGCTAATTTTCGAGTTATCTGAAATCTTTTTTTCAGATCTTGCCTCGCTGCTAGAGAGATCTACAAACTTCAGTGATTGATTTATATTCAGAGCCCTGCCGGTCAAATACTCAAGGGAGGGTGCTCTGGTATCGGCATCAAAGATTTGAACCTGTGAGCTTGCTGCTAAGTAGTTGCCCAAATTTAGTGCTACCGAACTCCGCCCTGGAGACCCAACAGTTCCAGTCAATGTGATGACGCAGGGCTGCTTGACCGGGATTGCCCTAGTAGCACTCGAATCTAATCTGCCAAGGGTATTTGGCTCTGGACTTTGAAATATTAATGGCAATCGGAGTTGACTTCTAATATGAGTCATTAATTTATGCGAATTTGTTTCGATTCCATCTAGCGAAATCTGAGTCACTTTAAAGCTCTCAAGTGCTGCTAAAGAATCTGCATTGAAATCAGGAAGATCACTCTTGAAAATAACCACAGTCCGAATTGATCCACCTCTTGATGATAGAAAAATCTCTAAACTAGCCATATCAATCGCGCGATAAATTATGCTCCAGCCTTGACTGAAAAGAAGTTGAGATACAAAATCTTCACAATCTGCATCGCTAATAGCAGTCACTACTTCGAGTTGTGGAATTTCAGAGCGCACTTCGCACCACAACTATCCTTGAACTATTAAGGCAGGCAAGCAGTTTTAGGACATCTGGTTCGGGGATTTTTAGAACAATTCCAATAGCACCACCCATCTCTCGAGATTTAGAGTCGATACTTTCAACCGATAACTCAGTTAAAACTAGCTCTGTTGGCTGAGTTTTGGCAGCGTTTAAATTCTCAGTTGGTAGCGAATAGATATCGACCCTCTGTCCGGGTAATAAATCGTTGGGAAGATCATTTCGTGATATTTCAAGTGGCACACCCTTACTCGAAGTGCCTTTAAAGTAATTGGCAGCAGAGGTTGTTGGAATCAACTCTCCAGCGTAGATCTTTCGGACCGCAACCATCTCGCCAATTTTTTGACTTGCTCGAAGGTAGATGTGCAAGTTATCAGGGAGAAAGACTCGCACGATTTCCAAGTTTTCCTGAGAGAGAAGATCACCTTCCACTAGATTGGTTTTTGGACTCCACATCTCAACACTTCTATTTGCCTTGCCAGTAATTGCCACTGCTGCAACAAGTGAGAGAATAATCAATAGGATAGCAAAATAGGTTTTGGAGGTAGCTCTCTTTAGCGCTACCTCTTTTAGGTCTTCGAAATTTAGATCAGTTATTTTCCTCATTGGCAATTAGTACTCTGAAAAATGGATTTTGAAATTGTCTAATCCACAGAATCACTGACCGTAATCCTGGAAAGAGTCGCCAATCTCATCCTTTTGGATGATTCGCCACTTAGATTTCCTAGCGAAAGTGGCCCAATGGAAAATACTAAATTCAGATATCAAATTCAAAACTACTCTAGCCCCGGTTCACTTATCCCAGTGGACCAAGAACTCTGGAAGCATCCAATGCTCGCCTTTTACCTTGAGACGCAAGTCGCTACTAAGAGCGAGGTTCCTACTAAGTTATATCTAGTTCCTACTCCTGAATATTTTGGCAGAGATGTTGGTGATAACTCAGATCCAGATTTTTTAGCCAAGCCATCTCCACTATCAGAACTTCCTGAAATCCAAGATTGGGTAACAAAATTTACTCTCAGCGTTGTTGAGATTTGGGGCGGGCGAAGATCAGCAAATCAGCTTTCTAGGTGGTGCCACAGACAGGTTCACCAACAATTAGTTAACAAGTCCACAACAATCAAATCAGCTCCAAAGATTCGCAAAATCTACATCAGCCAACCAATTGAGGGTGTTGCAGAGACAACGGTAACCCTGCGAATCGGAGACCGAGTTCGCTCATTAGCTCTTAGATTCGAAGGGGTAGATAAACGCTGGTTATGTACAGAGCTAGTACTGCTCTAGAAATGTAGTTATGCAGCTCCGTGACATCTCTTGAATTTGCGACCTGATCCACAAGGACAAGGTGCATTTCTCGATGTTCCACCGGTTGCAAGAACTGCTCCATCTTCATCAGCTGCTGAATAGCGTAATTCATTCTGTGGCTTTATAGCTGGACTCAACCCCTTTGCTTCTACGCCGCCAGACTCCTCTTCAACGCTAACTTCAACGTTAAATAGATAGCCAACTAACTCCTCTTTTATTGCATCCATCATCGCAGCAAATAAGTCATAGCCCTCTCTCTGATATTCAACTAGAGGATCACGCTGGGCCATCGCACGAAGACCAATACCTTCTTGCAAGTAATCCATCTCGTAGAGGTGTTCACGCCATTTGCGATCTAGAACTGAGAGCAGAATTTTCCGCTCTAATTCACGAGTAACAGCAGGAGTTAACGCTTCTTCCCGAGCTTCATATGCCTTTTCAACATCGGCAAGTACCTCATCCAAAATAAAATCTTGGCTTAGCCCAGAGACTCCGCCAGCTTTCTCAACTAAATCTGCGACCGTAAAGGAGATTGGATAAAGTGCTTTTAGGGCAGTGTGAAGAGTCTCTAAATCCCAATCCTCGCCGAAACCTTCACTTGTTGCAGCGCCTACATATGCGGAAATCGTATCGATTATGAAAGTTTTTACCTGTTCTTGAATATCAGCTCCTTCAAGAACTTCGCGACGCTCGCTATATACAACTTCACGTTGACGATTCATTACATCGTCATACTTTAGAACATTCTTTCTCATTTCAAAGTTTAAAGACTCAACTTGCGTCTGAGCAGAACGAATTGCATTTGAGACCATTTTAGATTCAATTGGAACATCATCTGCAACTCCTGCAGCACCTAAGAATCTTTCAACAATCCCTGAATTAAAACGTCGCATCAAATCATCTTGTAGCGATAGATAGAAGCGTGACTCGCCGGGATCGCCTTGCCGTCCAGAACGTCCTCGCAGCTGATTATCAATTCGACGAGATTCGTGGCGCTCTGTACCTAGAACATAGAGCCCGCCTAGCCCAACAACTACTTCGTGCTCCTTTGCAACAGCAGCTTTCTGCTTTGCCAATTCATCAGCCCACGCCGCTTCATAATCTTCTGGAGTTTCAACAGGACTTAACCCGCGTTTATGTAATTCAAAATCAGCCATGAATTCTGGATTTCCACCTAGCATGATGTCGGTTCCACGACCCGCCATATTTGTGGCAACTGTTACTGCGCCGACAGCTCCGGCTCGAGCAATAATCGCTGCTTCACGCTCGTGCTGCTTTGCATTTAAAACTTCATGCGGAATACCGCGCTTCTTTAAAAGCGAAGATAGCTCTTCTGATTTCTCTACTGAGACGGTACCAACAAGGACTGGTTGTCCCTTCTTGTGGTGTTCTGCAATATCTTCAGCTGATGCCACAAATTTAGCTAACTCGCTCTTATAAATAAGATCTGGCTGATCCGCACGCCGCATAGGCCTATTAGTCGGAATTGGGATTACACCCAACTTATAAATCTGCATCAACTCTGATGCTTCAGTCATAGCTGTACCTGTCATACCTGAAAGCTTTTTGTAGAGTCGGAAATAGTTCTGAAGAGTAATAGTTGCCAGAGTCTGATTTTCATCTTGAATCTCAAGGTTTTCTTTCGCCTCCAGTGCTTGATGTAGCCCCTCGTTGTAACGCCGCCCTGCAAGCATGCGACCGGTGTGCTCATCAACAATTAGAAGTTCGCCATCCATAACCACATAATCTTTATCTCGCTTAAAAAGCTCCTTGGCGCGGATACCGTTATTTAGGTAGCCAATCATTGGCGTGTTTACTGATTCATAGAGATTTTCAATACCAAGCAGCTCTTCTACTCTGGTAACGCCTAGCTCTAGAACGCCTACTGTGCGCTTCTTCTCATCTACTTCATAATGTAAATCTCGCTCTAGCTTTTGAGCAATAGTTGCAAATTCGACGTACCATTTTGTTGGCTTATCTGCAGGTCCGCTGATGATCAACGGAGTACGTGCTTCATCAATTAAGATCGAATCTGCTTCATCAATAATTGCGAAGTTATGTTCGCGCTGTACGCAATCTTGTAGTGTCCAAGACATATTATCGCGAAGATAATCGAAACCAAATTCATTATTTGTTCCGTATGTAATATCGGCTGCATATGCATCACGGCGCTCAGTTGGCGACATGTTTGACATAATTACCCCTACACGCAGTCCAAGAAATCTATGGATTCGACCCATCCACTCACTATCACGCTCTGCAAGATAATCATTTACCGTAACTATATGAACGCCTTTACCTGTTAGTGCATTTAGGTATGCAGGAAGGGTAGAGACCAAAGTCTTTCCTTCACCGGTGCGCATTTCGGCAACATTTCCGTTGTGAAGGGCTGCTCCACCCATAATTTGAACGTCATAGTGACGTTGCCCAAGGGTTCGCCTTGCAGCCTCACGCACCGTAGCAAAAGCTTCAGGAAGTAGTTCTTCCAACTCTTTTCCGGCAGCTAATTGATCTCTAAATTTCTCTGTCTGTCCGCGAAGATCGACATCTGAGAGCACAGAAATCTGTGGCTCAAACTCTAAAACTTCTTTTGCGATCTTTTCAAGTTGGCGAATATGTCGACCTTCTCCAGCGCGCAAAAGTTTGTCTAGTAAGGGTGACACATTTCCTCTTTCGTCTCAGTAGCTATGGCTATATCTTAATGCGTAAAACGATTGGTCGCACACGAGGAAAGGACCCCCGATACCCTTATTCCTGCGCGATTTAAGGCGATATTTGCAGCCAATACGGTGGCGCCAGAAGTGACCAAATCATCTACGAGAAATATTAAGGGCGCAAATTCTTCTTTCGAATCGATGGCAATAATTTGTTCAATTCCCTCAGATATAACACCAAAAGCCTCCTTCATATTCTGCTCTCTCTCATAGAAATTTAAGGATGACTGATCTTTTATCCGCTTTTTATGGGCTAAGCAATTGATTTGCTGGAGCTTATGGTGGGTATTTAAGATGGATATTTCATCAATTAACTTCAGAATATGGGCGTAGCCACGGAGTCGATTAGCTCCACTTCGAGATGGAATCGGAATCAAAATTATCTTTCGTTCATTATTTTTGGGTTGTGTATGGTTCGCTATTGCAAATTTCAGCGAGGCAAGAATCGATTGAGCCAAGAATCTACGTGCAAATTTCTGATCGCTCTCCTTGGCCGCCAAAATAAGCCGAGCCATTTGTGGTGAATAGTGTGTACCTGTAAATATTTCTATTCCGCCTCTCCTGGTAGATTTAACGCTAAATTGTGAAATCTCCGAACATGATTTGCAGCGTCCAGTTTCGATTGAAATGTGCTCTTTGTGAGCGGCGCAGAGTAAACATTTCTGCGGAAATATCAGAGTTGAGATTCCAGATAAAAAGGGCATAGGCCAAGTCTCGGCCTCTAAATCCTAAAGAGCTCGAACTTGATGCCTAAATGTTAACTCAATCGGGCTGTGCAGATAATGGTTTTGACTCAATAGTTCCACCAGCAAATTTCGGAATCGTTAAAACAAAATGAGCACCTTTGCCGCGCTCACCCCAGACATCAATCTCACCCTGATGTAAAACTGCATCTTCAAGTGCAATTGATAGGCCTAAGCCAGTTCCTCCCGTAGTTCTAGCGCGTGAACTATCCGCGCGCCAGAAACGCTCAAATAGTAATTTCTTATCGGTGTATGCAAAGCCAATTCCGTAATCACGGACGCCGATTGATACTTCGTTATCGCTCTCTATAATCTGGATATCAATACTCTTGCCTTCTCGATGATCCAGAGCATTGGTAATGAAATTACGAATAATGCGCCTAATCCGCCGTGGATCTACATCTACCAAGATCGTGTTCTCTGGATTCCAGAGATGTATTACTCGATCCTGACTTGGGTGAACATAATCAATAGTCTCTCTAACTAGCGCGACTAGATCGACCTCCTCAATTTCTAGAACTGCTGCCTGGGCATCAAATCGGCTTACTTCTAACAAGTCGGTAAGCAAAGACTCAAATCGAATGATTTGCGAGACCAGTAATTCTGAGCTTCTAGCAACAATTGGTTCGAATTTATATTTTGCAGCAAAGATTACTTGTGAGGCCATTCGAATTGTAGTTAGTGGAGTTCTTAGCTCATGAGATACATCGGATACGAAACGTTGCTGGAGTTTAGATAAGTTCTCTAGTCTAGAAATTTGTTGCTGTAGTGATACGGCCATTTCATTGAACGAATAGCCGAGACTTGCAACTTCATCTCGCCCACGGATATCCATACGGAGCTCTAGATTGCCCGCCGTTAACTCTTCAGCAACTCTTGCAGCATTTCTAATTGGTGCAATCAGACGTCGTAATACAAAGAAGGTAATAATTCCAATCAATAAAATAAGGGCTGCGCCAGTTACCCAAAGATATCTAACAATTAGCGACATAGTTTGATTCTGTTGTGTCAAGCTAAATAAGACATAGAACTCGTACTTACCAGCTCCACTTATCTTTATGTTATGGCCAACAATGATTCCAGGCTCAATTTTTTCGTCGAAGTAGCGCATCTCGACGCGATCCCATTCGGTATTCTTAGAATTTTTAGTCCGCTCGCGAAATGCTTCAGGAACTGAGTTTGAATTCAATAGATTTGAGGCTCCAGTAAACCTATAACGTACCTTTGTTTTTTCATCTGAGAACACTGCAATTTCACGGGCAGAACTATCGAAGCTTTGGGGTGGAACCGAGAGAATATCGGCGAATATCAACTTTAGGGCTGCCTTATCTTGATACTGTGAAAAAGTAAGTTGGATTTGGGTATTACGAGCCGAGGACTGCGCATCTGAGATTGAGAGTTTTAACTTCTCGTCAAAAATTCCTGAAGATATCTGATTGTTCAAAACGGTTCCTAATAACCAGACTAAAACTATTGAAATACCAACGATTGTGCTTGTTACCCGGAAGACAAGTGAGGAGCGAAAGGCGTTAAGTGGTGATTTCACTGCGAACTTCCTGCTACACCAGCCTTATAGCCGACGCCTCGAACCGTAAGGATTATTGATGGATTTTCGGAATCAACTTCGACCTTTGCTCGGAGTCTTTGAATATGAACATTTACGAGTCTGGTGTCAGTTGCTGGGCGATAGCCCCAAACTTCACTAAGTAGCGCCTCACGTGAAAATACCCGCCCCGGCTCTTTTGCTAAAGCTACTAATAGGTCAAACTCTAGGCGAGTAAGAGCAATAACTTCGCCATCTCTAATAATCGAATGTTCAATCTGATCAATCTTAATATTTCCAATTTTTAGATCCGTACTAATATCGGCTGTTGTACGGCGGAGCCTAACCTTCATGCGCGCTACAAGCTCTGAAGGATCAAATGGCTTAACCATATAGTCATCAGCACCAGCTTCAAGGCCTTCTACAACGTCTTGTTTATCGCTTCTAGCAGATAACATAACAATAGGAACCATAGATTTTTCGCGAATTAATTTACATACTTCTACGCCGCTCAATCCTGGAAGCATCACATCTAATAAAATCAAATCCGGATTTTGCGCGGTGAAAATTGGTAAAACCTCATCACCGCGACTTACTAAATCCACTTCGTAGCCAGCACCAGTTAAAACGATGCCAAGCATCTCAGCTAGATCTTGGTCATCGTCGACAACCATGATCAAAGTCATTAGCTACCGTGCTCCCAAGAGTTGAGGTACAGCTCTTGTGCTGGAGTTAATTTATCGATCGTAGATCCCATGCTCTCTAACTTGAGTCGAGCAACCTCTTTATCAATCTCTGTAGGAACTTCGTGCAATCCTGCACCAAGACCTGCCGCTGCATTTAACAAATATTCAGCGGTTAGTGCTTGGTCGGAGAATGACATATCCATAACAGATGCTGGGTGACCTTCTGCTGCTCCAAGGTTTACTAAACGTCCTTCAGCAAGTAGAAGTATTCGGCGACCATCAGCCATTACATATTCATCTGTTTGATGACGCATCTTTGCATTCTTGCTCTTGGCATTTTGCTCCAGCCAAGCAACATCTATCTCAATGTCAAAGTGGCCAGCATTTGAAAGAATTGCACCATCTTTCATGACCTTAAAGTGCTCTTCACGTAACACATCACGATTACCAGTCACAGTCACATAGATATCGCCATATTTTGCCGCCTCCGTCATTGGCATTACGCGATAACCCTGCATCAATGCATCTAAGGCCTTAGTTGGATCAATCTCTGTAACAATTACATCTGCGCCCATACCTTTAGCTCGCTCTGCAACGCCCTTACCGCAGTAGCCAAATCCCGCCACGACAAAAGTTTTTCCGGCTATTAGTGAGTTGGTGGAACGGAAGATGGCATCAAGTGTTGACTGACCAGTACCGAAACGGTTGTCGAACATATGCTTAGTATCTGTATCATTTACCGCAATCATTGGGAATTTAAGCGCGCCATCTTTAGTCATCTGACTTAGGCGAATTACTCCAGTTGTGGTCTCTTCACAACCACCGATAATGCCTTCGATTAATTCGGTCCGAGTTGTGTGAAGTGTGTTAACTAAATCGCAGCCATCATCGAATACCAAGTGTGGCTTGATATCGAGGGAAGCATTTATATGTGAATAGTATCCATCGCGATCTACTGCATTTTTCGCAAAGACGCTGATGCCATATTCATGGACAAGTGCAGCTGCAGTGTCATCCTGTGTTGAAAGTGGATTTGATGCACAAAGTGCAAGTTCTGCGCCGCCTGCCTTCAAGGCACGCATCAGGTTTGCCGTCTCAGTTGTTACATGCATACATGCAGAGATGCGGATTCCTTTAAAGGGTTGTTCTTTTTCAAATCGTTCCCGAATTTGTGCCAATACGGGCATATTACGCTCAGCCCACTCAATCTTCTTCTTTCCTTCAGCTGCTAATGCTGCATTCGCAATGTCATGCTTTATCGCTGTCTGAACGTTCACAAATAACTCCTATTAAAACTTGAATGAGAGGCTTCTCGTATTTATATTTAGAGGCTTAGGTTATCGCTTAGCCCTGATGATTGCGAGCAGCGCATCTCGTGCCTTAATCATCTGAGCCTCAGTATCAGCCTCTAAATTTAGTCTAAGCAGGGGTTCGGTGTTAGAAGCTCGAACATTGAACCAAAATTTAGGTCCAGTTAGTGTGATGCCATCTAACTCATCTACCTCAAAGCCTTTTCCATCCTCACCATATTCAGCCAGAATCGCTTCAATTGCTGCGGGAATATCTCGCACCTTAGAATTAATCTCACCGCTAGCAACATAACGATTAAATGGTTTCATTAGGGAAGAGAGTGAGCTCTGACTCGAAGCAAGTTCAGTTAGGACAAAGAGCGCAGCTAACATTCCAGAATCTGCTCGCCAAAAATCTGCAAAGTAGAAATGTCCAGAATGCTCGCCACCAAAAATAGCATCAGAATCAGCCATCATTTTCTTGATGAATGAGTGGCCAACTCGTGAACGAAGTGGCTTGCCACCATTTTCTAAAATTACTTCAGGCACTGTCTTTGACGAGATCAAATTATAGATAATCGTTGAACCTGGTTTACGTTTTAATTCTCTAACTGCAATGAGGGATGTAAGCGCTGATGGATTTACCAAAACTCCCTTTTCGTCAACAAGAAAACAGCGATCGGCATCGCCATCAAATGCCAGACCAATATCAGCGTTCTCGTTTAGAACTCGCTTCTGCAGATCGACTAAATTCTTGGGATCAATTGGGTTTGCTTCATGGTTTGGAAAGTTGCCATTAAGTTCAAAGTACATAGGGATTACTTCAACATTTAATGCAGCCATAACCGCTGGTGCTGTGTGCCCAGCCATGCCATTGCCAGCATCAATAACTACTTTTAACCTGCGCTCTAAGCCATTAGCTTGGGAAATCTCCGGGAATAGTGCAAGTAAAAATTCAACATACCCATCAAGTAAATTTTGCTGGCTTTCGCGGCCAACCGGTCTATTGGTTATAGGCATGCCTTCTAGAATCAAATGCTTGATTCTTCGTAGCCCGGAATCTTCTCCAATTGGAATCGCACCGCTCTTGCATAATTTCATACCATTGTAAGCAGCAGGATTGTGGCTCGCGGTAAACATAACGCCTGGCATATTTAATTTGCCAGCAGCGAAATACAACATATCGGTTGATGCCAATCCGATTCGAATTACATCCATTCCCTGTGAAGTTACGCCATCTGAAAAGGCATCAGCTAATTTGGGTGAAGATGCTCGCATATCTTCACCAATAACAATTGTGGATGGCTCCCGCTCTTCTTGAAGAAACCTTGCAAATGCCCCACCTAGTGCAAAGGCAAATTCGGGATTCAGTTCGGAATCGACAAGTCCACGTACGTCATAGGCTTTAATTATTGAATCTAAGAACTCGCCACTAAACATGGACTAAATCTAACCTATTAGTTTGGGATGGCCCGAAGGTGTCCTCTACGCCCAATTTCCAGAGGCGGAACTTGAATATCTGGATTCGAACTTTCACTCTGACTCTGCCTTGAGCCTGCTTCGCGAACTGCATCCGCAATTGCCATTAGATCATCCTCAGAGGGAAGAGATATTTCATTATCTGGTTCTTGCTTTATAACTGTCCAACCTACGGGCGCGCTCATTCGCAAACTATGAGTATCACAGAGATCGTAGGCATGAGGTTCAGAGAATGTTGTTAGTGGTCCTAGAACTGCAGTTGAATCAGCATAAATATAGGTAAGAGTCTTAGATGCTAAATGGCGACAGCCAATGCGAGAACACAAGCGACCTGTTCTTGGCTGTGGGCGTATCATGTCAAGACATTAGCGTTAGAACTGACTAAATGTTGGGATTTACTCGCGTGCAATAACTCGGGCGTCGAGGTTAGGAACTGCTGCGCTCTCTAGTTGTGCTCCTGCAACAAGTGGCAAGCTACTTAACCCCGCCTGCTCCTTAAAGATAATTCCACCAAAAATATCTGGCTCAGATGGGAGAAAACTAACCCAAAGAATGCCATTCTTTGGTCGCCAAGTTGCCAGGTCATCTCCAATTAAGGTCTTACTCAGAATCTTTCGATTCTTTAGCATCCAAGAAATTCTTACCTCAAATTTCTTACCTGTAAATACGAAGTCTGGCTGCAGACCTCCGAGGTGCATAGCTAAATCCTCCAATTGAGAGGCTGCAGTAGACCAGGTAAATTCATTAACGCCTTCGAATACCCCTGAGCTCTTTACCGCAGCAACGATCGGTTGATCAGATTTAATTACTAAAGAGAAATTCCGTGACTTCAAAATCGGCTTGAAGGCGATATCGGCAACCACATTCGATTCAAGTGTGATGTTATCTAGAGCTATGGGCGCAAAGCTCCCATCATTTGAAACTATCTGTGCCCGGATATTTGCACCAACTTTTCCAGGTGTAAGGACTCGTAGCATTTGATTTGATCTGCCTCGAACCAATGGGACGCTACTAATGGCTGGTATAACTACAGTCTTCTCCGGGCTATTGCTTGGCGAGACAAAATCAGCACCAAATTTTTGCAGGCCCCGCTCTCTCTGATCATACAAGAACGTAGTGACTCTGCCCGATTTCGTAACTACTCGCACTACGATAGAACTCTCTCCTGGGGCCAAGGTGTCTAAATAGATTCGTTTGGATGAGTTTGCCCTAATCTTCTTGGTAACTAATGAAGGTGCTGGGTTTGCCGAATAGATCACTAAATCAACGACTGAAAGACTCAGTCCACTATTCGTTACAACTAATGAAGCTCGACTTGAAACAGTTCCAGAACCACCAACAAACCATTGTTCACTATTGCTTATCGCACACGTGACTGTTGCTAAAGATCGAGACTGTGATCTTGTTACATTTATTGAAGTGGAATTATATCCATCCACTAATAGTGGGTTGAGAGATAAATAGAGGGCGCTCTTTGCTGGCTTAAGTAGATTCTTCTTACTTGGAATCTCGCGCACCAATATATCTCGCGATGGTAATACTGAGGTAGATGTTCCATCACTCAACTTCTGTGGACATACTGTTGCCGGATAATTTCTTATCTTTGAAATACCAGTATCGTTTGGCTGAAGCAGAACTACCGTAGCTAAAGTAAGAGAAAAAATAATAAAAGATGCCACAACTTTCAAATCAATAATATTTCTGCGAAACATTATGCGAGCTCCTCAAGTGGGACTTCGCTTCGTCTACGACCAGCAGGAAGTGAGAGGATAATAACTGCCAAGAGCGCTATTAATTGCGCAGAGATTAGGGCTCGATGCCTAGTTCCATCATGTAACAATGTCATTGTTCCAGTCTCGTTGACTTCAAAGTATGGGAGCCCAATATCAGATTCTTGTACCCTGATTTGATTTCCATTAACTAACAAATTCCATCCAGAATCAAATTTTTCAGCAAGCTTAATTATCCCGATACTTGTGATTTCATCGGCTGCGCCGACCTTACTTGAATTCAATCCAACTACTTTTCCAGATGAGTCGGTAAGCGTCACTCTTGGACTACTTCCAACTACCTCCCAGATAACACCAGAATTGGTGGCAGAGCTTCGTGTGAAACCACCAACACCGTCGATGGTTCGGGCGATATTTTCATCGACTGGATTTTTAAAGAAAATATATTGAATGCCGAATGCCCCAAAAATCTGACTTGAGTTAATACTTGCCCCACTTATTAACTCGACGACTGCTGTCTTAATTGCTTTTGGCATTGCCACTGCGACATCTGGATCTCCAATTTCTAAATCAGATCCTCTAGTCACATAATAATTAATTTCGTTCCTATTCTCTGAAATCACAATAGTTTTTGGCCTGACAGTTGTGTCACTTAGCGCTTCAATAAAAGCTGGTACAACCTCCTTCTTGTTTGCAGTAACTAGCGAATTTGCTCCATTAGATACGGCCCAGATGCTGGTGCTGAAAATTGTAAAAATAGTTAAAACCATGGCAAAAATTGAAATAGCATGCATTGCACCCAATTTATTAGCTCTTAAATTTGAAATTAAATTTTCAGCAATTTTAAGGATCGGGATTAGAATTAGAATTAGAATAAAAATCATCAGAGTTCCAGTCCATATTTTGCCATTGCTGCCATGGCCAAAATTATTTGCTTGAGAAACTATGAGAGCAATGGAAAATAATAAAAAGACCAGGCTCGTCTCAAATGCAAATCTCTTATGTAGCGCCATAATTACCAAGAACACTATAAATGGCGCAAAAATCCATCCTGGAACAGCTGTGGGGCCTCCTGGATTTAAAGTCAGAATGTTTAGTAACGAACCTCCAGAAAGAGGTAATCCTGGCTCAAGGAGAATTTGAGTTGGATTTAGTACAACTGAAGTCGACCACGGTGCATTTAATAAACCCGGAACTAGCGCAAGGGCAAAAAATCGCTTAATTCGTGCTAAGTCAGAGCCCCACCCAAATTTAATTACTCCTACCTCTGAAATTTCCACTCGTCGTTGGATTAGAGAGGCCAAGAGCAGAACTAGAAGGGCGATGGTCCAGAATATTAAAAAGAAGGAGGAGAAAGCGGCCAGAAAAGCTGCCAGCAAAGTGATGAAATATATTTTGCGCCAACTAATTATTTCAAACTCTAGGGTTCTAGGCAGAATGCTCAAGAAACCTGGGGCGACTAGGGCAATTACTAGGGTTCCTAATCTTCCTTGATTAATACTGCCCCAAATAACAGGGGACATTGAATATAGCAATCCTCCGATAACCGAGAACAAGATAGAGATTCCTGCGCGCTTTGCACTTCGATACATCGCAAAGAATGCCAACGTCGGAGTCAGAATAAAGAAGAGGGAGATGAATAACCAAACTTTGCCAAAGGTGATTGCTGAGGCCACTCCTAGGATTGCAACCCAGGGTGGTGTCGTCGCAGCAGATCCCATTCCGACCAAGTGCCACGATTCACTATATTTGGCAATCAAATCCATGGCACCATCTGGCGAAACTCCAAGTGCGCCACCACTTAGTGAACCAAATCTATTTCTAGAAGCTATGAGTGAGATTAGTAGCGTTGCCCCTAAGCCAAAAAGCAGGGGGCGATTTCTAATACTCTGCCAACTAGATCCACTCGAGTTGGTTAATAGATCCTGATCATCAAAGCTCTCATCTATCACTCCAATATCAGAGTATGAAATTTGAGAATCAAGTCTCTCATCTTCTTTTTTATTAGCTTCAAAAAATTTGCGAAGTGCTGCGTCAACTTTCTCTGCCCAAAGCCTGACTTGGCTGCTAAGTGGCGGTATAAATTGACGCACAGTTCTTGGTGAAAGTAAGCGCTTTTCACGACGTAATTTGCGCCCTACCAGTAGGTCTCGTGGCTTAATTATAAGAAGTCCTACTGCCGCGATTTCATCGGCGGCATATCCTGGGAGCTTTGCTGCTAAATACCCAATGGCACGAAAAACTGAACTTCCAATTATTTGAAGTGCGACCCATGGCAGAAGCCACCACGAAGCATTTACTAGTAGAACAAATGCCGCGTTCTTTCGATCCAAGAGTCTTGGGCGATGTAAAAATGCCTCTTCGACATCAACGCTACGGCGCTCAGATGCGGCAGCTTCGGCGTGATACACGAGAGCCTCTGGAGCTGTCATCACAGAGAAACCTGCAACTCTTGCTCGCCATCCTAAGTCAACATCATCTCTAAAGAGAGCTAAGTTGGGATCTAAGCCACCGAGCTCTTCAAAAATTTTGCGCCTTGCAAGCATCGCTGCGGTACTGACAGCTAGAACTTCAGTTGGTTTATCGAATTGACCCTGATCATGTTCGCGAGCATCTAATCCAGTCCATCTTGCACCGTTGGGTGCAATGCTTATTCCGACTTCCAATAAATGCTTACGGTCATACCAGCCTCGTAACTTGGGTCCAACAAAAGCAACTTGTGGTTTATCAACCAGACCAGCAATTAGTAATTCGAGAGCGCTCCGAGTTGGCGCACAGTCATCATGGAGAATCCAAATTAACTCTTCACTATCATCACGATTAACTCTCGTAGTGGAACCAAGTGCCAGGGCAATTGCATCGCCAAAACCAGCATCGCGATCTGTTTTAATTACCGTTAATCCGGCGCTTGTTAGCATCTTTACTGAGTTATCGATAGAGCCCGTATCTACCGCGACTATATGATCAATCTGGCGCGACTGTGCCGAAATTGCGGCAATCGCTTCGGGTAACCAAGTTGCCCCGTCATGCGAAACTAATATTGCCGTAACGAAAAAATTATCAGCCATAGTTTAATTCTTGACTAGATTAGCTGAAAATGAAATTAAGCTGAACGGCGCTTTAGGCGTCGGCGCTCCCGTTCGGAGAGGCCTCCCCAGATGCCAAATCGCTCATCATGGGCGAGCGCATATTCCAGACACTCACCCCGAACATCACAAGATAAGCAGACTCGCTTAGCCTCGCGAGTAGATCCACCTTTCTCAGGAAAGAATGCTTCTGGATCGGTCTGCGCGCATAATGCGCGCTCTTGCCAGGAAAGTTCGATGCCGTCGTTATTGATTACGCCTTCACTTAATACTTGGGTTAAAGGGCGTGGATCGCTCATACGGGTACTCCTTAAACTTCAAGCCGCCCATTTGGGACGGGTTCACTAAGATAATTACACGCTTGTAACTCGATTAAGTCAAGCCAGTTAGCGCTCATTCTCGGCCAAAAAAGACGAAATTTGGAATTTTTAGCCCCTTTTTGCAGATTATCTTGATCAATCTTGATAAACATTCAATAGAACTTATTAGAAACCGAAGTAATTTCCTTCAGCAATTACATCACCTGGAACGCTAAATCCTGGGGCGATGAAACTATTTGAAATCCTGGCCCTTGGTCCAACGACCGACCCATCGCCAATTATTGAGTTATCTATCCAGGCCCCAGCCTCAATTTTTGCTCCTCTACCGATTACCGATCCGCCCAAGATCTGGGCCCCGGCATCGATCTCTGAATTTTCCAGAGCCATGAAGTCAACTCCAGATGCAATTACTAAGTCCCGAGATGCTTTTAGTAGCGCCGCCGGTGTTCCTATATCTAGCCAGTAAGAGGTATCGATAAAACCAAATACTTTTGCACTCGATCTTAATAATTGAGGAAAGGTCTCGCGTTCAACACTTACGACCTGAGCAAAAGGAATTTCATCGATTACTTTTCGGTTGAAGATATAACAACCAGCATTGATGATATTTGTGGGTGGGTTCTCCATCTTCTCATTGAAGGCCAAGACTCTTCCAGTTTCATCTAACTCAACGGCGCCGAATGCTCTGGCATCTGCAACCTTAGTTAGATATAGCGTCACATCAGCGCCTTTTTCGCCATGAAAATTAAATTGCGCGTCAAGATCATGTTGACTCAAAACATCACCATTAAAAATTGCTACGTTACCATCGCCCGTGAGCATCTGCGCAGCATTTCGAATTGCGCCACCAGTTCCTAGTGGAACCTCTTCAACCGCATATTTGATTGAAATTCCAAAGTTACTGCCATCGCCAAAGTAAGGCTCGAATAAATCAGCTTTAAATGAGGTGGCTAGAACTATTTCAGTAATTCCAGCGCCCTGAGCTTTTTGAATCTGATGTTGAGTAAATGGAATCCCCGCAACCTGGAGCATCGGCTTAGGTGTGTTATTTGTAAGTGGCGCAAGTCTTGTACCTCTGCCACCTACGAGAAGAATTGCCCTTCTACTCACCCGACCTGCCACCTACTCGGCAAATTTTTCGAATTTAAGCCCAATTTGATCTGCAATTTCGGTCATGGTTCCCATAATTGAGAGCGTCTCATCCAGCGGCAGCATTGGCGACTCTTTCTCTCCAGCCCGGAAGCAGCGAGCAAATTCAACTGCCTCCTCGCGAAGACCATGGCCAACATATCTCTTGTCAGATCCGGCAATTACTTCGTCCTTATAGTTAATTACGCGCCAGTTTGTTGGGTTATAGAAAGTTCGATCAATTTCAATTCGCGCATCGCTTCCTACAATCAGTGCGCGGTTTGGAGTTGCAGCTAAATTCGTTGTATTTAATATT
The DNA here is from genome assembly GCA_002367715.1 of Actinobacteria bacterium UBA3028. Classification (GTDB taxonomy): domain Bacteria; phylum Actinomycetota; class Actinomycetes; order Nanopelagicales; family Nanopelagicaceae; genus AAA044-D11. The sequence continues at coordinate 56,464 of DFDL01000064.1, forward strand.
GCTTGAGCTCCGGTTGGATACTCCAAAATTATTGAAGTCTGACCATCAACTCCAGTAAATGCCTTGGTGCTTCGCGCCGTTATGCGAGAAGGAGTACCAAGAACCATCGAGGCAAATGAAACCGGATAGATTCCTAAATCAAAGAGTGCGCCGCCGCCGAATTCTGGAGCGAATAATCTGAAATTTGGATCCTTAACAAACCATTGTCCGTGATCTGCACGAACTGAAATTATCTCGCCAAGAATTCCAGATTTAATAATTTCGCGGATTTGAATCATGTGTGGCAGATAGCGCGCCCACATCGCCTCCATAAGTAGCAAGTTCTTAGCTCTTGCGGTGTCGATCATCTTTTTGGTCTCGTCAAAGCTCATGGCAAATGGCTTCTCGCAGAGAACAGGCTTGCCGGCATTTAGTGCAAGGAGGGTGTCGCGCATATGCATTGGGTGATGTGTTGCAACATAGACACCATCAACATCGCCATCATTTACCAACTTCTCATATGAATCATGGCGGTGGCCTATTGCAAACTTATCTGCAAATGCATCGGCCTTCTCTTGAGTTCTAGACCCAACAGCAACTACTCGGTGATCTGGAAGTCTAAGTACATCTCTTGTGAACTGTTCAGCAATTCCACCAGCACCAAGAATTCCCCAACGAAAAGGCGTTACCGACATTTTACTCTCCTCAAGTTTATGAATTAGCTAATTTTGGAAGAGTCTAATCTGAAGCCAGGAATTTTAGAATAGCTTTTATTGGGATTGAAGCTTCTAAAACTCCCTAATAAATGGCGTTTAAAGGGTAAATCTAGGGTAATCGTCGGTAACCAAGATTATTGCGTAGCCATCGACCCGATTCCAGAATTCAATTGTTCCAAGGACGAAGTTTGCAATGCTCTCGGGGTAATTTCCTGTGGCGCTTGTGATAATCCAAGCAAAAAGCGTAAAAACTAGTGCAATTACTGCATAAATAATGCCGACTATGTAAAGCGGAATCGCAAAGATCCATTTAACTAGTGGTAAGACTCTAGAAAGTTTGGCGCCGCCTTCAATCTCGGGAATTTCTATCTTAATATTTGGATTGGTCTCTATCGAAGGATATTGGTCAGTTAGTAGTAGCGCATATGAGAATACTCGGGTGTTTAGCTCTAGCATCGCTTTATTAAAGCTTAGAACATAGCTTGGATAAACTCCGCGCACTAGAAGCGCAAGTAGCGCCGGTACAAAGAGCAGCCCACCAAATGAGACACCTACATTGACCGACTGCGTAAATGAGCTGAGGAAAATTACCATCGGAACGATTAAAATTCCGCGGAAGAAAACGCTCTTCTTGTCGCGATTAGTTAATTGAATCTCAATTGTTGTCTCTATTTGGTTTGATTTACCCTGGTATAGGTGATCTGTTGAGCTCATTTTTCTCCTCATTGATATATTTGAAGTAATTTAAATTTGGCCTTAATTAGCGCCTCTTATTATCAATCTCTTTGATTAACTTAAATTGGCCATCACCAAGTTGGCCTTGATTGGCATATAGCTCGAGCTTTGCTCTGGTGTCAGCGATATCAAGATTGCGCATTGTTAATTGTCCGATTCGATCGCCAGGACCAAAAGCAGCGTCTTCTGTGCGCTCCATAGATAACTTATCTGGATGGTAACTAAATTCTGGGCCAGTTGAATTGATAATTGAAAAGTCATCGCCGCGACGCAGTCTGATCGTGACTTCGCCTGTTACAGCAGATGCCACCCAACGCATAAGTGATTCGCGGAGCATGAGAGATTGTGGATCTAACCAGCGGCCCTCATATAGAAGTCGGCCTAATCGGCGGCCCTCAGCGTGATAGTTAGCAATTGTGTCTTCATTGTGTATCGCGCTAATTAAACGCTCGTAGGCAATGAATAAGAGAGCCATGCCTGGGGCCTCGTAGATGCCACGGCTCTTTGCTTCAATAATTCTATTTTCAATCTGATCTGACATTCCAAGACCATGTCGCCCACCAATTTCATTTGCCCGCTTCATTAATGAGAGCGCCTCTAGCTTCTCACCATTTATCGATACTGGCCGGCCCTTAGCGAATGCAATCTTCACATCTTCGGTCTCAATTTTTACCGAATCTTTCCAAAATGCAACGCCCATGATTGGTTCAACTATTTCAAGTGAGGTGTCAAGGTTCTCTAGAATCTTTGCTTCATGCGTCGCGCCAAGAATATTTGCATCCGTTGAGTAGGCTTTTTCGATGCTGTCCCGATATGGCAACTTGCGAGTTGATAGCCATTCAGACATCTCTTTTCTGCCGCCAAGTTCAGCGACAAAATCTGCATCTAACCAAGGCTTATAAATTTTTAAATTTGGATTCGCCAATAGTCCATAACGGTAGAAGCGCTCAATATCATTGCCTTTGTAGGTTGAACCATCACCCCAAATTGAGACGTCATCTTCGCGCATCGCCCGAACAAGTAATGTGCCGGTGACCGCTCTTCCAAGTGGCGTTGTATTGAAATAAGTTTTCCCACCAGAGCGAATATGAAAAGCCCCGCAAGCAATTGCTGCAAAACCTTCTTCTACTAGGGCTTCTTTGCAATCAATAAGTCTTGAACCTTGCGCGCCATAAGCTTTGGCACGGTCTGGAACTGAGTCGATATCTGGTTCGTCATACTGTCCAAGATCTGCGGTATATGTAAAGGGAACTGCACCTTTTTCACGCATCCAAGCCACCGCAACTGAAGTATCTAAACCACCCGAGAAGGCGATTCCAACTTTTTCGCCGACAGGCAATGATGACAGGACCTTTGACATGCCATGAGTCTAGGACATCAGGGCGTGGAGTCGAAAATAATTAGCTACTTATTCGAGTGAAAGGGTAAGAATTTCACTTAGCGCCATTTTACGGAGGGACTCTAGTGGCTGATCCAATAGTTCATGGAGAGTTTTGGCATTTGGTGTAGGGGCCGCAAGCTCCGAAATTGCTTGAGAGATTGCTTGATTAAATTGCTGGTTGCTTGAGTTGGTGTCAGCTTGGTCCGCAGGTGAATTGCCATTTGTGCTGAATTTTATATTATCACTCAACTTTGCTATCTCAATCAATCTGAAATTTAGAGCATCTAGCGCAGATAGCCGCAATTTTTCATCCCCTGCTGAAACTGCGCCATCAAGCAAATCCATCGAGCCAATTAGCACCTTGATACTAAATATTAGATCGTTCAGCTTTTCGATCTCTCTGGAATCATTCATCCACATATTATGGAGCAAACCCAATTAATTATCTTGCTGCCAGAGCTATTTGGTTGGCTGCTGAATTAACAGGGTTCGTTATCCACAGATTTAATAGCTTCGGTCAAAAAAACTTGATTTAAAGAATCAAGTGTCAGTCCTCTGCGTAATGATCCTCACGTGCCTAACAAAATTGTTGAAAACGAAGTCAACTATAAATCCGCTTTCGAAGTTGATTTTGCTGTTGATTCTAAAAGAGTCGCTGAGCTGCTTACCCTCCCCGCCGGAATTAGCGTTGTAAATGAGCTCTGGAATATCGCTCCAAAATCTTTAGATTATGCAGGACGGGTTGACTACTTGGCAGCGATTGAGAAACAGAGTGGTTGGTTCAATGTCTGGATGCAAAGCGCAATTGTCGCCGTTGCTGGGCAAGAGCCAAGTAGAGCGGACTCTATGTACTCCGGAGTTGATTCCTCTGAGCGCGAAGAGATTGCGACTGCGCTAAGAATGTCTGGCTCGACTGCCCAGGGAAAAATAGATGTCGCAAGAACTCTAACTCAATACTTACCAGGTGCCACTGCTGCACTTGCCGTTGGTGATATTTCTCCAGCCCATGCAAATGTAATTGCTAGAGAGAGCGCCCAGCTCATTCGCCAAGGTGTTGCCCCTGAAGTTTTGAAGTTAATTGAAGATGAGGCGATCGCCCATGCTGAATTCCACACTCCCGCACAAGTTGCTAACAAAGTTCGTTCATCAATCGCCCTCTTCGCGCCAGAGCAATTTGAAGCTGCTGCCGTCGAGGAGAAGTCTGCTCGTAAGGTCTCCTGTTATCCCAATGCGAATGGTATGGCAACGATAGTTGCCTTCCTTCCTGCTGCAGATGCACAAACAATTATGATGGCGATTGACAGACTTGCCTATAAAACAAATGGTGTAGCAAAAGAACGACTACGCGCCTATCGGGCACAGAGTGGGTTAAAAATGCGCGAAAATAGAGAAGCTAAGCCAATCACATCTGAAAATAGCGAACGATTTAACCTCTCTGATTTCAGTGCTGACTTAATGGATCCCATGGATGCACATAGAGCAGATGCAATGACTGCAATAGCGTCACACTTCATAAACTCAAATGAAGAGCAAGTACTAAATCATGGTCGCCCGATATCAATAAATTTAACTATTGATCTTCCTACATTGCTTGGACTTGCCGAAAATCCAGGTCAATTGAGTGGGTATGGGCCAATTCCTGCAGCAGTAGCGCGCGAACTCGCTGCTGATGGAAAATGGCGAAAATTCATTACTGACCCAACTACCGGAAATCTCCTAGATTTTGGACGCGAGAGTTATTTACCGCCGCAAGTACTTAGAGATTTTCTACTCGCCAGAGATAGAACTTGCAGATTTCCTGGATGCCGAAGCTCTGGGATTAGAGGAGAGATAGATCATGCAATTCCTTGGGAGAAAGGTGGAGAAACTTCAAGAGCAAACCTAGGGTTACTCTGCAAACGCCATCATCAGTTAAAGACGCATGGCGGTTGGAAGTTAGAGAGCTTTGAAGATGGGTCATGCGAATGGACATCGCCCTTAGGTAAAAAGAGATTTGTGCCTGCACGCCCGATGGATGAAGTTACTTAATAATCACTTAAATTAAGGATATTCTTTCCACCATGGAATCTCTCGCACTTGTAGTTTCAATAATGCTCTTTATATCTATCTTAGGCGCGCCTTTGGGTTGGCTAACTTTGAAGATTCCCACTAATAAGCCAAGTACAACTGCTATTAAAAAGGTTGCCGCATTTATTTTTTCACTCTTTAGCTTGATGCTTGGAGTCACTATTCTGAGTACTGGGCCAGCTATCGGTGGCGTATTAATTGCCCTATATGCAATTACAGCGTCAACGCTAATGTTGATTAAAATTTGGCGTGACCAGTCATACTGGGAACAGTAAAAGCACTAAAAGTTATTAATGGTGGAGGTGCCGGGAATCGAACCCGGGTCCTCTAGAGCTCAATCAGGGCTTCTACGGGCGTAGTGTTCTATTCGTTTTCTCAGTCCTGACTCTCACAAACACATGTAGTCAACGAACTCAGTTACAGATTTATTTCCCCGATAGTGTCTGTAACGCCATTATCAAGTGAGCTCTCTAGCGACGCTAACATCCAAGCCGAGAGCACTCTTGGGTTAACGGATTCACTTAAATCGCTTATGCAGCGATAGCGAAATCAGTGCGATTTGCATCTGCACTTATGTGTTGCACGGGTTTCATGGTTTACGAGATCATCCCGGCTTCCTCG
>DFDL01000009.1:0-2293 GCA_002367715.1 Actinobacteria bacterium UBA3028
GAGTCAGGAGTTCGAATTCTTCAAATTTAGAAGTTCGATGACAGCGATTGCAGAGTCGAATCCTTTATCTTCTTGACTTCCTTCGCGCCCACAGCGTGCTATTGCTTGATCTAAATCATTACACATCAGTACTCCATAACCAATTGGTTTTCCGTATTTGAGAGAAACATCGATTACGCCCTTAGTTACACCTTGGCAAACATAATCGAAATGTGGCGTTTCACCCTTTAAAACCAGACCAACTGCAACAACAGCGTCAAAGCCTGCATCAAATGCATATTGTGCTGCTAGCGGAATTTCAAATGCTCCTGGAACAAACTGCACGCTAATAGTTTTAACAGCAGCTTGTTCTAGCGCGCGCCTAGCTCCTGCAACTAGGTCATTGCAAATATCTAAGTGCCAGCTAGAAGAAATAATCATTACTTTTGCCGAAGCAAGCTGCCTGATTTTAATCTGTGGTGAATATCCGGCCATCTATTCTCCTCCTCGAGCATGTCCAAGTTTTTTTTCTTTGGTAGCTAAATATTTTTCGTTGAATTTATTGCTAACAATTACCACCAATTCCTGCTTAACTTTGATTCCAGCTTCCTCAAGTGCGGTAACTTTCTTCGGATTGTTTGTTAACAAGATAATGTCCTGTAACCCTAAGGCCCGAACTATTTCGATGGTATCGCTCCAGTCCCGTGCGTCTATCTCATGACCTAATTCTAAGTTGGCTTCAATAGTATCCATGCCTTGATCCTGAAGCTGGTAGGCCTTGATCTTTTCAGAAAGTCCGATGCCTCGACCCTCTTGATCACGTAAATAGATAATGTAGCCGTGGCCATGCATCTGGATTCGATTAATTGATTTCTCTAACTGTTCACCACAATCACAGCGCTGCGAATGGAGAACGTCTCCTGTGAAGCATTCACTATGAATGCGAATCATAGGAACCTTGCCCGCTTCACCAAATACTAATACTGCTTGTCCGCGTTGCCGTAGCCCCGGAAATGTTGCAATCTTCCATATGCCAGATTGCAGCGGTAGTTGAGCCCAAGAAAATTCAAATTGTGGTGCCGATTTAATTGGCGTGATGGGGTTATCGGCAACATAAGTCTTTAACTCTTGGACAGAAATAATTGGAATTGAATATGTTGCCGCGAATTTTGAAAGCGATTCACCACGTGCCATAGATCCATCATCATTAACTATTTCAGATAGCAGGCATAAGGGCTGTGCGCCAACAATCTGTGCCAGAGCTACTCCTGCCTCGGTATGGCCACCCCGAGCACCTAAGCCGCGATCATCGGCGATAAGAGGAAAGACATGACCAGGGCGAATAAAATCTGAGGCTCGTGCAGAAATATCTGCCAACGCACTCACCGTATTAGATCTCTCCTGAGCACTTACCCCAGTAGTAAGTCCAGGCTTGTAATCAACACTAACCGTAAATGCTGTCTTCTTTGAATCTTGATTCTCTTCGACCATTAATGGCAGTTTCAATGCACGAGCACGTTCTTGAGTCATAGCTACACATAAAATTCCAGTGGTATGTCGAACCATAAATGCAACTTTTTCTGCAGTCGACTTCTCGGCTAACAGCATCAAATCGCCTTCATTTTCGCGGTCAGCGTCATCAGTAACAATTATTAGATCGCCGGCCCTAAAAGCATCTAGTGCAACTTGGAAATTAGCTTTCACTTATCCCCCTTATTTAGCAATCGCTCTACATACTTTGCCAGTACATCAACTTCAACATTAATTAACGAATCTGGTTTTTTTGTTGAAAGGTTAGTCCGTTCTAAAGTTTCAGGAATCAACCACACTGTTACTACATCACTTGCATCATCTATTTTACCAACAGTTAGTGAGACACCATCTAGGCAGATAGAACCTTGGTTTACTATGTACTTAATTAGATGGTTTGGGACACGGATATCAAACTGAGTCCAGTTGGTTCCCGAAGTTAAGCTAATAACTGTTGCAACTCCATCAACATGGCCCTGAACTAGATGTCCACCCATTCGGTCATTTAATTTTGCAGCTAGTTCTAAATTGACTGGGCTTCCAATACTTATCTCTGACAACGAGGTTAGAGATAGAGTTTGAATCATCACATCAGCAGTAAAGTCTGTATCAGTTACCTTTGTGGCGGTTAAACACACACCATTTACTGCAATCGAATCACCTAATTTAATCTCGCCAATTAGAGCAGGAGCGCTAATAGTAAATACTGCAGATGTTTCATCCTTTTTAATATCGGTGATAGTTCCTAGTTCTGCTATTAGCCCCGTAAACATCACTCACCGCT
>DFDL01000009.1:2480-18121 GCA_002367715.1 Actinobacteria bacterium UBA3028
GATGGAGCCTGATATATAACTAACTCATCAATCAAGCCGTGGTTGAGCATGGCACTTGCTAATGTTGGTCCAGCCTCTACAAATACCTGATTAATTCCTAAAGTATTGAGCTTTTCTACTAATAAATCTAAATTCTTAGATCTTACTACCTCTGTTAAAGCAGCATCATCAAAAACTTTCGAATCTGGTGGTAGCTCTTGTTCACCACAAATAATCCGTATTGGATTCTGTGAATACCCTTCAAAATCACCAATGGGAATCAGCTGGGGATTATCAACGATTACTGTATTCGTTCCCACCAGTATTGCATCAGATTGCCTGCGCAGTAATTGCACATCTGAGCGAGATGCTTTATTGCTAATCCATTTTGATGTGCCATCAGTAGCTGCAATTTTTCCATCAAGAGTTGCCGCAATTTTCCAAGTGAAATATGGTCGATTCTTTTTAATTTTCATCAGCCAGGCCCTATTTGAATGCGCAGCCTCTTCTTTAAGTACACCTTCAATCACATTAATACCAGCCGCTAGCAATCTATCTGCACCACCTGCTGCTATCGCATTGGGATCTTTTACTGCAAATACGACAGTGGATATACCCGCATCGATTATTGCCTCAGTGCAGGCAGCGGTTGCGCCAACGTGATTACAGGGTTCCATAGTTATAACGATGGTTGCACCGCGTGCTTGCCTACCTGCAACTTTGATTGCAACTATTTCGGCATGATCATCACTCTTCATTCGATCGTGAAAACCTTCGGAAATTACAGTTCCCTTAGAATCAATAATTACGGCGCCGACTATTGGATTGGGTGAGGTTTTGCCTAAGCCTTTTTCCGACACGCCAATGGCACGTTGCATTACAGCTTTGTAATCCATATCAACCCCCACTCATATATCGAGTCGCCGGGGTGGGTGCACAAAATCAGAGAGCAGGCAGGTGAAATACCTACCTTTTTTGTTTTCTCTCATCCGGACTTTAACCGTCGGTCCCAGAATTTCACTGAGTCAACCGATGCCTGGCTGGCATCGGGTCGCGGACTTTAACCGCCGGTTCGAAATTACATCGACCCCGAAAACAATGTGGTAACCCTACTACGGAATTGGCAGCACTGAGAAATTCGACCCCCGGAAATCTCTATTTGGGTAGCGTGAATAGGGCGCAGAAATGTGAACATCTTTTAGTAGAGGCTTAATCGTGGAAAATCCCTCAGTTGGCGAAAGCCTATTTCAAATCGAGCTCTCTTCGTTATTCAAATCTTTGGAATCTAATTAGCTTTCGACTTTCCCCAACCAACTCTCTCCCAAGCTCTTTCATGAAAATAATAAAGGACAATTTTTGTAACAAGTTCTGTGCCAGATATTGCAAGCGCATATTTAATCTGCCTAGTTATCAAAATTGATAGCAAGAAGGTGTCCGCTGTTCCAGTAATTCGCCAAGTAATTGCCTTAGCTAGCGAACGTCTGTGATTTACCTTGTCCATATATCCTCCGGGTTTTTCCTAATTTCTCTATAATATTACCCCTAAAGGCAATTATGCTGAAGCAGCACAGAGAAGTCCCAAGATTTTCCGACATCTTCGCTACCCTTTTTCTATCGCTATAACTCGAATTATTTTCCTTTTATTTTCTAATTCTCTTAACAACTGACTCGGCCAAGAGTTTTACTCGCCTCAAAACGTTCAAATCTTTACTGACTTGGGATTTTCCATCCTGATACTGAATGTTTGCCTCGATAAAATATCCACCAACTAATTGCTCCATGTCATAAAATCCAATTTCCCGTTTTTGAAGTTCAAATAAGGCAAATTTTGCACCATTTCCAAATGCCTCACGAGAGATTGATTCATGCTTTAGTCGAACGGTCTGAAATGGAAACCCAAAGAGAATTTCGTGCACGCCGATGATTCCACCCGCTCGAATTATCTTAACTTCCTCTGGGTCAATATTTAGAGCCTGTGAGATCTTCCTTGCTGTTCCTGATATCTCTGGCTTACTCTTGAAGTGTTCCTCTAAAATAGATATATCTGCTTGTGGTGCAATCTTTTGTAAAGTTTTTGCAGCAACAATCATGAAGTTAATACCCAAAGTAATATTTGGTGACCATAGAACTCTTGTAGTTTTTGCAAACTGGTGCATCTTTGCAATTCTGGCTGGAGGCAGTTGCGAGATTGCCGAAACAATTGTTATGCCATTATCTGCGGCGGCTTCGCCGTAATAATCCATTCCTTCTTCTGAGCTAAAATCAATTATCGCATCAACCGGAGAGCTTGCAAGCAGTGATTCACAATCGATATCACCAATCCAGTGAATCTCGCCATCTTCATCTGAATCAATCCCAAGGAATTCTGGTACTGATCGATGCTCCATATTCTGGCTCTTTCGCAAGACCCATACGAGATTAATTGTCTTATCAAGGAGTAGAACTGAGGCTACGGCCCGGCCTGTTTTTCCAAAGCCCACTAGCCCGACACGTAGTCTCTGGTCTTTTGGTAGGAAATCATCTTTTTGCATGTCCGTAGTGTAGTTATAAATTATGAATATGGGCAAAATGTTTAATTATCTACGCGCAGAGAAACGAGGCTCTGTTGGCTATGGCAGACTTCGCCGTATGCATGAGTTCACACCTGAAGTCGAGGCACTTGCTAAGGAAGTTTTGGCATACAGCCTTGAACGGTTGAAGAGCGATCCACCTTTGGATGGGCCTAGAACTGCTGAGGATTTATTTAATGAAGTCGGAAACACAATTACCGCAAAAGGTTTGGGTGGCCAGAAGGCGCTAGAAGTTTTTACTGAAGTATTGGCTAAGGCATGTATTTCGACAGATCATCCACGTAACTTGGCATTTATTCCATCTGCTCCAAGTGAATTTGCAAACTTATTTGATCTAGTTGTCGGTGCGAGTGCTCTCTATGGCGGATCATGGCAAGAAGGTGCTGGCGCGGTATTTGCTGAAAACCAAGCCTTACGTTGGCTATCTGATCTTGCAGGATTGCCACAAACTGCTGGTGGGGTTTTTGTGCAAGGTGGAACTATTGGAAACCTCTCAGCACTCGTAGTTGCTCGGGCGCAAGCGCGAAAGAAATATCCAGATGCTGCCAGATTCGCTGTGGCATGTAGCGCAGAGGCGCACTCTTCAATTTCTGGCGCCGCGAATGTGATGGATGTTGATGTTTTAAAGATTGCTACAGATTCGAATGGAAAATTGCAAGGTGAAGCAGCTGGGGCTGCGATCGATGAATTACATAAGAGCTCTAAAGTTCGAGTATTTGCTGTTGTCGCAACTTCTGGAACAACTAATTTGGGAATTATTGATAATTTAGAGAGCGTTGGTAAAGCTGCGCATGATCGTGGAATTTGGTTCCATGTTGATGGCGCATATGGTTTAGCGGCGCTCTGTGCGCCATCTGTTCGCCCATTATTTAAAGGCGTTGAATCGGCAGATTCATTTATTGTTGATCCACATAAGTGGCTATTTGCACCTTTTGATGCCTGCGCCCTTGTATATCGCAATCCGGCCTTGGCTAAAGAGGTTCATGCCCAGCATGCTTCTTATTTGGAGACTCTGCGTGATGGCTCTTGGAGTCCCTCGGATTATGCAATTCACTTAACTCGCAGAGTTCGCGGTTTACCTTTCTGGTTCTCACTCGCGGCACACGGCGTCGAGGCATATACCGAAGCGATGGAGCAGTCTTTAATTGTCGCAAAAGCGGCGGCCGAATTGGTTAAGAAGCATCCAAACCTAGAACTATTGCGCGAACCCGAGCTTTCAATCGTTGCCTTTACTCGCACGGGTTGGGAGAAGAGCGATTACCAAAAGTGGAGTGATAAGTTATTGGCCGATCAAATCGGTTTTATTCCACCCTCATCACATGAAGGCAAGCCAATATTGCGCTTTGCGATTGTTAACCCTTGGACCAAGATTTCAGATATTGAAATGATTTTAGCGACGCTTTAAGGATACAAGTTAGGGATCTAATTAACGATCGAGAAGGTTCTGTTTTGGGTTGTAGATCGAGCCGCTGCGACGCTTTGCAATTGCAGAAAGTGCTTCTAGGACAACCCGGTTAGCAAGAATCGCTGTTATATCTGCGTTATCAAAAGGCGGTGCAACTTCTACGATATCGACTCCAACAATAGGGAGCTCGAGACAAATTCTTCGAACTGCTTCTAGTAATTCACGACTTGTCATTCCCCCAGGCTCGGGCGTTCCAGTACCTGGTGCCATACCTGGATCAACAACATCGATATCAACGGATAGAAAAACACCATCGCATTCATTTGTGAGAGTTGCAAAAGATTCATCAAGAACCGCCTTCAATCCGCGGTGATGGATCTCGGTCATCTCATATGAACGCATGCCTTGATCGCGCATCCAATTTAGAGTTTTTTCCTCTGGCCAATAGCCGCGAAGTCCAAGCTGTAGGAAGCGATCCCCGCGAACATAACCATTGTTAATCAGATTGCGCATCGGAGTTCCGTGGCCAACTAATGCTCCAAATTGATCCTCGCCGGTGTCGGCATGAGCATCAAAGTGAATCATTGAGATTTGGCCTTTGCCACGATGTTCTGCAATTCCTGCAACATCAGCAGAGGCGATTGAATGATCACCACCAAGAATTATCGGGATGATTCCAGCGCGAGAAATTCTCTCAGTTGCATTCTTTAACACTTCAAGTGATTTAGTTAAGTCACCGCCAGGCATAAGAAGATCACCGGCATCAAAAACTTTTAAATCCTTTAGACCATCTGTGCGCAGTGCAAGATGTGGGCGTGAGCCATCATGTGGCAGATAATCTCCCCCACGAATTGCCTGAGGGCCAAATTTTGCCCCTGATCTATGTGAGGTACCAGAATCAATAGGTGCCCCTAGGATAATTACATCGGCGCCGTAATAAGTTGAAGGATCATCCAAATCACATGCCGGAATTCCTAGAAAGGTAAAGGAAGGTCCGTACATATTTCCGTGATTGGTCATATGGCAAAGGATACGCGCTAAGGTAGGTGTTGGATTGCATTTACCTACTCGTAATCTTGGGCCAAGGGATATATCTTTGTAACTTCGTCTTATCTATTGCGCTCGTTAATCATCTTTATTTCTGCGCTTATTAAACTTCTTGATCTTTCTTGGATCTACCCGGCGCGCAGATTCCTGTGCCTTATTGAGCAATGAACGTGCCCAGGTGAACTCTGCGGCCAAGATAAATAGTCCAGCAATAACAAAGGGCAAAGTGAATGGACCTGGAAGAACGATTAGAGCCCCACCAATTGCAATCAAGGTGGATCCGATGACCAAGGCGATCGCCTTACGCAGCGCGCTTGGGAGCTGGCGCCAAACTTTTCTATATTGCACGTTTTAATCTTAACGCTTAGGAAGTTAGTATTGCGCTGTGGAACTTCAGAAAATACTTCTCTATTACTGCTTTAGGCCAATTGCTGACCCTGAGGCGGTAAAACTCTGGCAGCAGGCGCTCTGTGAATCCCTAAACATTAAGGGGCGAATTCTGGTCTCAAAGCATGGAATAAATGGCACGGTTGGCGGCGATATGTCGGCGCTAAAGAAATATGTAAAGATCACAAAGAAATACCCTGGTTTTAAGAAGATTGATTTTAAATGGTCGGGCGGAACTGGCGATGATTTCCCAAAGCTAAATGTCCGTGTCAAGGATGAGCTCGTAGCATTTGGCAGTCCAGCTGAGATAGAAGTTGATGAGCGCGGCGTCATAAATGGTGGAAAACGCTTGAAACCATTTGAGGTTGATAAGTTAGTCGCCGAGCGCGGCGAAGAAGTTATCTTCTTTGATGGGCGAAATTCTTTTGAAGCAAAAATTGGTAAATTTAAGAATGCAATAGTGCCAGATACTGAGAGTAGTCGAGATTTTATTTCCGAGATTGAAAGTGGAAAATACGATCACATAAAAGATAAGCCAATCGTTACCTACTGCACAGGTGGAATCCGCTGTGAGATTCTCTCTGCGGTAATGGTCAAGCGTGGGTTTAAAGAGGTCTACCAGATTGATGGCGGCATTGTTGGATACGGAAATAAGTTTGGCGATAGCTCGCACTGGGAGGGCTCGCTCTTTACCTTTGATGCACGAATGGCAATTGACTTCTCAACTAAGACTAAGGTTATTGGTGAATGTGAGCGCTGCTCAGCTGCAACTAAGAACTTTTATAACTGTGCAACTGCAAGCTGTCATGAATTAATTTTGCTCTGTGGCCCATGCTCAGAGCTAGATTCAAATCTAAGCTGTGTTCACTCTGGCATTAACAAGCGCGACTCTGAAATGGTTGGTTAATTAATTGGCAGATTTAAGAGTTTGCGTTATTGGTACCGGAGCTATGGGCACCGACCATATTGTTCGGATCAACTCTCGAATCTCTGGCGCAAGTGTGACTGCAATTGTTGAGCCAGATTCTAAGCGCGCTGCCCAGGCCCTTGAATTCGCTCCAGGAGCTAAGCAATTTGCCGATATTGCGGCTGCAATAAGCAGCGAGACTATCGATGCCGCGCTTGTAGCAACACCTGGCCCCTTTCATGAAGAGGTTCTTGGTCCGCTTATTTCCGCCAGAATTCCAACTTTATGCGAGAAGCCAATGACGCCAGATGTTGCCTCTGCGCTTCGAATCGTTGAAGCAGAAGTAGCAAGTGGCAAGAAGATTATTCAAGTCGGATTTATGCGCCGCTTTGATGAAGGCTATATCCAGCTGCAGAAAGAGATCTCTGATGGCTCACTTGGTGAGTTGTTGGCAATGCACTGCGCCCATCGAAACCCATCGGTTCCTGATTGGTATGGCAACGATATGTTGATTGCCGATTCAGTCTCACATGAGATTGATATCGTCCGTTTCTTGACTGGGTCACCAATCATTTCAGCTGAGATTAAGCAGTTAAAGCGAAATAAATTGGCCCCCGAGCGCCTTAATGAACCGATACTTGTTTTACTAGAAACCGAGTCTGGTGTTATCGCTACAGTCGAGATGAATGTCTCTGTGCAATTTGGATATCAAGTTATTACTGAGGCAGTTTTCCAGAAGGGCGTCTGTGAAATTGGACGGTCCAATGGAATGACTACTTGGGAGGCTGGTCGTTCTAGCACTGCAGAACATATAAGTTACTTGACCCGCTTTGCCCGGGCTTATGATGATGAAATCCAATCATGGGTCAACGCCGCAAAGATCGGAGAACTTGGTGGCCCTAATGCATGGGATGGCTATATGTCAGTGGCAGTAGTTGAGGCCGGACTAAAGTCACTTAGAAGCGGCGCAAAAGAAGTTGCTAGTTACGTAGTAAAACCAGATTTCTATAACTAGTATTTGACCCTGATTCCAACAGGGGGAAAAATGGCAGGCAAAGATTTACGTATCGGTGTTATAGGTGCTGGTCGAATCGGCATCGTGCACTCTGGAAGTGTTAATGACACAGCTGGTGCGACGCTTGAAATTATTGTTGATGCAATCGAAGAGAGCGCTGCAAAGTTGGCTGCGCAATACGGTGTCAAGCACACAACAAACGTTGATGATATTTTCACAAAGGGTGATGTCGATGCCATCATCGTTGGCTCTCCTACCCCAACCCATGTTGATCTAATTAGCCGGGCGATAGATGCTGGAATCCATGTTCTATGCGAGAAACCTGTAGACCTAGACATTAACCGCGCAAATACCATCAAAGATAAGGTCGCAAACGCCAAGACCAATGTCTCTATTGGTTTCAACCGTAGGTATGACCCAAATTTTGCTGCAGTACATGCCAGAGTCAAAGCTGGTGAACTTGGAAATCTTGAGCAATTAATTCTGACTAGCCGTGATCCAGCGCCACCACCACAAGCTTATGTTGCGGTATCTGGTGGAATTTTCCGCGATCAAGTAATTCATGACTTTGATATTGCCCGCTACTTTGTTGGCGATATCGTTGAAGTAAGCACATTTGCAACAAATGCCTTTAGCTCTGAGATTAAAGCTGANNCGCCACTCTTCTTTTGGGTATGACCAGAGGCTTGAAGCATTTGGTGAAAAGGGAATGCTGCAGGTAACTAACTTGTCACCAACCAGTGTTCGAAGCTTCAAGGCAGATCACAGCGAACAGCTAGATCCTTATATGAACTTCTTCCTAGAGCGCTATGCCGCCTCTTATCGACAAGAGCTTGCGCTATTTATCGAGAGTATTCATACCGGAAAACAACTAAACCCGACTTATGAAGATGGCTGCAAAGCGTTGATACTTGCTGACGCTGCTACCGAATCTGCAAAGACGGGTAAGGTTGTAAAACTTTAGTTAGAAGCCTTCGCGCTCTAGCTCTGCTAGTACTTTGCGTAAGAATTCAACACTTGCCTTTGCATCGGCAAATGGACCAGCTCCATCTGCTGGCTCTGCGCTAAGTGCATTATCTTGTTCTAAGACAAACCAACCCTCATAGCCAGCCTTGATTAAATTGCGGACAATCTCTCCGATATTTGCATCGCCCTGGCCAAGTGGCGTATATAGACCGGCGAGCATTGCATCGTAATAAGTAACTTCATGGTTTCGGACCTTCTTCGCCATTGCATTATTTACATCTTTTAGGTGCGAGTGTGCAACGCGATCGGCGTGATCCTTTGAGAATGCAACGATATCTGTGCCGCCAATCATCATGTGGCCGGTATCTAAACAGAAGGGAATAGTTGAACCTTTTAATACCCGGTTTACATGGTCGGCGGTCTCCACCATTGTTCCAACGTGAGGGTGTAATACTGACTTTACGCCGATCTTTGCAGCCTCAGCCTGAATGCGATTTAGATTGTTAAATAAAATATCCCACTCTGCATCACTAAGCACTGGAAGTTTCTCGTCATAACCAACGATGCCCGAATTTGCAGCAAGAACCAAGGTCTTTGCTCCGGCTGCGGCATAACCTTCGAGCTCTTTCTGCACACCAGGAATTGGATCATGGTCCTGGCGATGCAAGATAACTGGAACAAAGCCGCCGACTGCTGTCATGTTATGTTCTTTTAGAATTGAGGCCTTTAGTGCAGGCTCCATTGGGAGAAATCCTTCTGGGCCAAACTCTGTTGCACTAAAGCCAAGTTCTGCCATCTCTTTTAAAACGCGAGCTGGAGACATCTGATGGCCCCAGCCAGGGACTTCGCAGACTCCCCAAGAAATTGGCGCAGCAGCGATCTTTGCATTCTTTGCACTCATTTAGTGCTCCTGTCTATATTGTTTTCTAGGTTAGCGGTTGCTTGTGGTTTAGATCCGGTTAGTACATCGCGCACCCCTTGGGCGGCCTTCTCATAAGTTGCAATCGTTGCCTGATTACTGAGCCCCATTACATGTGGGGTCAGCACAACGTTCTCGTGGTTAAAAATTGGATGAGAAATCGGTGGCTCAAGATCAAAGACATCTAAACCTAGCCCTGCAAGTTTGCCGATCTGTAGCGCAGAGTATGCGGCATCTAAATCAATTAACGCTCCCCTGGAACAGTTGACCAGAATTGCCCCCTCCTTTATAGATTTAAAACTCTCGCTATTAAATAACCCAGTTGTCTCTTGCGTTAATGGCAGATGCAGAGTTATGACATCCGATTTGGATAGTAGCTCTTCTAATGAGCCAACTTTGATCTCATCTGGAATCTGCGCATATGGATCAAATGCGATTACCTTCATATCAAAAGCTTCTGCAATCTTTGCAATCCGAGATCCAATTCGACCGTATCCAATGATTCCCAAGCTTGCACCTGCAAGATCTGCGACGGGATAGTTTGTGCGCTGATGCCATTGATCTTGGGCAACCAATTTAGTTAGTGGGCCCAGGCGCTTAACTAGGTGCAGAATATGAGCAAAGGCGCCCTCTGCCACAGCGTTTGTATTACTGCCCGGCGTTATGACAATTGGGATATTTCTGGCTGCGGCCTCTGCAAGATCAACGAGTTCGGTTCCGACTCCCGTCCGGGCAATAACCTTTAAGTTTGGCATCGAATCAAATACTGATTTATTAAATTTAAATGCTGCTCGAACAAGTGCGCCCTGGGCCAGCGCTAAATCTGCCGGCGTTGGATCTTGGATGTAGGTAAATTGAGAGCCCAAAATAGGTGCAACTATCTCTGCTGCAATTGGCCCAAGGCCCACAACTATTTTCGAGGTGCTATCTCCCATTATTTTGCAATCGCTGCCGTTGTTCCCGAGGCTGGCTTTATTGCAATCCATTTTTTGCTCTCGGCAGATTCTTCAATCGCTGAGACAACTCTTGCGGCTGCCACTGCATCATGGATATTTGAATTTTTAGCACTCATTCCAAAGTAGGCCTCTAAGAATTTGCGTGCCTCAACAATCTTTAGATCGTCATAGCCCATTGAAGTTCCGGCGCCTGGTTGAAAGTTTCCAAAGTCGCCAAATGATGGCGCAGCCATTACGCGTTGATAACCCACGTGATCTCCAGTACGCCCGATTGCAATTTCAATCTCATTCATCCGCTCAAAATCCCATTTGATTGAACCTTCGGTGCCATATATTTCAAAGGTATAACTTGCGCGTGGTCCAACTGCTACTCGAGATGCTTCAATAGTTCCGACCGCACCTGTAGCAATTGCATTATCGGCAAAGCGAATTAACGCCCCGGCATAATCTTCATTCTCAACTGGCTCTAACTTTCCACCCTCAATTACCGCAAAGTGAGTACCGGTTCCCATCTCTAACACTGGGCGCTCTGTGATTACGGTCTTTGTAATACCGCTAACTTCACAGATTGGTCCAACTAGATATTGAACTAGATCTGCAAGGTGGCCCATCAAATCACCAAGGACTCCACTTCCTGCGAATTTACGGATGAAGCGCCAAGATAGTGCGCCATTTGGTTCCGCTGAATAATCTGCAAAGAATGTTCCGCGAATATTGGTGATCCGGCCAAGTGCGCCGCTGGCAATCAACTCTTTTGCATGCTCAACCGCTGGTGCGTTTCGATAGTTAAAGCCGATAGATGTACAAACGCCAGCAGCTTCGGCTGCCGCCTCTACTGCCTCGGTTTCGCTGGCACCGCGGCCAACCGGCTTCTCAATCCAGAAAGATTTACCAGCCTTTGCCGCTGCAATTCCAATTTCGGCATGCAAGAAATTTGGAGCACAGATTGATACAACATCTACCTCAGGATGGGCCAGAACATCTCGGTAATCAAGAGTTGAAATCTCATAGCCCAGGACATCAACTGCATAATCTGCGCGCTCTTGCACGTTATCTGCTGCAATTATCAACCGGGGCTTAATTCCAAGCTCTGGATAGACGATAGGAATTGATTGGTAGGCGCGTGAATGCACCTTGCCCATCCACCCCACACTTATAAGTCCCACGCCGACGCTGCGCTTTGGATTTCCTGAATTCATTGTGCCTACCTATTTCTTTAGTTGGGTTATGAGGCCGGAGATTGCGCCAGCAAGTAGTGTTGAATCTGAACCAATAGCAATAAATTTAAATCCGAGATTGATAAATTTCTGGGCCGCTACTGCATCTGCCGCCAAGATTCCAGCTACTTTATTGTTGAGCTTTGCAGCTGCAACAACTTTAGTAATTGCTTCGATAAATATTGGGCTATCGAATTCTCGAGGCACGCCTAATGCAAAACTTAAATCTAGTGGGCCTACAAACAATATATCTGCGCCATCAATCCCTGCAATCTCATCTATCTCAGAGAGCGCTGATAGCGTTTCAATTTGAATAATGCATGCCGCTTGCGCCTTAGTACTTAAGCCAGATAAATCTCGCCCCCACTTCGCGCTCCGGTTATAAGTCGCAACACCACGATCGCCGAAAGGTGGGTATGACATATGTTTTACAACTTCACGGACTTGCTCTGCGCTTTGAATTCGAGGAATCATAACTGCGCTGGCACCTGCATCTAGTGCGCGCCCAATTCTAATTCGTTCTAAAGATTCGACTCGAACTAGAGCCGGAATTTGGTAGGCCATAGCAGCAACAACTGTTGGACCAATTAAATCTTCACCGCCACCACCATGTTCAAGATCTAGTAAGACCCAATCTGCGCCACCAACTGCCGCAATCTCAGCAGCCATTGGCGCTCCCATTCCAAGGAAGGTGCCAATAGTTAATTGGTTTGGATCGGTAAAGGTGTGGCTAGTGGGCATTAGGCGTGCCATCTCTGCGTTGATAGGCCATCCTCATAATCCTTGCGGATCGCTGCGACCCAAGGTTGGGTTGAGACTTCGGCTGGGGCTACATCCCACCAGACATTTGAAGCTGGAAGATTTGCATGTTGAACTGTTGGAACAACTATTACAACCGGACCAGAAATTGATCTGGCATCGGCAAGTGCCTTTCGAATCTCGCCAGGAGTTGTTGCATAGATTGCGCTAGCGCCCATTCCTTCAGACATTTTAATAATATCGATATCTAAGTAATCGCCCTCTAGCCTTGGCGCAGCTCCCTTGGCCGCTCCAGCCTCTGCAACTGAGGGACCTGATTGGCGATATCTAAATTCATTTCCAAAGTGATGGCCAACTCGCCACATCTGTAACCTTCGGATTACTTGGTAGCCATGATTTTCAGATACCACGACTGTCATATTTATTCCCTCTTGCGCAGCTGTCACTAGTTCAGTTGGTGCCATCAGAAAAGTTCCATCACCAATAAAAACAAGGACTCGCTTGCTCTGATCTGGAGTAGCAAGGCGGACACCGATACCTGCAGGAATCTCATATCCCATACAAGAAAAACCAAATTCGAGATGAGCAAATTTTCCATTTGTTGCATCCCAGGCTTTCTGAATATCTCCAGGCGCGCCACCCGCTGCAGCAATAATTACATCACCACTCTTTGCACTCTCATTCATTAGCCCAATTAGCTGTCCTTGCGTGATTACCGCATTAGTTTCTGGCGAATCGGCAACCGTACTCTTATCAAATAGTAGGTCTGGATTAATTGCATCAGCTAGCTGCTTCGCCCAGATAGCTACACCAGTTGAAATCTTTGCTGCCCAATCAGATGTGACTTTATAGCCAGCAATCCCTTGAGTAAGTGAAACTA
This sequence comes from Actinobacteria bacterium UBA3028, assembly GCA_002367715.1. Taxonomy (GTDB): domain Bacteria; phylum Actinomycetota; class Actinomycetes; order Nanopelagicales; family Nanopelagicaceae; genus AAA044-D11. The sequence continues at coordinate 15,488 of DFDL01000009.1, forward strand.
AAGAGAGTTTGGCATCGCCAAGAATTGCTACAGCGCCCTGCTTAATTGCATCGTGTTCATTGATATTTATCGATGCAAACTTAACATCTGGATTCTGGAACATTGATTGCGATCCTGTTGCAAAGTCGGTCAATCTAGTGCCAACTGAGATGATTAGATCGGCCTGCGCAACTAGCTTGTTTGTCTCGGGAGAGCCTTCTAAACCAAGGCCCATAAGGTGCCAATCACCTGGCTTCTGGATCGCGCCTTTGCCACCAAAGGTTTCACAGACCGGAATTCCAGTTGCATTTGCTAAATCTTCGAGTTCGCTAGTTGCACCGGAATATATAACTCCGCCGCCCGCAATTATTATCGGGCTCTTTGCCGCCTTAATCATCTTAGCTACTTGGCCAATATCTTCAAGATCAGGAACTTGGCGCCTAATCTTCCAGATCCGCTCTTCAAAGAAGGCCTTAGGGAAATCAAAGGCATGCGATTGAATATCTTGAGGCAGAGCTAGGACTACTGCTCCAGTTTCAGCAGGATTTGCTAGAACTCTAAATGCACTTGGAAGTGAGTAGAGAAGTTGTTCGGGCCTGGTGATTCGATCGAAGTATTTTGCGATCGGCCGAAAGGCATCATTTACTGAGATATCTGGTCCGAGTGAATGTTCGAGTTGTTGTAGGACCGGACCTTGACGACGAGTTGTATATGAATCACCAGGCAATAAGAGAACTGGTAGATGATTAACGGTTGCAAGTCCTGCAGCTGTGACCATATTTAGCGCACCGGGTCCGATAGATGCCGTGACTGCGAAAGTCTGTGTGCGATTTGTTGCTTTGGCAAAACCAATTGCGGCATGAGTTAGGCCTTGTTCATTTCGTCCCTGAACAAAGGGAAGAATGTCGTTGTACTGATCTAGCGCCTGTCCAAGTCCGGCAACATTTCCATGACCAAAGATTCCCATGGCAGCTGGGATGAAGCGACGCTTAACGCCATCGGCAACTGTGTATTGCGCAGCGATAAATCGAACGACAGCTTGGCCAACAGTTAGCCGCTCAGTTGCTCCATAATTTGGATTAGTCATCTCTCCTCTTTCCGTTATTTTTCATTCCAGCTTTTGCCGTGAAGAATAATTGTCTTCTCTTCAGTCATCTCATTTACTGTTGAGCGAACGCCCTCTTTACCGATACCACTTGATTTAAGTCCGCCATATGGCATCAGATCTGCGCGCCAAAGTGGCGTCCAATTAATGTGAATAATTCCAGCGTCAATTTCGCGCGCTGCCTGAATTGCAACATCAACGCCTGCAGTAAATACCCCGGCGCCGAGCCCATAAACCGTGTTATTTGCCTGACCTATAGCTGCCTTAATACCTCTAGCTGAGCTAACTGCAATTGCTGGTCCAAATAATTCATCTTGAGCAAAAGCAGAATTTGGATCTACCTCACAGACAATTGCCGGTTTAATAATTGTCTTATCACGCTCACCACCAGTTAGCAGCTTTGCACCATCTTTAACTGCTTGCGCAATTGCGCCTTCTACTCGAATGGCTTCTGCTTCGGTGATTAGAGTGCCAACCTTGGTAGTACTAGCACTTGGATCCCCCACAGTTATCGCCTCTACCTTTGGCTTAAGGGCATCTAGAAAATTAGCCATAATCTTCTCATCGACAATTACCCGCTGGACTGAGATGCATACCTGCCCCGCATTGATATAGCCGCCAAGTGCAATTGCATCTGTAGCATATTCAATATCTGCATCATCTAATACAACAACTGGACATGAGGAGCCGAGTTCTAGTGAGAGCTTTTTGATTCCAGCAATCTTAGAAATTGCAACTCCAGTTGCAGTTGAACCAGTGAAAGATATCTTTCTGACTCTTGAATCTGTAACTAGAGCGCTGCCTAGCTCTGATCCGGAGCCATGTAGAACTTGTAATACCCCATCAGGTAGACCGGCATCTGTGAAGCATTTTGCAAGTGCAAGGGCGGTAAGTGGCGTAGTACGTGCTGGTTTTAGGATTACCGAATTTCCCACAGCAAGTGCTGGCGCAATTTTATGCAGAACAAGTAGCGCCGGATAATTAAATGGCGTTATAGCGACGACTACACCTACCGGTTGGCGGATTGTGAATCCTAACTTCTCTAGCCCCGTTCCTTTATTTGCATCTAGGGGTAGCGAGCTTCCATAAAGCTGTGCGCCTTCAAATGCAGCGAGGCGAATAATCTCACCAGACCTTGCGGCCTCACCTCTAGCTTCAATCAAACTCTTGCCATTCTCACCAGAAATTAATTGTGCAATCTCTTCACTTCGCTCATCTGCAAGCTCAGCTGCTTTTAGCAAGATTGCGCTTCTTATATGTGCTGGTGTGTGGCGCCATAAATCAGCGCAAGACACTGCCTTCGAGATGGCTGCATCAACGCTATCTAGGGTTGCAATTGGTGTGCCACCAATTATCCGACCATCAAAGGGCGACTTAATCTCTTCAATAACAATATTGGAGTTAACCATTTAGTTCACCTTCGCTAAGGACTTTGATGACTCTCGGATGACTAGCCTTGGTTCTAATAAATATGTCTTACCTTTCTTAACTTCGCTTTCACTGCTTTCAACTAAGAGCTGCGCAGCCCGTTCTGCTATCTCAAAATTTGC
>DFDL01000078.1:0-179 GCA_002367715.1 Actinobacteria bacterium UBA3028
TTCTTTTGAACTTGCTGAGCCAGCTGCACCCGTTGGACCTGTAGGTCCTACAGCCCCCTGAGGGCCAGTTGGTCCAGTTAGGCCAGTTGGTCCTGCAACTCCGGTGCCTACTGAGCCAGTAGCACCGGTTGGACCCTGAGAGCCAGTAGCACCTTGCGCGCCTGTCGCGCCTGTCGCGC
>DFDL01000078.1:414-14640 GCA_002367715.1 Actinobacteria bacterium UBA3028
GCGCCTGTCGCGCCTGTCGCGCCAGCAGAACCTCCACCTGTAGCTCCCACAGCACCTGTTGCGCCTGTAGCTCCAACTGCGCCGCTAGTTGCAACACCTTTAGCTCCTTGCGCACCAGTGGCACCTGTAGATCCAACTGCGCCTTTAGCTCCAGCCGCTCCCTTCATTGGAACTGGGGCCGGCCAACTACCTTTCCGTTTTGGTCCAAAGATTTGCATTGTTCTAATATTTATATAGAAGTCCCCATCTATTCCTGTAGCAGATTTTGGAACTCCTTTCCCGCTTAAAATTGTATTAATTTTCGCATTTACTACCCGGCCTGCTTTTGTAATAGCGATCTCTTTTAATTTTCCTGCACTAGCGCTCTGAGTAATTGAAATATTGAATGCTAGAAATGAGGAGATTATTAGTGAAGTGATCAAACTTTTAGATTTCAGTGCTCTCATTTTGAGGCCACATCCCTAAGTCAATGTGGCCCAGGGGAAGGGCCAATGTGGGCTCTACTATCCTCAGATCTCAGCGCTTGGAGGAGGAAAATGTGGGTGCGACCTCTCATCTATACATAAATTTTTTCTGGCTAGAGCGTGAATTCACAGTTTATATTCAGGTGTATTGACTATCGTCCACAGCATCAGGAAGTTATATACCGCTATCTGGAGGTAATTACTTCTAGAATGTTCAAATCGGTTGGGGAGTAAATAAATGATTAATAAGAAAATTGCAGCTGTTGTTTTAGCGACAGCACTTTCAATTGGGACTGTTTCAACTGCTTCTATATCTGCAGCAGACCCAGGGCGTAAAGGTGGCGGAGCTGCAGGAATTTCTGCAGTTCTTTCGGGATTAGTTTCGAGTGGAACGATTACTCAGGCACAGGCTGATGCAATTGCTGCGGCGATGGTTTCTGCGGCTCCAAAGATGAAGCCGATGAAGGATCCATTCAGGAATGGGTTTGGAAAGAATTCTGTGGCACGTGAACTTGTAATAACTTCGACTCTCGGAATCACATCAGAAGATCTCAAGGCAGCTCGCCTTGCTGGCACTTCACTTGCAATACTTGCTGGCGATAAGAAGGCAGAGCTGATTACTGCCCTTGTTGACTTCGAAACAACCGAGATTGATGCCGCTGTCACCAATGGCAAGCTAACTGCTGATCAAGCTACTGCAAAAAAGGCTGGTCTAAACGATCGCGTTACATCAAAGGTTGAATCTGCTCCAGGCAAGAAGCTTGGTGGAATGGATAAGGAAAAGAATGACAAGAAGCGCCTAAAGTCAGCTATCAAGTAGTACATCTATAGCAATTCTCTCTCTTCTTAAACGGCTCTTGCTAGAAATAGCAGGGGCCGTTTGAGTTTTCTGCCATTATTGTGAGATGAGAATTCATATCGGAAGCGACCATGCTGGCCTTGAGTTCAAGGGCGTCATTATCAAGCACTTGCAGACAAGCGGTCATGAAGTAATAGACCACGGACCAATCGAATATGACGCTCTTGATGATTATCCCGTCTTCTGTATTCCTGCGGCACAAGGAGTTGCAGCTGATCCAGGTTCCCTTGGCATCGTGCTGGGCGGTTCAGGAAATGGCGAGCAAATTGCTGCAAATAAAGTTAAGGGAATTCGCGCCGCACTTGTCTGGTCGCTAGAAACTGCTGTACTTGCGCGGGAGCACAATAATGCAAATGTGATCTCAATTGGTGGCCGGATGCACTCTGAAGAGTTCTGTTTAGAGCTCGTTGATAAATTTATAGCAACGCCATTTCCTGGCGATGAACGTCATGTGCGCAGAATTAATTTGATGGCAAAGTTTGATGAGACTGGCAAGATTTAAACTTTAAAGTATTTTAAATCTGTAACTAGATGTCCCTTGCCTAAACCTTTATCTTCAAATCTTGTGAGTGGCCGAAACTCTGGCTTTGGAATTACTCCCCCAGAAAATCTCAAGTCTGTTTCAAATTTGCTAGCACTCCACTCTGCATAAGCAACCCAATCTGTTGCAATATGAATATATCCACCGGATTTTAATTTGCGGTAGATGAGATCTAGAAAATCACTCTGTATTATGCGCCGCTTCCAATGCTTCTTCTTATGCCAAGGATCTGGAAAATATAAATGAATCGCATCAAGGCTTTCATCTGGCATCTTCTGATCTAGAATTATTCGAGCATCTTCATTAATTAAGCGAATATTCTTTAGACTAAATTCATTTATCCGAGCGAGCAACGAACCAATTCCAGGGCGATGTACCTCAAGTGCCAGAAATCCAGTTTCAGGAAAGGTGCGTGCAATTTCGGCTGTTGCCTCGCCCATTCCGGTTCCAATTTCCATTATGACCGCAGTGCTTGTTGGGAAGATCTCTTTTGGATTTATGTCTTGATTGGGTGAAATTCCGAATTCATCCCAGAAAAGCTGAGTGGCGCGATCTTGAGCCTCGGTTATTCGAGTTCCGCGAAGGCGAAATGACCTATTACTTAGGTTGTAGAGACTGCTCTTCTCTTCGCTCATATGGGTATCTTAGATAAGGAAAGATAGAGTGCGCGCATGCCTGGTTTAAATATCTCAAGAACCGAAGCCCGCGAACGTAGCGCGCACCTTTCAGTCACATCATACGAAGTCAGTATCGACGTCTGTCAGGGCGCCGAGAACTTCATCGCTAGATCGGTGGTCAAATTCTCTTGCAACAAGCCTGGGTATGAGACTTTTATCGATGCCGTCGGAAAGCGTGTTATCTCCGCAAAGCTAAATGGCAAAGATGTAGCTGTATCAAATTACGATGGCGAGAGTATCTTCATCAAAGATCTAGCTGCCCTAAATGAATTAGTGATTGAGATTGAGGGCGAATACTCAAAGACTGGTGAAGGTCTGCAATATTCAGTAGATCCAGCAGATAACGAGGTCTATCTCTATTCGCAGGGCGAGACTGCATATATCCGAAAGATGTATCCATGCTTTGATCAACCAGATTTAAAGGCTACTTTTCAGCTTACTGTCACAGCGCCAAAGCATTGGGAGGTTATCTCAAACTCTCCTGTTAAAAGTAAGAGTGAGATTGCTGGAGATAAGAACATTTGGAATTTTCTTCCAACACCGAGAATTTCAACTTACATAACTGCCCTGATTGCTGGTCCTTACTATCACGTACATGATGAGTATGTTGGGCAGAAGAGCGTTCCACTTGGAATCTACTGCCGTAAATCATTGGCCGAGTCGCTAGATCCTGAGGATATTTTCTTAGTTACCAAGCAAGGCTTTGCCTACTTTGAAAAAGTTTTCGGATTGGCATATCCATTTGAAAAGTATGATCAAATTGCTGTTGTCGATTTTAACTGGGGCGCGATGGAGAACTCTGGCGCAGTTACCTTCTTAGAGAGTCTGTTGGTATTTCGAAGCAAGGTAACAGAGCGCATGTATGACGCCCGCGCAAATACCATCTTGCACGAGATGGCACATATGTGGTTTGGCAATATGGTCACAATGCAATGGTGGGATGACTTATGGCTAAATGAATCATTCGCTGAATGGTCTTCACATCTGGCCTCTGCTGAGGGAACTCGCTTTGTTAACGCATGGACTGGCTTTAATTCAGAGCGAAAGAACTGGGCATATCGCCAAGATCAACTCTCTTCTACCCACCCAATCGTTACAGATATGGTCGATATTGAAACTGTAAATGCCAACTTTGATGGCATCACATATGCAAAGGGCGCCTCAGTTCTGCAACAACTAGTTGCCCACGTTGGGCGCGATAACTTTATTGCTGGACTACAGAAGTATTTCGCAAAGCATGCCTTTGCCAATACAACTCTCGATGATTTATTGGTTGAACTAACTGCTACAAGTGGACGTGATTTAAAGCCTTGGGTCTCGACTTGGCTGCAGACTGCTGGTGTAAATACCTTGCGACCAATTCTTGAAATTTCAAATGATAAATATTCGAAGATTGAAATCCTTCAGGAAGCTCCTATTATTCCTGCTGGCTCTAAAGAGCTTCGTCCTCATCGCCTTGCAGTTGGTTTATATGATGTAAAGGGTGAGAGCGTTCTGCTCCGCAAATCTGTCGAATTAGATGTTGCAGGTGAGAGAACTGAGGTCTTAGAACTTGCAGGTGAGAGCGTTGCCGATCTACTTCTAATTAATGACCGTGATCTCTCATATGCCAAGGTGCGTTTAGATGATCGTTCGATTGCGACGCTAAAAGCCCATCTTGGAAATATCTCTGATGGCCTAACCCGTGCGATGTGCTGGGCAATCTCTTGGGATATGTTGCGAGATGGTGAGATAAGTACGACTGACTTTATTGATATTGCAATCGCTGGCCTGCCTGGCGAGAGTGACATAACTGTTGTAACGGTAATTGGTAACCAATTAACAACCGCAGTAGAGCTCTATGCAAACCCAGCAAAGCGCGATGAACTTCGGATAAGAGTTGCTGATGCACTTGCTGGAATGCTGGCATCGGCAAAGGCCGAGAGTGATCACCAACTTCAATTTGCCAGAATTTTTTCTGGCCTTGCAACCACAAAGGGCCATTTGACTCAGCTTCGAGCGCTTCTAGATGGGAAATTGGCTGGCCTTAAAGTTGATGCTGATCTTCGTTGGACATTTGTCTTAGCTCTCTGTGAGCGCAACTTATTTACTCGAGCCGAATTAGATGGTGAGCTTGAAAGGGATAACACAATTAATGGTCAACTCGGCCATGCAACTTGTGTTGCCGCCTTCTCAACAGCTGAGGCAAAAACTGCTGCTTGGAATTCAATTACCAAAGAAGAGATGACTAGTTCGATCCGCGCCGCAATTCATAGAGGTTTCATGCGCTCTGGCCAACGAGATTTACTGGCTGCCTATGTAGATCCTTATTTTGAGTCACTAATTACTATGTGGGATAACGCTTCGTTTGATATCGGTAGCTCATTTGTTGAACTCTGCTATCCAACATATATAACCGATAAGCAGACGTTAGAAAAGACCATTAATTGGCTTGAAACAACTGGCAAAGATTCACCAGCCGGTCTTCGCAGATTAGTTTCAGAGAGTCGAGATGCACTTGCAAGAGCACTTAAGGCTCAAGCTAAAGATGCTTAAAGATTATTCAATACGAGAAAGTGTCGAGCTCTTCTTTCTGCGATCAACAGTAGAAAGTAAGACCACCGCTGAAATAACTGCAAACATCAACGCAGGAACGCCGACGAAGTAAAGAATTCCTTTAAAGGTTCCGAGCGGATCGCCAGGCATCGAACCATCTTCTTGAGTGATTCGGTTTATCAGTCCGGCGCTTACTTGGTTAAAAGTATTTAATGACATGCAGGTATCTTAGGCAACGCCGTGTTCTGCGCCAAATGGCCGCAGGTATGAGATCCATCTCGTATCTGGCTTACCTGTTCCAAGAATTCTCCATGCCGCACCGGCTGGTTCGCGGGGTAGCTTCTTTAACTTCCAGCCAATCTCTTTAAGGGTGCGATCAGCTTTCTGATGATTGCATTTGTGGCAAGCCGAAACAACATTCTCCCAATTATGTCCACCACCACGACTTCGTGGAATTACATGGTCGATAGATGTTGCAGGCGCGGCGCAGTAAACACAACGTCCCCCATCGCGAGCAAAGAGTGCGCGCCTGGAAAGTGGCACCGCATGGCGATATGGAATTCGAACAAATTTAACTAGTTTGATAACTGCCGGCAGGATTATTTCACCGCCCGAATAATGTAAAACGGTATCTGACTCTTCAACGGTTGTGGCACGCTGATTTAAGACGAGTATCAACGCTCGTCGCTCTGAGACGACACCTAGTGGCTCGTAGGTGGCGTTCAGTACCAATGTCTGTGGCACTAACTTGCTCCCTTGTTTCAATGCGTGGCTCGCACTGTTGGCTGGGTAAATAGTGCCGTAAGTCGCGCAAAAAATCGCGCATTTTAGGTGTTTATTAAGTTAAATCTGGCTGGTTCTTCATTGAATGGGCCGCATATTGGAAATAAGTCCATAGCTCTTCTTTGAGATCCTCAGCAATCGCCAAGTCGATCACGGCAGCATGCATACATTCGAGCCAGGCATCGTGCTCAGGGGTTGCGATATGAAATGGTGCATGTCGCATCCGAAGCCTGGGATGGCCTCTCTGTTCTGAATAGGTCGCTGGCCCGCCCCAATATTGTGCCAAGAATAATTCAAGACGTTCCTGTGCCCCAGCCAAATCCTCATCTGGATACATTGGCTTCAGTATTGGATTTACTGCAACTTTTTCATAGAAGCGCGCCGTTAGCTCTTTAAAAGTCGCAGCTCCACCGGCTCGTTCATAGAAGGTTGCCTCGCTCATCAAACTTCTAAATACTCATTTAATAGTGTGCGCTCGTCATCACTTATTTTCCGCGATTTGTGTGTGTCAATATCGACTGCAACTTGTACCGAGCTAGCTCTAGCATGAAGGCCTGCTGTGGATTTCAACTCATATTGAAGGACAAAAGATGATGTTCCGATTTTGGAGACCCAAATTTCTACATCAAGATTGAATCCACCTTCCATAATTGGAACTAAATAATCAATCTCGACTCGGGCTACAACCATATCTTTGAATATGGGTTTAAGGCCTCGGGCAATTCTCGAATACCAAGTAAAATCGGCGCGAACTTCTTGAATGAAAGTTAAGTAATTCGCATTATTTACATGCCCAAATGCATCTAAATCGTTCCAGCGAACATAAGTATTTCCAACATGGCGCATTATCTTGTTAACTTTCTGTAGGTAACGCGATGCGGCCTTGATGCTTCAATACCTAGGCGAGCAACCTTATTCTCTTCATAAGATTCGAAGTTTCCTTCAAACCAGAACCACTGTGAATCACCTTCATAGGCCAAGATATGTGTGGCAACGCGGTCCAAGAACCAGCGATCGTGAGAGATAACCACCGCACAACCTGGAAATTCTAAGAGTGCATTTTCAAGTGAGCCAAGAGTTTCAACATCTAAATCATTTGTTGGCTCATCTAGTAACAATAGGTTTCCACCCATCTTTAGAGTCAGGGCAAGGTTTAGTCGATTTCGCTCACCACCCGATAGGACTCCGGCAGCTTTCTGTTGATCTGGGCCTTTAAAACCAAAAGCTGAGACATATGCACGAGATGGCATCTCGACCTGGCCAACTTTTATATAGTCCAAACCATCTGAAACAACTTCCCACAGACTCTTCTTTGAATCGATTCCACCACGAGATTGGTCGACATATGAAATTTTCACAGTCTCGCCAATCTTTACAGTGCCGCTATCTGGTTCTTCTAGTCCAAGAATTGTCTTAAATAGTGTTGTCTTGCCAGCGCCATTGGGCCCGATTACTCCAACGATTCCATTTCGAGGAAGCGTAAATGAGAGATCATCAATAAGTAGGCGATCACCGAAGCCCTTCTTTAACTGCTCAACTTCAACAACTACATTTCCAAGACGTGGCCCCATTGGAATTTGAATCTCTTCGAAATCTAGTTTGCGAGTCTTCTCGGCTTCAGATGCCATCTCTTCATATCTGGCAAGGCGCGCCTTTGATTTAACTTGGCGGCCCTTTGAGTTCATTCGAACCCATTCAAGCTCTTCGCTTAGACGCTTTGCCCGCTTGGAATCTTTCTGGCCCTCAATTTTTAGCCGCGTTGATTTTGTATCTAGGTAAGTCGAATAATTTCCTTCATAAGGAAAGGCGCGACCACGATCTAGTTCAAGAATCCATTCGGCAACATTGTCCAAGAAATACCTATCGTGGGTAATCGCCACAACTGTGCCTGAATATTTACTTAGGTGTTGCTCAAGCCAGAGCACTGACTCGGCATCTAGGTGGTTTGTAGGCTCATCCAATAACAATAAATCTGGTTGTTGTAATAGCAACTTACATAAAGCAACTCTGCGACGCTCACCACCAGAGAGCACCGTTACATCAGCATCTCCCGGCGGACAACGAAGAGCGTCCATTGCTTGTTCTAACTGTGAATCCAAATCCCAAGCATTGCGATGATCTAGTTGTTCTTGAAGGGTTCCCATCTCAGCCAACAACCTGTCATAGTCGGCATCAGGATTTGCCATCTCATCACTAATTTGATTGAAGCGATTTAAAAGTCCGATTGTCTCTGCAACACCCTCTTGCACATTTTCTAATACGGTCTTGGTCTCATCTAACGGTGGCTCTTGAAGCAAGATTCCGACTGAGTAGCCTGGAGAGAGAAACGCTTCGCCATTTGAGGGTTGCTGTAACCCTGCCATAATTTGAAGAACTGTTGATTTACCAGAACCATTTGGACCTACCACGCCGATCTTGGCGCCCGGAAGAAACATCAGGGTCACATCGTCGAGAATTACCTTGTCGCCATGCGCTTTACGCGCCTTCTTCATCGTATATATAAACTCAGCCATGAGTTAAACCTTATCGCTTCAAATCGGTAGACTCGCACACGAAAATCATTAAATGCGCCTGTAGCTCAGTCGGATAGAGCAACCGCCTTCTAAGCGGTAGGCCGCAGGTTCGATTCCTGCCAGGCGCACCAAGATCACACAAAGGCCAATTGCCGCAAAAAAGTAAGAGCCCCGAGTTTTTGACCCAGGGCTGTTACTTAATTGCGTTTAAATCAACTAGTTACCAATTTTTGCGATTAGCTTCAAGTTGATATCACGTAGCGCTCCAGTGATTGTTGTGAATTCAATCTTTGGATCGGTCTGTACGCACTTTGGGTCCAAGAGATAGGTAAGTAGATCGCGTACTGCCTTTGCGGTCTCTGCATCCTTCTGCTTGGTGTCAATTAGCGCATATGAAGTGATTCCGAAGAGGTAAGCCCCTGGATCCTTTGATTTGTAATCAAAGGTAACGATTCCATTATCTGCAATCTTTGCAGAGCCAAGGAATGCTGATACGCCACCAGATGTTGGTGCCTGCCAGTTGCCTGCTTCATTCTTGATGCTGGCAATTGCTAAGCCATTATCCTTCGCATAGCTTGCTTCAGCGAATGTGATTGAGTAACGAGTCTTAGCAGCGGCTGCAGCAACTGCAGCTGAACCAGATGCACCGGTGATTCGACCGAGGTTAGCCTTATCATTCAAATTACCAGGGAAAGTTGAAGCGAAAGCATTATTTCCAGCCTTCGTCCAAACTTCTGGAGCAGCTCCGTTCAGTGCCGCAGTGAAGTTTCCTTGCGTTCCTGAAGAATCTGAGCGATAAATAACTTTGATTGACTGTGATGGAAGTGTGTAGCGAATGTTACGAGTAACAGTTCTTAGAACTTTTGGTGCGCCAGCTTTATTCTTCTTTACAACGCCCTTTTTGTTGAGCTTGTAAATTACTTCCTGAACTGCGCGGTTATTGTCTGCAACAATCTTTGGATCGTTCCACTTTGTGATTGTTCCGCCAAAGATTCCGGCAACAGTTGCTGGAGATAGATAAAGTGGCTTCTTATTTCCAATGTTGTACATAACTGCGATTGGAGCAGCGACCACTGGGATATGAATTACACCTTCGCGCGCAGCAAGGTGTGGAGTATCTGAAAAGTTAACAATTCCGGTCTGCTTATCTGAAGCTGAACGACCGGCACCCGAACCACCTAGGCCATATGTCAATGTGTTGCCAGTGTCTTTGTTATAACCAGCTTTGCAAGCTTCAATAATTGGAGCAGGGAAAGTTGCGCCAGCACCGGTAAGTGAAACAGCCGCAACGGCTGACGGAGCAGCAAGGACCGCAGTAGCAATAACTGCGCTAAGTACCTTGATTGATTTAGAGAGATTCATTGTTCCCCTTATTCAGTAGTGTTAGACGTTTGTCTAAGGCAGAAACTATTGAGCCAGGGTTACGGGATTGCTCTCTAATGCCAAACAAGGGTCGACGCTTAGGTGAACAGTTGGTTAACCAAAACGCCCTGTCACATAGTTCTCGGTGCGAATATCCTTTGGTCTTGAGAAGATATCGCTCGTGGCGCCGACCTCAACCAATTGGCCAGGCCCACCATCTGAGAGAAAGAAGCCGGTGTAATCCGAAACTCGCGCAGCTTGCTGCATATTGTGGGTGACGATGATGATTGTCATTGATGATGAAAGCTCAGAGATAGTCTCTTCAATTCGAAGCGTCGAACCAGGATCAAGTGCCGAACATGGCTCATCCATCAGTAAAATTTCTGGACGCACTGCAAGTGAGCGCGCAATACATAATCTCTGCTGCTGACCGCCAGAAAGTGAGCCACCATAGGCGCTCAACCGATCTTTAACCTCAGACCAGAGCCCTGCGCGCAGTAAACATTCCTCGAGAAGATCATCTTTGTTGGGAACTTTTAATTGAGCCAACTTCAAGCCTGCAAGTACATTGTCGGCAATTGTCATTGATGGAAATGGATTTGGCTTCTGAAAAACCATACCGACTTTAAGGCGAATCTTTGTCACATCAGTTCCACTTTCATAAACATCTCTGCCATTTAGTAGAACTTCACCGGCCATCGCAGCGCCAGGAATAAATTCATGCATTCGATTTAAGGTACGAATAAATGTTGACTTGCCACATCCTGAAGGACCAATCAACGCAGTGACAGTACCTGACCAGAAATCAAGAGATATATCTTCTAAGACCAACTTGTCACCAAACCAGGCATGGATACCACGGGCTTCAAGACCAACGCCCTGAGCACCTGTGCTCTGCTTCTTCTTCGATGCTGCAGCTGCTGCAACGCTCGAAAGCGATGACGGGGTTGTCTCTTTCTCGGTTGAGTTTGTCATTTTTTATTCCTATCTCCACCAAGCAGGCGAGCTGTTATAAATAGGGCGAAAATTAAAAGAAGAAGGATAAAGATTCCGGCCCAGGCTCTGGCAATTGATTCCGGAGTTCCAAAGGTAAAGCTCTTCCAGATATAGAAAGGGAATGAACCCATCGGCCCAGCTGCAGGATTTAGGTTAACGGCATCTCCGCCACCAGAGACTAGAACCAGTGGCGCAGTCTCACCAGCAACGCGGGCAACTCCCAAAATAACCGCAGTTATCAGGCCGCTCTTTGCCGCCGGGACAACAATTTGCGAAATCGTTCGCCATTGCGTTCCACCAAGAGCTACTCCGGCTTCACGTAGATCTTCTGGGATTAGAAGCAAAACCTCTTCAGAAGTTCTGGCAATTGTTGGAATCATCAATATCGCAAGTGCAAATCCACCCATAAGTCCCGATGGGGTCTTAGTAATTGGAAAGACGATTGCAGAGAGAATAAATAATCCTGCAACAATTGAGGGCACACCCGACATTGATTGAACCAGAAACTTAATTGGCCTAGTCAATAATCCCTTTATCTCAGTCAAATAAATTGCAGTAAGAATTCCGATTGGCAGGCTGATCAAAAGTGCGATTGTTACCATAATTCCGCTGCCCACCAAGGCGTGCAGTAAACCGCCCTGATTTAGCGGATCATTTGGACCATTTAATTTCATATCGGAGGTAAATAAATTAAACTTTAAGCCAGTCTTCCCGCGTTCAAATATCGCATATAAAATACTAACTATCGGCAGCAAGGTAACTAAGACTCCGGCAACTGCAAAAGTTGAAGCAATTGAATCCTTTGCAGCAGCTATGCCACTTCGAAGATAATTCTGAATAAAGTTAATTGAAATGATCAGCAGTAAGAACACACCAGCATAGGCTAATTTTCCCTTAAGCTCTGAGAGACCAACCGCAATGAAAGTACCCAAAATTGCTAGGAGAATCGCCCCGATATCTACAGCTCGTTCGCGAGTAGTTGGCGCCCAAGGTTTTGTGGGTTTCACTTTCGCTTTAACTTCAGGGATTTTTGCTGTCATCGACCTTTACTTCCAGTCTTTGAAACAATTATATTTGCAATCGAATTCACGATCAGGGTAAGAATAAAGAGCGCCAAACCTGCCGCCATAAGTGCCTGGATCTCAGTTGGACCAGCTTCGCCAAACTTAAGCAAGATCATTGAGGCCATATTTCCGCCTGCCCCGATTAAGACCTGCCAATTGATTTGATATACCAGATTCAAGACCGTGTAAACCGCAACGGTTTCGCCCATCGCGCGTCCAAGACCAAGCATTGCTCCACCTACAACACCACTTCGCCCGTATGGAATTACTACCGCTTTAATCATTGCCCAGCGGGTTGAGCCAAGTGCATACGCAGCTTGAATTCGATCCAAAGGAGTCTGAGAGAAAATTTCGCGAGAGATAGATGTGATGATTGGAATAATCATGGTTGCTAAAACGACTCCGGCGACAAATGGTGAGCGCTCGAAAATATCTACATCCATCTTAAAAAATGGCAGCCACCCAAAATACTTATGTAATAACCTCGCCCAATATTCAGCGTGTGGCATCAAAACAAAAAATCCCCACATACCAAATAGAATCGATGGGAATGCCGCCATTAAATCAATTAGCGCGACCATAATTCTCTTAATAACTTGTGGTGCATAAAAAGTAAGATAGAGCGCGCACAAGACCGAAATTGGTATCGCAATTATTACTGCGATAGTTGCACACAATAAAGTTCCTACAAGCATTGCCGCGATTCCAAATTCAGAGGCGGCAAGATCGGTAATTCCTGCGTTGTCCTGAACTACCAGCCAATTACTTCCAGTAATAAAACCAAAACCTTCGGACTTAAGAACTTGGTAACCTTGATTAGCTAAGAAGATAAAAATTAGCCCCAGAATTACTAATGAAGATAATCCGCCGCCGGTTGCTACTCCCCGAAAAACTCGATCAGAAAGCCGCGGCTTATTGCTCAGCTCTCGCCTGGCAGGAAGCGAAGTTGATCGATTAGGAGCAATAGTCACGCCCTGATTGTTATGCCAGGTGGGTTTTCCAATGTGGAACGAAGGTAAACCCCAGGTGAACGAAAGGTGAAATCACTGAGATTAGAGGTATCACCGCACCCTGGTTTAGGCTCCGGCAATGGCCTCAAAGAATGAATCCCCGAATCTGATTTGGGTTGATTGTGAGATGACTGGGCTGGATCTCAATAAAGATGTATTACTCGAAATTGCGGTGCTGGTCACCGACTCGGAGCTAAATATCCTCGGTGAAGGCATCGACCTAGTAATCAAGGCGAGCGCTGATCAGATCGCTGGCATGAATGAGTTTGTAACAAATATGCATACCGAATCTGGTCTAATTACTGAGATACAGGCCGGGGTTGAAATTTCGGAGGCCGAAAAGGCAGTCATGGCCTACATCGAGAAATATGCTCCTGGCGCCGGTAAATCCCCGCTGGCTGGTAACTCGGTGGGCACCGATCGCTCATTTATCGCCCGCGACATGCCCCTATTAAATACCTACCTCCACTACCGCACCATCGACGTCTCTTCCATAAAAGAGTTGGCCCGCCGCTGGTATCCGCGGGTTTACTTTGCCGCCCCAAAGAAGACAGGCAATCATCGCGCCTTAGGCGATATCCGAGATTCGATCGAGGAACTCGAGTACTACCGAAAGGCCATCTTTATCCCCAATAATTAAATTTAATCTACATATTTATTAACGTAGTATTAGTACCTCATGGTGGGCGTAGCTCAGCTGGTAGAGCACTCGGTTGTGGTCCGAGATGTCGCGGGTTCAAGTCCCGTCGTTCACCCCAATATTTTAGTTTCGCCTAGAGGAGACCAAGATGGAATCGATGGTCTTTGACGTCGTAATCGAAATCCCTGCAGGTTCACGTAACAAGTACGAAATTAATCATGAGACCGGCGAAGTTCGCCTCGACCGAATGTTATTTACCGCAACTCGCTTTCCACATGATTATGGCTTTGTAAAGAACACACTTTCAAATGATGGCGATCCCCTAGATGCCCTAGTCATGTTAGATGAACCGACATTTCCGGGTTGCGTAGTTTCTTGTCGCGTAATCGGAATGTTTCGTATGACCGATGAGAAGGGTGGCGATGACAAGCTTCTCTGTGTCGCCGCCGGTGATATTAGAAAGTCAGGCCTTAAGGATTTAGCTGATGTTCCACACTATGAACTTGAAGAGATTAAACACTTCTTTGAAGTTTACAAAACTCTCGAACCAGGCAAAGAGGTCCATGGTGGCGAGTGGGTAAATCACGATGCTGCCCAGGTAGAGATCGTTAACTCTTATAACCGTTTCAAGAAGCACTAGGTAGGAAAACCTTCCTTGCTAAACAGGAAAACGAAGGAGGGCCTGAAGCACTTTAGGCTTTTGCGCACGCCCCTTCGCGCTGATAGGGTTTGCGATGCATTCGAGGTTTCCCCCTTTGGATGAGCTCGGGTTGTTAGCTCAG
>DFDL01000014.1 GCA_002367715.1 Actinobacteria bacterium UBA3028
ACAGTTCCAGTGATTTGTACACACCATTCAGCGCGTAGCGATCCCGCAAGAACTTCATCATTGATTACAACCTGAGCTGCACCTGAAGCATCTCGCAGATCGATGAAGGCCACGCCACCATGATCTCGGCGACGCGCAACCCAACCAGCAAGAATTACCTTCGATCCAACATCGCTCGCACGAAGTGAGCCTGCAGTATGCGTTCTAATCATTTAAATTTACTCCGATATTTATATATTATTTAGTAGTTAGCAAGGTGGCTAGCTCATCTAAGGTGTCAATTCTAACTTCTTTTGACTCCCCTGTTTTCATATCTTTTAGCCCTGCTTTTGCCGACGCGAGTTCGTCAGGCCCAATTACCAAGCTATATCTAGCTCCACTTCTGTCGGCTGATTTCATCGAACCCTTTAAGGCACGATCCCCATAAGCCATATCGCAGCTGACTCCCTTGTTGCGCAATTCATTTAAGATTTTGACCGCTAAGGCCTTCTCGTCAGATCCAAGTGCGATTAAGAAAAGATCCAAGTTCACTAGCGAAATCCTCGTTTCAAAGAGCCCTTCCGCTTCACAGGCTAAGAGAACGCGATCTACCCCAATACCAAAACCGATTCCAGATAGGTTACTACCGCCAAGTTCTGCCATTAAACCGTCGTATCGGCCACCGCCACCGATTCCAGATTGCGCGCCAAGTTTCTCGCTAACAAACTCAAAAGTAGTTCCTGTGTAATAATCCAAGCCACGAACCATCCGAGGGTTTATTGTGAAGGCAATATCTGATGCCTTAAGCAAATCTTGCACCCGAGAAAAATTAGCGGCGCTCTGAGCTGAGAGGTAGTCAAGTAGAGCCGGAGCATCGGCCATCGCCGCAATAATCTCTGGTCGCTTATCATCAAAGAGTCGCAGCGGATTTAACTTCGCGCGTTCTTGACTCGCCTCATCTAGCTCTAACTTAGAGATATAGGCAACTAAATCTTTCCGATGTCTTGCTCGGCTCTCGCTGTCACCTAGAGATGTAATATCTAGTCGATAGGCCTTTAACCCCAACTTCTTAAATGCTCTATCTGCAACAGAAATTACCTCGAAATCGATTTCAGGATCATCGACGCCAATAGCCTCAATACCAACTTGATAGAACTGGCGATAACGGCCAGCTTGTGGGCGCTCTGCCCTGAAGAAGGCACCGGAGTACCAAACTTTAACTGGAAGCGATAATTTATCTAAGTTATGTTCAATAACACTTCGCATAACTCCTGCCGTACCTTCTGGCCTAAGAGTTATCGATCTGCCACCGCGATCTTCAAAGGTGTACATCTCCTTTGAGACTACATCAGTAGATTCGCCAACTCCCCGTTTAAATAATTCGGTATCTTCGAATACTGGAAGTTCGATTAATTGATAACCAGCGCCTTTAGCGCAAGCAATTAGAGTTTCGCGAACAAATTCAAAGTAAGAACCACGCGGTGGAAAATACTCGCTCACGCCCTTTGGGGCTTGTAGCTCACGCATTACTCACCTCGCCCTGGTTTAGATTGCAGAAAGCTCTCCTGCAAATATGGGTTAATCTTTCGCTCGCCTCCTATTGTAGTTTGTGGACCATGCCCAGGTAGCACAATTAATTCATCATTTAGTGACAAAATTTTGGATTTCAAGGTATTTCGCATTGAGCTGGCTGAGCCGGTAGGCAGATCTGTTCGCCCAATTGAACCTGCGAAGAGCACATCGCCTGAGATTAAAAATTCGTTATTAACAATAAACATTACCGATCCGAGAGTATGGCCAGGGGCATGACTGATCTCCAAATCAAAACCTGCAAGCGAGAACTTCTCCAAATCTGCAATCTCTCGAACAATCTCTGGCTCTTCAAATTTCGTTACGCCAAAAGCTGCCATAATTTGTTGACTCTCCCCGCCGACAGAGAGCGCGCGATAAGGATCAGTAAGCAATTTGCGATCACTTGAATGTATAAGGGTGGGAACGCCATATTGATTAGCAAAAGGCGTGACTGAAAATGTGTGGTCCAAATGTCCGTGAGTAATTAAGGTAGCAATTGGCTTTAAATTGAATCTCTTTAAAACTGATTGAATTTCGGAGACCAAATTTGGATTGGCCATACCCGGATCGACAATGAAACACTCTGAATTTGCAGCCGGGGCGAAGATCCAGCAATTTGTTGCAAAGTATGGCGCCGCAATCACCTCAAGTATCAAAGCTTCTCTCCCACCTAAATAAGGGCTCCTGGCTATATTATTCTGACCAAAATGGCCTTTTGGAGATCGAAATTGCACTCTTTACACGGGTGCTTTTGCCGATACAACAGTTAAGGGTATCTTTACCCCTCAAGCATTCCTAACCGCCGGGCGTGAAATTTCCGTTGGTTAGCCATAACGAAGGTCCACAACCCCGTGAGGCCAACGCGCAACGAGAGCGAGAGCAAATATTATGAACATGGAAATTAATCCAACTGAAGTGGCCGCAGCAGTTACACAAGCTGATACAAATGTAAGCGCAGCTTCAGCGCTAATCGGAGATCCTTCAAAATTTGGTCGCGTAGATCAAGATGGCACCGTATATGTTCTAACTCCCTCAGGCGAAAAAGCTGTCGGTTCATATCCCGGAAAGATTCCGGAAGAGGCACTTGCATATTTTGTACGCAAATTTGAGGTCGTAGCTTCGGAAGTAGCCCTGCTTGCTGCAAGAATAAAGAGTGGTGCGATGGTTCCATCCGATGCCGCAGAAGCTGTTATTAAACTTCGCCAGAGCGTTGCAAATTTGAATGGCGTCGGTGACCTCGCAACTCTAGCTATGTCGGTCGAACAGATTCCAGATCTAATTGAAAATCATCGCGCCGCATATCAAGAGCGTAAGGAGATCGAATCTGCTGTTCGCGAGGCGAAACGGGCATCTGCGCTACTTGCAAAAGAGAAGCTGGTTACAGAAGCTGAATCACTTGCACTATCTGAGAGCTGGAAGGTTACTAGTGAGCGCTTAAAGGTTCTTCTAGATGAGTGGAAGGCTGCGCCTCGTTTAGATAAAGCGACCGATAGCGAATTATGGAAGCGCTTCTCCTCTTCACGGAACAAATTTGATAAGCGCAGACGTACACATTTCGCAGCGTTAGAGTCTGTCCAGCGCGAAGTCGCGACTGCAAAAGAAGAGATTGTTAAGCAAGCCCAAGGCTTGGCTAATTCAAAGGAATGGTTACCAACAGCCAATAAGTTTAAAACGTTAATGGATGCATGGAAGGCCACGGGCCGTGGGAAGCCAAGTGTTGACGCAAAGCTCTGGGCGCAATTTAAAGAGGCACAGGATCAATTCTTCGCTGCAAAGAACACCGACTTAGATAAGCGCCAAGTAACAATGGCAGCCAATCTAGCCAAGCGTGAAGAGTTAATAGTTAAATTTGAAGAGCTCCTTCCGATTACAGATCTAAATACTGCCAAGAAGAATTTCCGTACGCTAATGGAGCAATGGCAGCGGATCGGCATGACTGAACGCAGCAAGCGAGCAGCGCTAGACACTCGCCTATCTCGCGTAGAAGATGAGATCCATACACTTACCGAAGAGCAGAATCGCCGTACCGACCCAACAGCCATTGCTCGTGCGAACGATGTAGTACAAGGCTTAATTGATGCTATTGCTGGTTACGAAGCGCAGGCAGCAAAGTCAGAAGCAGCTGGCAACTCCGCAAAAGCTAAGGTTGCTCGCGAGGCTGCAGAGGCCAGAAAAGCCTGGTTGACTGAAGCTCAAAAAGGTTTAGCGGACTTCAAGAACTAATTGTTAATTATCCGATAGACGTCATAGACGCCTTCTACTTGTCGGACACTAGCTATTACCGAGTCCAGATGCGATGCATCTGCCATCTCAAAGGTGAATCGAGAGATTGCCGTTCTATCTTTCGAGGTGCTAACAGAGGCGTTCAAAATGTTTACATGCTGATCAGAGAGAGTACGAGTTACATCAGAGAGTAGCCGCGCTCGATCTAGCGCTTCAACTTGAATATTAACAAGGAAGAGCGTCTTAGCCGATAAATTCCACCTCACACCAACAATGCGATCGCCTTGATTCAACTTAAGATCAGAGATATTGATGCAATCGGTTCGATGCACCGAGACCCCGCTGCCACGAGTAATAAATCCAACAATCTCATCTCCTGGCACTGGAGTACAACACCTTGCCAATTTAATTAGAACATCCTCTGTTCCTTCAACCTCTACACCAGAATTACTTCGTTTGATGTAGTCGAAGGCGTGAACTGTTGGAGTTGTTCTACTCTCTACGTCAGTATCTGGCTCATGTGAATCGGTATTTGCCACTAACTTCTCAATTACAAATTGGGCGCTGATGTGGCCATTGCCGACAGCAGCGTACATGGATTCAATATCCGGATAATGAAGATTGTGTGAGAGCTCAAGGAAGGCTTGACCTGCGAAAATTTTCTGCAATGGCAGTCCAGCTTTGCGCATCGCTCTGGCGATAGATTCGCGGCCCGCTTCAATCGCCTCCTCTTTTCGCTCCTTAGAGAACCACGCCTTAATTTTCGATCTGGCGCGTGGTGAGGAGACAAAATTTAACCAATCGCGACTAGGGGCTGCGCTTGGACTCTTATTAGTAACTACTTCAATCACATCGCCATTGGTAAGAATCGATTCGAGTGGAACTAATTTGCCATTTACCTTTGCACCTACGCACTTATCCCCTACCTCGGTATGTACTGCGTATGCAAAATCCACAGGTGTTGAACCAGATGGAAGAGCGATCACGCTTCCCTTCGGAGTAAAAACAAAGACTTCTGGTGTTCGAAGGTCATAGCGCAAAGTATCCAAGAAATCGCCTACATCCTCAGTCTCTTGCTGCCATTCATGTAGTTGCTTGAGCCAGATCATCTCAGGCTTCTGGGTCGCACTCTCTCCCACGGCAGCCAACTTGTATTTCCAATGAGCTGCGATTCCATACTCTGCGCGCGCATGCATATCTAAAGTTCTAATCTGGATTTCAACTGCGCGACCATTCGGACCAATCACAGTTGTATGCAGTGATTGATACAAATTAAATTTTGGCATCGCAATATAATCCTTAAATCTTCCAGGAATTGGACTCCATCGCGCGTGGATTGCTCCTAGAACTGCGTAACAATCCCGCACATTTTCAACCAATACTCTAATGCCAACTAAATCGTAAATTTCATTAAAGTCGCGACCCCTAATTACCATCTTCTGATACACGCTATAGAGATGCTTCTGACGTCCCATAACCTTTGCTGTTATTCCATCAGCTAAAAGATCGCTCTGAACCAACTCCAAAACCTCAGTGGTCATCTTCTCACGTGCCGGATTTCGCTCAAGAACTAGGCGTTCGATCTCCTCATACTTCTTAGGTTCCAAAGTTTTGAAAGAGAGATCTTCCAGCTCCCACTTAATTGCGCTCATACCTAGTCGGTTGGCTAGCGGTGCATAAATATCGAGAGTCTCGCGCGCTTTGCGTGCAGCAGATTCCGGCGAAACATACTGCCAAGTTCGCGCATTATGTAGTCGATCAGCTAATTTAATAACGAGCACTCTGATGTCACGTGACATCGCGATAACCATCTTGCGTAGCGTCTCGGCCTCTGCATTGGGACCGTATTGCAATTTATCAAGCTTGGTTACACCATCAACTAAATCACATACCTCATTGCCAAAATCTTGCCTAAGAGAGTCAATCGAATATTTTGTATCCTCGATTGTGTCGTGCAGTAGCGCCGCAATTATTGTCTCTAGCCCTAGCCCAATATCAGCAAGAATTTCTGAGACGGCTAGCGGGTGAGTTATGTAGGCCTCACCTGATTTTCGAAGTTGGCCAGTATGAGCCTTCTCGGCAACTTCATATGCCCGCTCAAGCTCGTTCAGGGATGCATCTGGATAATGAGCAAGTAGAGACTTGCTCAGTGCGTCTAGAACCGGATTCATGGTTCTATCTTAACTAATTCTAAAAAAGATTAACGGCCTTTACGCTTTGGTTGATTGCGAGGGCCACGAGCCCAGCTCTCCTTTGTAGAAGAACCGGCATCTATATCTAAACTATTTTTAGCCTCAATTGTCACCGCTCCTGGAGCATGTTGAGCAACACGCTTAGTCAGGGCGCGCATCGCAGGCTCGCGTTCACGCAACTGAGCCAAGATAGGTGTTGCAATAAAGATTGAAGAGTACGTTCCGGTTACTAAACCTACGAATAGCGCAAGTGAGAGATCCTTAAGAGTTCCAGCACCCAATAGACCGGCACCCACAAATAGAATTGAGCCAACTGGAAGTAGCGCAATTACTGAGGTATTGAAAGAGCGAACCAGGGTCTGATTAACAGCAAGATTTGCAGCTGATGAGTATGTAACCCGCCCACTGCTCGCAATCGACTTTGTATTCTCTCGGACCTTATCGAAGACAACTACTGTGTCATAGAGTGAATAGCCGAGAATAGTTAAGAAACCAATAACGGTAGCTGGTGTTACATCAAAGCCGACAAGAGCGTAAATTCCGACAGTTATAAATACGTCATGGACTGTTGCGATTATGGCAGCAAGTGCCATCTTCCGCTCAAAGGCAAAAGTTAGAAAAAGCATCACAGCGAGCAAGAAGCCAAAGAGACCATATAGGGATTTCTTTGTAATCTCCTTACCCCATGATGGTCCAATAATCTGAGTATCGATATCATCGACATTAACGCCAAAGCTCTGGGCTAAGGAGTTCTTTACTGTTTCGAAAGAATCTAAGGCACCAGTTTGAATTCGAATACGGTCAGTTCCAACTTTCTGAACGACGCTCTCGCCTGGAACCCCTGCTGCCGCGATAGCTGCGCGACCTTCTTCGATAGTAGCTCCTGGCTTTGAGATTGAGAACTCCGAGCCGCCTTTAAATTCAATTCCTAGGTTAAGCCCTTGGGTGCCTAAAACAATCGCTGAGATAGCGATTAAGACACCAGAGAAGGCATACCAACGGCGACGCTTTCCAATGAAATCAACTGAAGTTTCGCCACGATAAAGTCGGCCGCCAATACCTGAAAGTGTTTTCATGATTAACCCTTCACCGTTGCTGATTCATCTGATTTGATATCGAGCCCAATACTCTTAGCCGAGAAGCCAGAGAGCGCATGCCCACTTGCAAAGAACTTCCGCTTCGAAAGTAGTGACACGAGTGGATGGGTAAAGACGAATACGACCAAGAGGTCAATTAAAGTTGTTAGGCCTAATGTGAATGCGAAACCACGTACGCCGCCAACTGCGAAGAAATAGAGCAGCGCCGCTGCAATAATTGAGACTGCATCGGCAACAATAATTGTGTGTCTAGCCTTTATCCAGCCAGTCTCAACTGCTGACTGAAGCGAGCGTCCTTCTCGAACTTCATCTCGAATTCGTTCAAAATAAACAACGAATGAGTCGGCGGTAATACCCACTGCCACAATCGCGCCCGCGATCCCGGCAAGAGTTAACGTAAATCCGATCCATTCTCCTAGAAGTAAGAATGAAAGATATGCAATCGCAGCTGCTACCAAGAGCGAAGCGATCGTTACGATACCAAGCGCTTTATAGTAAATAAATGAGTAAATAAAGACCAATAGGAAACCTAAAAGTCCAGCCAATAGTCCGGCTTGAAGTTGATCTGATCCAAGAGTTGGCGAAACTTGCAACACTTCACCTTGGTCAAAGGCAAGAGGTAGTGCGCCATATTTTAAAACATTTGCCAAGTTAGAGGCATCCTCTTGACTAAAACCACCGGTAATTTGCGCGCTGCCACCATTAATCGCTTCATTGATCCGCGGCGCAGATACAACTAATCCATCTAGAACAATTGCTACCTGATTCTGAGGTGCGCTAAGTCCAGTCACAGCATTAGTTAGTGCGCCAAACTTCTTTGTACCTTCACCGTTAAAATCAATCAATACATACCAACCAGCAGCGCCTTGTTGATCTATCGCAGCGCTCGCCTTAGCAATTTCGCTACCAAGAACTTCCGCCGCAGCCAAAATATATTTAGCAGAACCTGTGCGATCACAAGAGACAACTGCTACATCTGGTGACTCTGTTGAACCACCTTGTAAATTCTTTATATCTGTACAGTCAATAGCGGCGTAGCTATCACTTAACTCTTGAGTAACCCCTGTTGGTAGCGTGGCAGCTGTTGTGTCATTTGCTGCTGCGGTAGGAGCACCCTCAACTAAAACTTGTCTAAATCTAAGT
Organism: Actinobacteria bacterium UBA3028; assembly: GCA_002367715.1. Classification (GTDB taxonomy): domain Bacteria; phylum Actinomycetota; class Actinomycetes; order Nanopelagicales; family Nanopelagicaceae; genus AAA044-D11. The sequence goes on from DFDL01000014.1 coordinate 8,207, forward strand.
TCAGCGGTCTGCCCTACTAATTGAACTATCTTCTCGCCAGTCTGACCTGGAACCGAGATTACAATTTGGCGATTTATGCCTGAACCTTGTGCTGACACTTCACTCTCTGCAACACCGAGCGAGTTAACTCGTTGTCTAATTATTTCAACGGCTTGATCAATTGCCTCAGTTGTAACTTTTGCGCCTTCACTTGGCCGTGGAGTTAGCGTCACACTAGTACCACCGCGAAGATCCAATCCAAGATTAATCTTTGTAGCGCCGAGTATCACTGCAACTGCGCTAAAGACGATGAGTGAGATGGCAAGGATTGCAATTGACTTCACATATTTTGCTGAAGTCTTTGCAGCTTTTGTATTTTGAGAGCTATTAATGGCAGACATGGGAGGCAAGTCTAGGCATCTAAGGCTGGTGTGTCGAAAATCCCGAGCTGATTCGGGCTGGGATTTGAGGAGAGGTTTGCCTCACTTTTTGGTGGCTGGAGGCCCAAATGGGCATATCCCGCTGCCGTTGCAACCCGTCCTCGCGGAGAGCGCGAGATAAATCCCATTCGAACCAAGAAGGGCTCAGCGAGAGATTCGATTGTCTCGGCCTCCTCGCCGATAGCCATCGCAAGAGTAGATATTCCGACCGGTCCACCACTAAATTTCTTAACTATTGTATCTAGGACTGCGCGGTCTAAACGATCTAAGCCAATTGCGTCGACTTCATACATTTCAAGTGCAGACTTTGCTTCACTGATACCTACCTTCCCATTTGAGTGAACCTCAGCGAAATCACGGACCCGGCGCAATAGCCGATTAGCAACTCTTGGGGTGCCCCTGGATCTAGCTCCGAGTTCGCTAACCGCTTTCTCATCAATCTCAATATTCATCAGCCCTGCACTTCGCTTAACAATTACCGACAGCTCTGCATCGTCATAGAAATCCAATTGCGCAGTAAATCCAAATCGGTCTCGCAATGGACTTGGAAGAAGTCCTGCTCTTGTAGTAGCTCCTACCAATGTGAAGTGTGGAAGCTCTAGCGGAATCGCTGTTGCGCCCGCACCCTTGCCGACAATTACATCAACTCTAAAATCTTCCATCGCTAAATATAAGAGCTCCTCTGCCGGTCTAGACATCCGGTGTATCTCATCCAAGAAGAGAATCTCTCCCTCAACTAAAGAGGAGAGTATCGAAGCTAAATCACCAGCATGCTGAATTGCTGGTCCGCTCGTAATTCGAATCGGAGCGTTCATCTCTGCTGCAATAATCATTGCAAGCGTCGTTTTACCTAGACCTGGTGGTCCTGAAAGTAGAACATGATCTGCAGGTGTATTTCGATTGCGAGCCGCTGATAGCAATAGATCTAATTGATCTGCAACGCGGCGTTGCCCAACAAACTCCTTTAAGTTTTTTGGACGTAGCGCAAGCTCTTGAGTTCGCTCAAATTCATCCGAGCCAGTATGAACTACGCGCTCTTCATCTGCCATAGCTACTTGCGCCCTTGATTTTGAAGTGCAAGCTTCAATAGCTTGCCAATATCCAGCTCATCAACTTTGCTTCCAAGATCATTTGCTAGCTCCTCGATGGCCAAATTTGCATCTCGAGCAGTAAAACCAAGCCCAATTAACGCACTCTCTAATTGACTGCGCCAGTTACTTGCGGATGAGACTTCTGATCTGGCTGAAAGTTTTAGGTTTGCCACCTTCTCTTTTAATTCAAGAACTGCCCTCTGTGCGCCTTTTTTGCCGAGCCCAGGAATCCGTTCTAGAAGAGCTGAGTTCTCACTAGCAATCGCACCTGCTAGCTCTTCGGGCTCATAAATGGATAAAGCTGATTGCGCAACCTTTGGTCCGATTCCACTGACAGTCTGTAACAGTTCAAAGAATTCACGGGCGGCGCTACGCTCGAACCCAAAGAGGGTGAGTGAATCCTCCCGAACTACCAACGTCGTAAAAATATCCACATGCTTGCCAACAGCCAGTGAGGCAGCAAATCTTGCTGGTAGGGAAATCAAAATTCCGACTCCCCCAACCTCAATCACAGCCGAATTAAGAGTTATAGCCTTCACAACTCCTGAGACTGAGGCGATCATTTTTTAATCACTTTCATTCTGCGCGCCTTCTCCTTTGCGACAGCAATTTCAATTCGCGCGTTTCCCGAACCCCGCCAATGATGGCAGATTGCAAGTGCTAAAGCATCGGTTGCATCTACGGGTTTTGGAATTTCTTTTAACGCTAAGAGCTTGGCAACCATCAGAGCAACCTGCTTCTTATCTGCTCGCCCAGAGCCAGTAACTGCAGCTTTAACCTCAGTCGGTGTATGCATTGCTACTGGAATACCTGCTCGTGCCGCAATCAGAAGGGCCACACCAGCGGCCTGACCGGTCGCCATCGCTGTTCGAATGTTTAATTGCGAGAATACTCGCTCAACTGCGATTACATCAGGTTTGTACTTATCAATCCAGATCAACAATTGCGTTTCCAACTCCAAAAGTCGCCTGGAGAGTTCAAGATCAGATGGCGTCTTAATTACGCCAACGCCAACCATTGATAATTTCTGAGTAGAGCTTTTATCCACAATACCTAGGCCGCACCTTGTTAATCCTGGATCGACCCCAAGTACTCGCATCTTAGAGACTAGCCATTACCTCATCTGATACATCGAAGTTGCCGAAGACATTTTGCACGTCATCTAGCTCTTCAATTGCATCGATAAGTGCGAAGACCTTGGCTGCGCCATCTGCATCTAATGGAACAGAGACGGATGGAAGAAAAGAGGTGTCTGCCGATTCATATTCAATTCCGGCGCTCTGTAGCGCTGTTCTGACTGCAACTAAATCACTTGGTTCACTTACAATTTCAAGGGAATCCCCTAAATCATTAACTTCCTCGGCGCCGACTTCAAGGACTTGCTCAAGTACTTTATCCTCAGTTACGCCATCGACTTTCGAAACAATTACTACACCTTTGCGATTAAACATGTAAGAGACCGAACCCGGATCTGCCATTGATCCACCATTTCGCGTGACCGCAACTCTTACCTCAGATGCCGCGCGATTTCGGTTATCTGATAGACATTCAATCAATAGCGCAACGCCATTTGGACCATAACCCTCATACATAATTGTCTGCCAGTCAGCGCCACCAGACTCAAGTCCGGCCCCGCGTTTTACCGCTCTATCAATATTGTCTGCTGGCATCGAACTCTTCTTCGCCTTTACGATTGCATCAAAGAGTGTTGGATTACCTGAAATATCTGCGCCACCATTTCTAGCAGCTACTTCAATTCCCTTGATCAATTTGGCAAAATTCTTAGCACGTCTGGAATCGATTACAGCCTTCTTGTGCTTCGTCGTTGCCCACTTGGAATGGCCTGACACGGTCGAACCCCCTATTTGATAACTCTAAGGTTGCTAGTTTATCTCGAATTATTTACGACAAAGATTTTCAAGGAAGTATTGATGTACTCGTTTATCCCCGGTTAGCTCTGGATGGAAGGCGGTTGCAAGGACCTTGGCCTGCCTGACGGCTACTGGATGGATCTGACCTGAAACCTCTACGCTTGCAAGGATTTCGACCCCTTCTTCATAGCGCTCAACCCAAGGTGCGCGGATGAAAACCCCACGAATAGGCCCACCGCTAATTGCCTTGAAATCGATATCTGCCTCAAAAGATTCGCTCTGTCGTCCAAAGGCATTTCGCCTGACCTGCATATCGATGCCACCGAAAGTTTCTTGTCCGGAAGCGGGATCCAAAATTGAATCTGCAACCAGAATCATCCCGGCGCACGAACCATAAGTCGGTAGCCCATTTGCGATTGCTTTTGATACTGGATCGAAGAGCTCAAAGGTCTTTGCCAATTTACTTATAGTTGTTGACTCGCCACCTGGAATAACTAGACCATTCAGATTAACTAAATCAGATGCTCGCTTTACTAAAACCGTATCCACGCCACAATTATTTAGAGTTTCAATATGTTCTCTAAAATCGCCTTGTAGTCCTAGAACTCCGATTTTCATCTGGCCCAGATCTACCAGCCTCGCTCTGCCAATCGATGTGGAACAGGGATATCTGCAACATTGATTCCAACCATTGCCTCACCTAAACCGCGCGATGCCTCAGCTACAACTTTAGAATCAGAATAAAATGTTGTTGCTTTAACGCAGGCAGCAGCGCGCTTTGCAGCATCACCTGATTTGAAGATTCCAGAACCAATAAATACGCCATCTGCACCTAGTTGCATCATCATCGCCGCATCAGCAGGTGTAGCAATACCACCCGCAGTGAATAGAACTACTGGTAGCTTGCCAGTTTCAGCAACCTCTTTTACTAGAGCGTAGGGTGCTTGCAATTCTTTTGCGGCAACATATAACTCTTCTTCACGCAACGAGGATAGCCTTCGAATCTCGCCACCGATTTTTCGCATGTGAGTTGTTGCGTTTGAAACATCACCGGTACCAGCCTCGCCCTTCGAGCGAATCATTGCTGCGCCTTCACTTATTCGACGGAGCGCTTCTCCTAGATTTGTTGCACCGCATACAAAGGGAATCGTGAAATTCCACTTATCAATGTGATGTTCATAATCAGCTGGGGTAAGAACTTCTGACTCGTCGATGTAATCAACGTTTAAGGTCTGAAGGATCTGCGCCTCTACAAAGTGGCCAATACGAACCTTTGCCATTACCGGAATTGATACTGCTGCTTGAATTTTTTCAATCATATCTGGATCTGACATCCGAGAGACTCCACCTTGAGCTCTGATATCTGCAGGTACCCGCTCGAGTGCCATAACAGCAACTGCGCCAGCATCCTCTGCAATCTTTGCTTGCTCGACATTGACCACATCCATAATGACGCCACCCTTGAGCATCTCAGCCATTCCGCGCTTAACGCGTGCACTGCCGACTTGGGTCTCATTGCTCTTAGACATCATCTACTCCTGTTAGTAATTCTGCTCTGTGGTTGGCAAGGCTCAAAGTCTACTTTGACTTTGCCGAGCCTGCATCCGATATACCTTCAGGGTAGGTGAAGGTAGGTTCACCATCGGTTAGTGCGATCCAGACCTGACCATCGGCGAAATTCGCCACAGTTCCATCGGCCAGAGTCCAAATAGTTCCCACTTCGGCGTTTGGCCGCTGCCAATTTATCTCGATGACTTTGCCGCCCCGAAGAAGGTAGCCGCTGCCACTCCCAACCGTATTGCTATATGGGGTTACCCCGCCGACCTTGTCACGGTAGATCGAATCAGTGATTCTGATTTTCTGTATTACAAAGTTTGCCCCGCCTAGCTGTCTGCCATTCGAATCAAGATTTGGTTTTGAGTTATATGTAAGAAGCCAACGTTTCTCTGATTTAGACCAAGTCGCACCATAACGCGCCGTTGGCCATTTAACTTCTGCCGTCTTTACTTTCTTTGCACTCTCGGCAATGGCTCCAAATTGCCAACCAATCGATTTAACCTTATCAATCTTGCGACCCTCAACATCAATACTCTTTGTAAGTAGCGCCTGAGCCTCTAACATCATATTTGTTGGCGCATCGCGCGTTGGATCACTCTTGTAAATTGATGGTGGATTTATTTCAGCACTAATGTTTTCGAGATTTGCGGTAGATATTGCCGGACGCAATTTAGATTGTGCGCCGCTATATGCGAAACCAACTCGGCCGTACTGCGCCAGGATTTCAACATCACTAATACGAGCCGATCTAACTGGACCAATCACTTTAGGAATCTGATCTGTAAAAACCGCAGCTAACCGAGTTAGTCCGCCTTCTACTTGCTCAATATAAATTACATCAGCGCTATCTAGGCCCACTTGAGGATGCGCTGCTTCTGTGTCATCAATCTTGACTGCAAGGACTGGTCCATTTTCCCCAGGTAGGTTTGTCAGAACATTGCGCTCTACTATTTTTTCTGGTGTGGAGGCAGATTGATTGGTCGGTGATGCGCAAGAGCTCAGGACTATGAGAATCGAGATGGCTGCCAGTAATTTCCTCATAGAATGTCATCCTCAAATGAATACCGCATTGGTAGCGGAGCATGTCCAGCTAATCGGAAGAATCTGACAAAGAATTTACTACGCAAGTTCTGCGCACTTCGCACAGCCTCGGTGTGAATCGTAATTCCAAGTCCAATCTTCTCGCTGATTGTAGTTAACGAGTTAAGTAAATCCGAATCTATTCCACTTGGTGTTAGAACTTCATCATCTTGTAGAAGCTTAAGGCTCTGCGCTAGTGCAATCTCGACATTACTCCGTTCAACGATATTAGCCTCACGGGCCTCATAAACCGCTGCCATTAAGACCAGACTAGTTGCCGCATCGATTTTGGAACTGTTCGCAATCTCAAGTGAAATACCCGCGCGCTTCTGCAACAACACATCCAAGTGCGCCCAAGAAGTTTCAATTCTGTGGTGCAAACCATCTAGCCTTGAAGCAAGGTAGGAGAGATACCAGCCCGCCAGCACCAGCACAAAAGCCGCAACAATTAGATACTTAGCCATTTGAGCGCAATCTATTCCAAAATCTATTCTCAGAGGCCAAAGTAACCTTAGGGTTTCCAGTAACTGACATCTCATAAACCGAGAGAATTGATTGACCTACAACACCCCAGTCGAAGGAGCTCGCCTTCCCATAACCTGCTGAGGCAAATCTTTTACGACTTTCATCATCTCCCAGAAGTTCAATAATAGTTCTTGCTAGCGAGCTTGTATCCTCGTTTCTAAAGAGCGAGCCAGAGGCTCCACCATCTAGAAGACTTGAAAATGCCGGTAGATCACTTGCCACAATCGGAGTTTTACATGCCATGGCCTCTGCCAGAATAATTCCAAAAGATTCACCGCCCGTATTCGGCGCAATATATAGTGCGATTGATTTAAAAAACTGCGTCTTCTCAGATTCTGAGAGTCTGCCCAAAAAAGTTATCCGATCTTTATAGCGTCCAGGGATCTGATCTCTAAACTCTTCGGCATCACCTGGTCCCGCAACCAATAACCGCAGGTCAGGGATACTTGTAAGAATCTCTGGAATCGCCTCTAGAAGTACACTAAGGCCCTTTCTTGGTTCATCAAATCTGCCAATAAATCCAATGGTATTTGGAAGAGACCATTCAACCCTTGCGCCAATTTTAGAAAATTTCTCTAGACTGATTCCATTTGGTATCACTACTGCCTCAGTGTTGTATCGATCTTTTAGCGTTGCTCTTGCCATTTCACTAACGGCAATTTTTGCCGTGATCTGCTCAATTAATGGATCCAACATAGTTCCGATTGCATTTGCCACCTTCTGCGAATTAGCCGCAGCGTGAAATGTTGCAACCATCGGGCCCAAACCTGCCCAGCCAGCCAGCAGTGATAAAGATGGGATTGCAGGTTCATGTAAATGCAGAAGATCAAACTCACCCTTCAAAATCCATTGCTTAACCCTTGATGATGCAATTGGCCCGAAAATCACCTTCGCAACCGATCCGTTATAAGGAATTGAAATCGGCCGTCCTGCAGAAACTACCCAAGGTTCTATATCGGCGCTCTCATAAGTCACTGGTGCAAGGACTGAAACTACGTGGCCATTTTCAATCAACCACTCTGCCAACTCTTTAATATGTATCTGTACTCCCCCTGGCGTATCCCAGCCATAGGGGCAGACAATTCCAATCTTCAATTTACTCATTCTTATTCTCGCCATCAATCCAAATCCGCTGCAACATATGCCAATCAACCGGATCAGCTGCGATATTTTTTGCGAATCGATCGGCGATAACCTGAGTCATAGCCGCTGCCTTCTCGCCCGTTGTTCCATGGGTTGGTACAGCTATCGACTCTTCGAATTTAATATGGATACCACTCTTCGTATATTTAACGTAGGCAGTAATTAGATCTGCTCCCGTCGAGATCGCCAGAAGCGCAGGCCCAGCTGGCATGCTCGCCTTTGCATCGAAAAAATTCACCGGTATTCCGCTTTTGGATAAATCTCGATCCGCCACAAGTGCAACCAGTTTTCCAGCGCGAAGTCGCTGCGAGAGAACATCCATGCTGCGCGAATCCAGACTTAAAACTTCCATTCCCATTCTGGTTCGGTATTCAAGGAATTTTCGGAATAGTTTCTCTGGCTTTAGACGCTCGGCAACTGTAGTTAGTGGGATACCACTCGAGCAGAAATAAGCCCCGGCGTGGTCCCAATTTCCAGCATGTGGCAATGCGACGATGCACCCGCGCTTTTCGGCGATTGGATCACGCAAGAAATTCTCATTGGTAACAGCTGTCGTTTCAAGTATCCGCTCTCTGCTCCAGCCGGGAAATCTAAATGTGTCACACCAGTAGCGCAGATAAGAGCGCACTCCCTGGTTGGTCATAAATTCAAGTTCGACTGGTTCAATCCTCTTATTGATCTGCATATAGTTCGAACGCAATCGAGTTACGCCTCTGCCATTTTTCGCATAAAGATAATCGGCAAATCGATCAGCGAGATCATAGGCACGCTTCTCCGGTAATAAACGAATAATTTTCCAAGCCAGGCTATAGCCCCAATAAATAAGTATTGACATTACTCTGCACTCTTATAGACAATCGCTAATCTCTGCAGAACTGTAAATGCACTTGCCGCCATCAAAAACCAGAGGCCAATTGTCATAACGTAAGGAACTCCTAGGCCAGCAAAACCTGTAGTGAGCAGAAGAATAATTATACGCTCTGTTCGTTCAGCAAATCCGCCATCACATGCAATTCCTAAAGATTGTGCACGCGCTTTTACATAAGAGACAAGAAAACCAAAAATTGCAGCTAACAGTGGGATGGGGGCCAGCGCATCGTCCGTCGAAGATAAATACCAGAAAACAGCGCCAAGCATTATTGCGTCAGTAAGGCGGTCTAAAGTTGAATCCAAGAGCGCGCCCCAAGAGCTAGACCCTTTTTCTGAGAGTCTGGCTAGGGTGCCATCGAGTAGATCAAAAAGAACAAAGAGCACAATTAAAAGGGTTCCGAGAAAGAACCTGCCATTTGGAAATGTCAGCAGCGCGGTCAAAATCGTCGCAAAAGCTCCGATTGCGGTCACCATATTTGCACTGATGCCAATTCGAAGTAGCCCACGGCAAAGTGGCGTAATTATCTTCGTAACTGGGGCGCGTAATGATTCTTGTAACATCGTTCCCATCGTAGGCTTCGGGGTTGTGAGCACCCAAATCTTCCCACCGATTGCGCCTAAATTGTTGGTTTGCGCAATTGGAAAATCTGCGTCGCAGGTGATTGATTATTTCAGCCTCAACCAAGCTCCATTGGAAAGCGCGGATCTCGCGATATTCATCGTGAGTGCGCAGAGCGCGATCTCCGAAGCTGATCGCAAAATTTGGGAGCAGGCCCGCGAGCTATATATTCCCTCGCTCATTCTGATTACTGAGTTAACCGATGGCGAGATTGATTTCGACGATATGAGTGCAATTGCTGCCAAACTTTTAGATCCCCTGCAGACGCCATATCTGGTTCTGCATGACGATATTGGAAAGCCGACAGCACTTATCGATTTAGATTCGCTACGGATTGCGGATTACTCAGATGGCAAGCGAATCGAGCGCGATAGCGATAACGAACACAAAGTTCTAGTCTTTGAATTTAGGAAAGAGTACTTAGAAGCGATTGAAGAGTTTGGTCCATCCGGTTTTGCCTCAGGACTCAGTTTTCCGGCTCTGCCATTTATTGAAGACAATGGCCTGGGAAGTTTTGAAATAGCAACTCTTCTAAATTCACTACCAAGCCGCAGCTAGCTCAGCTCTGCTCTCTGCTAGCAGTTGTGGCATGACCTTGGTCTCTCCGATTAGCGGCATAAAGTTTGCATCTCCCGCCCATCTTGGAATTACATGCTGGTGAATATGTTCGGCAACTCCGGCGCCAGATACCGCACCTTGATTCATTCCTAAATTAAATCCCGCGGCTCCGCTTACTTTACGCAGAGTCGTCATAGCGTGAGAGGTTAAATCGAAGATCTCATTGCGTTCGCTATCAGTTAGTTCAGTTAAATCAGCAACATGTCTATCTGCGCAGATCAAGAGATGACCGGCGTTATATGGATAGAGATTCATAACAACATAAGCCTGCTTGCCGCGCGCAACAATTAGCCCATCTTCATCACTCAACTTTGGAATCCGACAGAATGGACATTCAATGTCATTGCCAGGCAATGGACGATTCTCACCAGAGAGGTAAGACATTCGATGTGGCGCCCATAGCCGCTGCCATCTATCTGGCATTCCAGCTCCGCCTGAACTCAACTCCGCTTCCAAGCTATCTCCTAAATCTGAACTCTATTTTGAACTGCTGCTAGAACTTCCGCTATCGCTGCATCTATCGAGATGCCATTTTTCTGCTCGCCATTTCGATACCTAAATGAGATCGCGCCAGCGCTCTGGTCTTCCTCGCCTGCAATCATCATGAATGGAATCTTCTCTAGCTGCGCACTGCGCACCTTCTTCTGCATTCGATCATCAGAGGCATCGATATCGACTCGAATCCCTACTTTGCGCATCTTTACTACTACTTCTTCAAGGTATGGCGTGAAGGTATCTGCAACCGGGATTGCCCGTACCTGTACTGGTGCAAGCCATGGTGGGAATGCACCTGCATAGTGTTCAGTTAGAACTCCGAAGAATCTCTCAATCGAACCAAAGAGTGCCCGGTGAATCATTACAGGTTGCTCTCTAGTTCCATCCGAAGATTGGTATTCCAAATCAAAGCGCTGTGGAAGTTGGAAATCTACTTGAATCGTCGACATCTGCCAGGTTCGACCAATTGCATCCTTTGCTTGTACTGAAATCTTTGGACCATAAAATGCTGCGCCAGCTGGATCTAGAACAAGCTCTAAATTCTGTTTTGTTGCAGCAACTCGAAGTGCTTCGGTCGCAGCTTCCCAATCTTCATCTGCGCCAACTGACTTCTCTGGATTTCGAGTCGAGAGCTCAAGATAAAAATCCTCGAGACCATAATCGCGCAGCAAGTTGAGAACAAAGGTAAGCAGGCTATCTAGCTCGCCCAGCATCTGATCTTTCGTGCAGTAAATGTGGGCATCATCTTGCGTAAATCCACGCGCTCTTGTTAAACCATGAATCACGCCAGATTTTTCATAGCGATAAACAGTTCCAAACTCGAATAACCGCAGCGGTAGATCGCGGTATGAGCGCAGCGAAGATTTATAGATCAAATTATGAAATGGGCAGTTCATCGGCTTCATGTAGTACTTCTGCCCCGCCCGTTTTATCGTGCCATCGGCATGGAGCTCTTCATCCATAACCATCGGTGGGTACATGCCTTCGGAATACCACTGCAGGTGTCCAGATGTTTCAAATAGCGCAGCCTTTGTTAGGTGCGGTGAGTAAACAAATTGGTAATCCTCTTCTTCGTGGCGCTTTCGTGAATAATCCTCCATCGCCCGCCGAATGATTCCGCCCTTAGGATGAAAGACCGCTAGACCAGAACCAATCTCTTCTGGAAAAGAGAATAGATCAAGCTCGGTGCCAAGTCGCCGGTGATCGCGCTTTTCTGCCTCTGCCAATAAATTCAAATAATTATCTAACTCTTCTTGTGATGGCCAAGCTGTGCCGTAGATGCGCTGCAACATCGGATTCTTCTCAGATCCTCGCCAATATGCGGCGGCAGATCTCATCAATTTAAAAGCTGGAATATGTTTAGTAGATGGCAGATGAGGTCCCCGACAGAGATCACTCCAGGCGCTCTGACCATCGCGACCTAAATTGTCATAAATAGTTAGCTCACCAGCTCCGACCTCAACACTTGATTCATCATCAGCATTATTGGCTTTGAGACCAATTAGTTCACACTTGTAAGGCTCGTGTGCCAACTCTGCTAGAGCTTGGCTCTCGGTTACGACTCGGCGACGAAATCTCTGACCAGCCTTAACAATCTTGCGCATTGCAGACTCAAGCTTTACTAAATCATCTGGCGTAAAGGGCTTTTCTGGATCAAAGTCATAATAAAAACCATCGGTAATCGGTGGCCCGATTCCAAGCTTTGTATCGGCAAAGACCTCTTGTACCGCTTGTGCTAGAACATGCGCGGTTGAGTGTCGAAGAACCGCAAGGCCTTCAGGCGACCCAATTGCAATGCCTAGTACTTGATCACCTTCGGATAGATCGCTCCACAAATCTTTAAGTTCGCCATTTATTTTGCAGACCACAATTGCAGAATCCTCGGCAAATAATTGGGTTGGGCGAATCTCTGAATCTATAGATCGCGCTTTCCCATCTACAACGATTGAAATATTGGCCATATCGCTAGCCTATCGAATGAGAGCTTAGGATTTCGCGCAATTTGTCGCGCCATTGGTTGCTAATTTCATCCTCGCGCATTCTGCGACCCGCAATCTCACTAATTGGTTGCGCTATCCGCAGTGAAGATAGTGCGAAGGCATGAGTTGCTCGCTCTAAGTCAGCTACCAAAATCTGTGCCTCGATAGCAAGGCCGTTAGCAATTATTTGCTCACGCATTATGCCCGGCAAGATTCCTACATCTAGATTTGGCGTTAGCCATAAATCATCTATTCGAAAGACATAGTTCGATACGGCGCCCTCGCAGACCAAGCCATCTTGATTGACAATAATTACCTCATCAAAGCCATCTACTCTGGCATCGGTGAGCATCTCCAAATTTGCGGTGTAGGGAAACTTCTTATGAGCCTTTGCTGTTGGATCAAATTCTAGATTCCGCAACCCTACTTTGACGCTGTTCTTACTGTCGACGTAGGGATCTAGCAAAACTTGAAATCTTTGACCAAAGGTTAAGCGCAATCTTCCAACTTCTACATCGGTTAGTGAACCGATCGCCTCAAAGATTTCAAAATCACTCGGGATCTCATAACCTAAAGTTGCAGCGCTTTTGCGGGCCCGCTTTAGATGCTGATCTAACAATTGCGCTTGGCCATTTTCAACTCTGATAGTTTCAAAGAGCCCATCGCCATAAGGCCAACGATCCGCGCGGAAACCACCAGCAATCGATAGGAGCTTTGCTGCTTTAAGTTCAGTCTCTTCCCACTCTGCTTCAGGTTCACTTGCCCAAGTAATTCCAGCGCCAGTTCCAAATTTCAATTTATTTCCCATACGCCAGAAGAGGCGAATCGCAACACTTAACTCTGCGTTATCTCCCTCAACCCATCCTAGAGCTCCACAATAAGGACCTCGATCAGTTGGCTCTAATTTTTCAATAAGCTCTACTGCAGTTGATTTTGGCGTACCGCTAACCGATCCTGGTGGCAGAACATTGCTCAGAACTTGCCCCCACTTAATCTCGCTCTCAAGTTCACCGCAAATATCAGATACCAAGTGCTCTAGACCTGGATGCAATTCACTTCTGAGTAGCTCTGTGACTTTGACTGTGCCTGATCTACAGACTCTGCCAAAATCATTTCGCATGAGGTCAACAATCATTATATTTTCGGATTTATCTTTCTCGGAGAATGAACTTCCAGTTTCGGAGAGCTTGCGAGTCCCCTTTATCGGGCTGGTCTTAATCGAAGAACCCCGGCGCGAGATAAATAGCTCTGGCGAAGCAGATGCAATTTCAATGTCAGGCAACTTCAAATAACATGCGCTAGGCGCTGGATTTGCTTCAAGCATTTTGCTAAATAGCCCTACTAGTGAGCGATTTATATCGATTTCAGTTACAAGAATTCGGCAAGCATTTACCTGATACACATTTCCCTTTGCAATCTGCGATCTAATCTCTTCGACATATTTCTCGAAGTCGGATTGCGAAATTGAGCTCTGCCAAATTCCCTCTAAGCCATCCCAGCGTCCCACCTCTGGAAATGACGCACCACGAATTACATTCGCAAATTTGGCATAAGTTTGACGCCCCTCGAATGTTGTAGAAACAGCCCAAAATCCACCGTCATCTAGGGCACCTGAGTCATCGGTGATTTCAATCAGATCTGTTGCCAGAACCCCATTCATCCAGAAGAAGGGCTGAGAAATATCCATGGGGTAACGCTAGATGACCCCGCGAAATACTTCGCGCTTTGGCGCTTGCCCGCCTGTTGCGCTAGATTTAGCGTCTTGATTCTGCAACCTTGTAGATGAGAAGAATGCGGACGTAGCGCAGTTGGTAGCGCGGAACCTTGCCAAGGTTCAGGTCGCCGGTTCGAACCCGGTCGTCCGCTCTCAGTCGGTTAGACACTTCTAATACCCATATCCACAATATGGTCGGATGGCCGAGAGGCGAGGCTCAGGACTGCAAATCCTGCTACACGGGTTCAAATCCCGTTCCGACCTCCATAATTAAGCACTACGAAATCAACTAACGAATAGTTAGGAAGAGCGATGAGTGAACTTGAGAAAGCAGAGCGACCGTGGGGACGCTACGAAGTTCTCCAAGAATCGCAATCTCATAAAGTTAAATGCATCTGGATGAATCCTGGCGCCCGCCTTTCGTATCAGCGCCATAAATTCAGATCAGAGCATTGGTTCATAGTTCAAGGTAGCGGCGAAATCACAATCAACGGCAAGGTCTCAGCAGTCAAAGCTGGAGATACCGTTGAATTTGAAGTCGGTATCCTCCACCGCTTGGCCAATACCGGAGCTGACGAAATTATTTTTGTAGAGGTCCAGACCGGAACCTATTTCGGCGAGGATGATATTGAACGTATCGAGGATGATTTCGGCCGCGCCTAAACAAATAGTGAATGGAATAGAACTCGGGTAATATCCCACCAGTATTAAAGAAGTAATACCGAACGGACGATTGGCTCAGCGGTAGAGCACCACATTGACATTGTGGGGGTCACTGGTTCGATCCCAGTATCGTCCACTAGTATAAAACTAAACCTTAATCACCCAGGTGCTACTTGCTTACGAAGATATCTTGGATTTTTAAAGACTTACTTGGGAGGACCTTTTTGTAGTCTGCCTTGTAATCTGCAAGAGAATACTCACTTTGTAAGCGTGTGTAAAAAGTCTTTACATCCATTTTAAAGAGAGACTTAAA
>DFDL01000080.1 GCA_002367715.1 Actinobacteria bacterium UBA3028
GTCACACCAGCTAAGAAGCAAGAGATCTTGGATGGTTATGAAATTAAGGCAGAGAAGGTTCAGAGCCAATATGAAAAGGGTCTGATTACCGATGATGAGCGTCGTCAAGAACTCATTGAAATTTGGACTAATGCAACAGCAGATGTTGCAAAGGCGATGGAAGATAACTTCCCAAAGACCAACCCAGTTTGGATGATGGTCTACTCCGGTGCACGTGGAAACATGATGCAGGTTCGTCAGATCGCAGGTATGCGTGGTCTGGTAGCTAACCCGAAGGGTGAAATTATTCCGCGTCCGATTAAGTCAAACTTCCGTGAAGGACTTTCAGTACTTGAATACTTCATTGCTACTCACGGTGCGCGTAAGGGTCTTGCAGATACCGCGCTACGTACCGCTGACTCTGGTTACCTAACTCGTCGCCTCTGTGATGTTGCACAAGATGTAATCATCCGTGAAGAGGATTGTGGAACTGATCGCGGTCTTACTTTAAAGATGGCCGCAGTTGATTCGACTGGCGCTCTTGTTCGCGATGATCACGTTGAGACTTCACTATTTGGACGTAACTTATCTGAAGATGCAGTTCAAAATGGCAAGGTTATCCTCTCAGCAGGAACCGACCTTGGCGATAAGAACATCAACACTCTTGTTGAAGCAGGCATCTCAGAAGTTAAGGTTCGTTCAGTTCTTACTTGCGATAGCAAGGTAGGACAGTGCGCAATGTGTTACGGCCGCTCAATGGCATCAGGAAAGCTTGTAGATGTCGGCGAAGCTGTTGGAATTATTGCTGCTCAATCAATTGGTGAGCCAGGAACCCAGCTAACAATGCGTACCTTCCACACTGGAGGTGTTGCAGGAGATGACATCACCCATGGTCTCCCACGTATCGTTGAACTCTTCGAAGCTCGTACACCTAAGGGTGTTGCGCCAATCGCAGAGACTGCTGGTGTAGTTAGCTTCCTTGAAGATGCGAAGGGCAAGAAGATCATCGTTACGCCAGAAGATGGCAGCGAAGCGATCGCCTATCCAATTACACGTCGCCAGAAGTTAAAGGTAGAAGATGGAATGCGCGTCGGCGTCGGTCAGCAGATGGTTGTTGGCGCGATCGATCCAAAGCAAGTTCTACGTATCCTTGGACCTCGCCAGACACAGATCCACCTAGTAACTGAGATCCAAGAGGTCTACCGTTCACAAGGTGTATCAATTCACGATAAGCACATCGAAATTATTGTTCGCCAAATGTTGAAGCGCATCACCGTGCTTGAACCAGGCGATGCTGATCTACTTCCAGGTGAGCTTGTAGAACGTGGCCGTTTCGAAACTGAGAACCGTCGCGTTGTATCAACTGGTGGCAAGGCTGCATCTGGTCGCCCAGAGTTAATGGGTATCACCAAGGCATCGCTTGCAACTGAATCATGGTTGTCAGCCGCTTCATTCCAAGAGACCACAAAGGTTCTTACAGATGCTGCGTTATCCGAGAAGAGCGATCCACTGCTTGGACTCAAGGAGAACGTAATCATCGGTAAGTTGATCCCAGCTGGTACCGGTCTAGCTCGTTACCGCAACGTTCGAGTTGAACCAACAGAAGAGGCTAAGGCCGCGGTCTACGCTGCTTATGATGAATATGACTTCACACCATTCGAATCACAAGGTTCAGGTGAAGCCGTTCGTTTGGATGAGTTCGAAACTCGTTAAAGTAAATTAAATTAAGAGCCCTGGTGTTTAATGCACCGGGGCTTTTTTATTTGTTTTCAGAATAACTCTCGGTTAAGTACATCAAAGAAGAAATTTCAGTAATCGCGGCGCAATCACCCTTATCTTCATAGATGCAATCCTGAGGTCCACTAATTGTTAATACTGAGCTCTGATTGCTCCACTTTTCATAGCCAAAATCTGGTGCTTCGTTCGGATTATAAATATCTTCCCAATCAGCTATATCCCAGAGGTAATAATTAATTAGACCGGCCCATTCACCTTTGCCTGTTTGGTAGTTGAGTTGCGCAACCGCCGTAGGCGAGTGGCCAAGTGCTTTAAAATCACTGGGTTCGATATAAGAAATACGTAACTTTGGAAATAAATGTAGTGGCAGCGTTGTACTGACTGGAATAAGGCCCAACCCTTGGGAATAGGTAATCTTTGCGCAGTCATCGGCTATTGAGTACCTATAACCCTCTGAATCAAGGGTCTTACCACTCTTCATGAAGATTACTTCGCGATCAGTTAGTTGGCCTTCAGAGTAGAAAGAATATGTTGCAGTTAGCTGGCTATTTTCAAATCTTCCTTTTAAGGCACCGAAAGAGCTATCCTTCTGAAAGCGCTGTTGAATTAGATTGCCAGAAATACTCAATCCTTCTTGTTTAGTGATCTCAAGGAGTGCGCTATCCGCTCCAACTTGAGAGTGATAACAGGGCGCAAGCTGTAATGCAGTACTACTATTTTTTGTGATAATACCGCCACCAGATGTGATTATTACAAAAACCAATATTCCGGCAATAACAATTATCGAACGCTTCATTTATTTAAGTAGACAACCAATACAGCTGCGACGAAGTGCGAAACAAATGCAGCTGCGGTGAGTGCATGAAATAATTCGTGAAAACCGAACCAGTTGATTGAGATGTTCGGCTTCTTAATTGCATAAATAATTCCACCAGCTGTGTAAAAAATTCCACCAAGTAAAATTAGCAAGAAGACTGCGACGCCACCGTTCTGCCAAAAAGACGGTAGGAAAAATACTGCTGCCCACCCAAGTGCGATATAAAGTGGAACATAAACCCAGCGCGGTGCACTAAGCCAGAGAATCCGAATGAGCGCGGTCAGGATTGCCCCACCCCATACACACGAAAGCAGGATGATCGCCTGGTTCTTATCTAATAGGTATACCGAGAACGGGGTATAAGTTCCGGCGATCAAAATTGGGATATTTGCATGGTCTATCCGGCGCCAGAGGGCTCGGTATTTCTCCTGCCATTTGACCCGGTGGTAGAGCGCGCTGCAGGTAAAGAGGGTGACCGCGGTTAGGGTAAAAATCCCTAGGGTTATTCGACCCTGGAGACGTTCAGCAGTCGTGATCAGAACGAGCCCAGCCACAAGTGAGATTGGGGACATCACAAGGTGGATCAATCCACGAGCTTTAGGCTTGGGAAGTTGGGTCTTTTTGGCCAAATTCATGGCTTAACCATAGGGTTAATATGCTCAAAAGCCCTCGGCGTGTCGGATTTGGGATTTCCCGCCCTTTTTGAGGGATTGGGGGTAGGACCCCGTTTTGACCGTTCGCGCCTGTCGAGGTTACTATTCGCGTCTGCTCTTTTTTGAATTGAGCGCTTGTAACTGTGTGCAATAACTTGAAAAAGTAATTGTCTAAATTTACGAAGTTGGGTCAACACACCCGACCTCGTGGGTCGAGAAACATACGGAAATAAGCGTATAAAACAAAATTGAAACGCAGTAATGAACGGAGAAGAAGTGCCAACAATTCAGCAGCTGGTCCGTAAGGGTCGCGCAGAAAAGATAACCAAGACGAGCACGCCTGCCCTTAAAGGTAGTCCGCAACGTCGTGGTGTTTGTACTCGCGTTTATACAACAACTCCTAAGAAGCCAAACTCTGCACTTCGTAAAGTTGCGCGTGTACGTCTTACAAGTGGCATGGAAGTAACTGCATATATTCCTGGTGAAGGACACAATCTTCAAGAGCACTCAATCGTTCTTGTTCGCGGTGGCCGTGTAAAAGATCTTCCAGGTGTTCGTTACAAAATCGTTCGTGGTTCACTAGATACTCAAGGTGTTAAAGATCGTAAGCAATCACGTAGTCGTTATGGTACAAAGAGAGAGAAGAAGTAATGCCACGTAAAGGTCCCGTTACCAAGCGCCCAGTTGTTGCAGATCCTGTCTACAACTCACCTGTTGTTACTGCGCTAATTAATAAAATTTTATTGCACGGTAAGCGTTCTACTGCTGAAGCAATTGTATATCAAGCACTTGAAGGTTGCCGCGAAAAGACTGGTGGTACTGATCCAGTAATCACACTAAAGCGCGCACTGGATAATGTGAAGCCAACTCTTGAAGTTAAGTCTCGCCGCGTAGGTGGAGCTACATACCAAGTACCACTGGAAGTTAAAGCTGGACGCGCAACAACTCTTGCACTCCGCTGGATGATTGATTACTCACGTCAGCGTCGCGAAAAGTCAATGGCAGAGCGTCTGCAGAACGAACTACTAGATGCATCAAATGGCCTCGGCGCAGCAGTAAAGAAGCGCGAAGACACTCACAAGATGGCTGAAGCTAACAAGGCTTTCGCACACTACCGCTGGTAAATCCCGAAAATTATTCACGAAACAAATTAAAAGAAAACTATAAGGAGACTCGACAAGTGGCCGTAGAAACAGCAATCGACCTAGCCAAGGTTCGCAATATTGGAATCATGGCTCATATCGACGCGGGTAAAACTACTACTACTGAGCGCATCCTTTTCTATACCGGAATCAACTACAAGATCGGTGAAGTTCATGATGGCGGCGCAACCATGGACTGGATGGAGCAAGAGCAAGAGCGCGGAATTACTATTACATCTGCTGCAACAACTTGTGTCTGGAAAGACCACCTAATTAATATTATTGATACCCCAGGCCACGTTGACTTTACTGTTGAAGTAGAGCGTTCACTTCGTGTACTAGATGGTGCAGTATGCGTATTCGACGGCGTTGCTGGTGTAGAGCCCCAATCAGAGACAGTTTGGCGTCAAGCAGATCGTTACAAAGTTCCGCGCATCTGTTTCGTAAATAAGCTTGACCGTACTGGTGCATCATTCCAACGGTGCGTAGATATGATCGGTACTCGCCTAAATGCGGTTGCACTAGTTCTACAACTTCCAATCGGTTCAGAAGCAGAGTTCAGTGGTGTTATTGACCTTATTGCAATGAAGGCGCTGGTCTGGCCTGGTGAAACTAAAAAGGGCGAAGATTATTTAGTAGAAGAGATTCCAGCAGGCATGTTGGAGGAGGCAAAGGTTGCTCGTCATAATCTCCTTGAAACACTTGCAGATGCAGATGATGCAATCATGGAGAAGTACCTAGAAGAAATTGAACTTTCAGATGAAGAAATTATTGCCGGTATCCGTCGCGCAACTCTTGCTGACAAGTTGACTCCAGTACTTACTGGTTCTGCTTTCAAGAACAAGGGCGTTCAGCCGATGCTAGATGCAGTAAACCGTTACCTTCCAAGCCCACTTGATATCAAGGCAATTATTGGTCACAAGATGGGAGATCCAGAGACGGAAGTAGAGCGTCAACCTGCAGATTCAGAGCCATTCTCAGCACTTGCATTTAAAATCATGTCCGATCCACACCTCGGAAAACTAACTTTCGTACGTATTTACTCTGGTCGTCTAGATACTGGTACAGCAATCCTTAACTCAACTAAAGATAATAAGGAACGTATCGGAAAGATTTACCAGATGCACGCAAATAAGCGTGAAGAGAAAGATTCAGCTGGAGCCGGAATGATTATCGCTGTTATGGGTCTTAAGAACACCACAACAGGTGACACTCTCTGTGATCCAGATAAGCCAGTAATTCTTGAGTCAATGGACTTCCCAGCACCAGTTATCTCTGTTGCTATTGAGCCAAAGACAAAGGCTGACCAAGAGAAGCTTGGTATTGCAATTCAACGTCTTGCAGAAGAAGATCCAACCTTCCACGTTAAGTCAGATGAAGAGACTGGCCAGACCATCATCTCTGGAATGGGCGAACTTCACCTTGAAATTCTGGTTGACCGTATGCGCCGCGAGTTCAAAGTTGAGGCAAATGTGGGTAAGCCACAAGTTGCTTATCGCGAAACTCTTCGCAAGCCAGTTGATCGTTACGACTACACCCACAAGAAGCAATCTGGTGGTTCAGGTCAATTCGCAAAGGTTCAAATCGCTATTGAGCCACTTCCTACAGGAAGTGAGCAGAGCTACGAATTCGTAAATAAAATTACTGGCGGTCGTATTCCTAGGGAATATATCCCTTCAGTTGATGTCGGATGTAAAGAGGGAATGCAAAACGGACCTCTTGCTGGATATCCACTAGTCGATGTTCGCGTAACACTTCTCGACGGCGCCTACCACGATGTTGA
>DFDL01000029.1:0-3813 GCA_002367715.1 Actinobacteria bacterium UBA3028
AATGTTGGAAAATGCATCGACCATATTTGCCTCTAGCCAAGGGGTTGAAAAATAATATACTTGTGAAATGACAATTAAACTTCCAAATAAATTAGGTGTTCACGCTCTTGTTTGGGTTGGAGGTTGGTCTCATGCAGAATGTCGAGAAGCCATCTCAAACACTGTAGAAGCAGGTTATGACTTAATCGAAATTCCGGCGCTAGATCCATCGTTGATTGATACTGAACATACACTTGCAACTTTGAAAGAATTTGGAATAAAGGCAGCTTGTTCAATGGGGCTATCTTTCGATGCAGATATAAATAGTGAAGACTCTGCAGTTGTAGCAAAGGGCGAAGCAAAATTAATGGCAGCCCTTGATGTAGTTGCTGGCATCGAAGGTGATTACTTAGGGGGTGTACTTTTTAGCGCACTAGGAAAATATTTGCACCCCGCAACCACAAAATCACGAGCCAACTCAATTGCATCTTTGAAACGTTTAGCGATTGCAGCACAATCCAAAGGAATAACAATTGGGCTTGAGCCGGTAAACAGGTATGAATCAAACTTAATTAATACCATCGACCAAGCTGTTGAAATGATTAAGGAAATTGGTGAACCAAATGTAAAAGTCCACATCGATATTTATCATATGAATATTGAAGAGCAGGATTTAGCGTCTCCAATTATAAATAATGCAGAGTACATCGGATATGTACATATCGGTGCCAGCCATAGAGGTGGCCTAGGAACTGGGAACGTGGATTTTGAAGAGCTATTTGGCGCACTAGCAAAGATAAATTACAAAGGTGTTATAACTTTTGAAAGTTTTTCATCCGCAGTTGTTCATCCAGATCTATCTCTTGCCCTAGCAATCTGGCGCAACCTTTGGACAGAGAACAAACCGATGGCGCTAAGCGCCCGCAAATATATGGTTGAACATATAGTGCGAGCAAATAACCTCTCCTAGCAATTTAGATCGCTAGCGGTGCATCTTTCGCCAGTGGAGGTCGGCAGACAACGCCGCTTGCACCAGTTAAGGTCCAATTTCCAGCAGAGTGCGGAATTAAAATCGCATCACCCTTTATCGCATCAATCGGCGTAGAGTTTTCGAAATTAATCGCTCCGCTACCTTCTAGGACCAACATTATGCTAAATCCAGCAGCAACTTTGCTGCTATTTCCGGCAAGGTAATCAGCGCGGAAGTAGGGATCTGCAACAGCAGTAAATACTGATTGGTCTGATGTGCTAAATAATCTATCCGAGAAGACAAGCTTGCTCGCCTCATCTCTCTCAATAGGGGTATATCGAAGTGCATCTAGAACAGTGTCAAAACCAAGTCCAAGGTGGCCATCCTTCTCACCATCAACTGCAAAATCATTCCATTCAAGTAGCGCTGATAAATCAGTAGGCTCTTGAAGTTCTAGAACGAAGATACCTTCACCTATAGCGTGGGGAGTTCCAGCAGGAACAAAGACAGTATCGCCAGCTTTTACATCAAACTTTTGTAACGATGCAAGCAATCCATTTGAATCTCTTGCATCAACCATCTTAGAAACATCTAACTTTGATAACTCTTTACTAAATCCAAGTCCAACATTAGCTCCGGCGGGGGCTTCTAAAATAATCCACGCCTCAGTCTTACCATGCTTAAGCGATAGATGTTCCTTAGCGAATTTACGATTTGGGTGATAGTGGACTGGCAACCTTTGATCTGGATCAAGTAGTTTCATCAACAATTCAGTGCTTGCACCAAAAGTGTTTAGATGTTCCGATCCAAGCCACTTCTCTGGGTTTGTTATTACTGAGTCGCGCAGATAACTTCCATCATTTAGTACTGATAGACCCATGGTCTCTTCACCGAAGCGAGTAGTCATAGAACCGATCCACTCTTCTGGACGCATCGGTCCACCAGGACCATTTCGCAGGGTGCCGATTCGGTAGCCGCCTTTGTAGAAGTGATCGAATTGATTGGAAGCTAGTTTCTGTGGAGTAATCATCTGGGCAATTTACACCCAATAAAAGGCGATTGCTACGAGAGTACTTTTTTGGCGCTAAGTCCAAAGATTATTGCAAGTAGAGCTGGAATAAGCATCGCCCAACGCAAAGTTATGAGATCGGCAACAAATCCCATGAGCGGAGGTCCGATAACAAATCCAAAATAGGCAACTCCGGTGACAAGTGCAACACCCTCGGCAGCAGAAACCCGGCCTGAATATTTTTCGTTAGCCAGCGTCCCAGTAGCGCTTATCATCATTGGAATAATGGTTGATAATCCAATCCCGAGCAAGAACCAGCCCAGGATGATTCCGTAGATATTTCCAATCAGAACCCCGCCGGTAAGGCCTATCCCTGCGACTAAGCCTGACCAAGTTAAAAGTCTTACTGCGCCAAATTTATGGGCAAGAAAATCTCCAGATAATCTGCCAACGACCATTGTGAATGAGAAGAAAATAAATGGCAGCGCAGAAATGAAAGGCGAAGCGTCATATGAGTCCCGAGCCAGAACTCCACCCCAGTCGCTAGCAGCACCCTCGCCAAGGGCGCCACATAATCCAAGTAGACCCAGAATCAGAAATTTCCTAGGAACTTTATGTTTTTCACGCTTTTCGATTGGATGCTTATCTGCTGCTGCAGGTAAGAACCAGTTACGCGTGGCTAGCGCGATTAAAAAAATTATAAGACCAACAATGAATGCATGAATTCGAATCGTTATGCCTGCAGTGGCTAACAGCCCGCCTAGCGTGCCCCCAGTAAGTCCACCGATAGACCACATGGCATGAAAAGTGCTCATAACCCGTTTTCCGGCAAGATTTTCTAGAGCAGCAGCATGTGCATTTATGGATAGATCATGAATTGAAGAGAGGGCGCCATATAAAAATAACGAAAATAAGAACCATTCAAGGTTAAAAAGTAAGCCAACAAGCGGTACGGCTAGCGATAAAGTGAAAGCTGAATACTTTACAACAGGGCCACTACCAAATCTTGCGGCGCTCTTGCTGGTTGGGCGAAGTGCTGTCAATACACCAGCAGAAGCGCAAAATAACGCTCCACCCAGAACGCCATTCGAGATACCTAATTCAATTTTAAAATCTGGAATTCTTGAAACAAAGTTGCCAACTGAAAATCCGTTAATTAAGAATGCGATAAGAATCGCAAATTTTGCCCTTCGATATTCTTTGGAATCACTATCCAAATTTTCGTGTTGCAACATGTGCGCATCTTATCTTTAACCTCTAGGCTTACCCTCATGTTGGAATTAAACAGTACAAACTTCATCCAAGAAAATGAGCGCTCTGGATCTGCGCGCTCGCTATTCTGGCCTTGGGCCGCAGCAAATGTTTCACTTCTTGCTCTCTCATATGGTGCATTCTTTCTTGGCTTTGGAATCTCATTCTGGCAAGCAACTCTCGCTGCAATAATTGGAACGGTAGCCTCATTCTTTCTAGTCGGGATCAGCTCACTTGCTGGCAAGCGAGCTAATGCACCAACAATGACGCTTTCACGCGCAGCATTTGGAGTAAAAGGAAATGTAGTTCCAGGCCTGCTCTCTTATCTCATCCTTGTTGGTTGGGAGACAGTTCTAGTCTCTCTTGCAACACTTGCTACTGAAACTGTTCTAACTAGAGTCGGGAACATCGAGCCCAATATCTCAAGAATCCTTGGATTTTCCATCGCTGCCGGGTTAACAATATTTGGCGGGGTACTTGGCTTTAATGTAATTATGCGAATGCAGAAGTTCTTAACTATTTCAACAATAACCTTAACTCTGGGTTACATAATTTTGACTGCGCATCACATTAACTGGAGCGCTATTAACGCACTTCCTAACGG
>DFDL01000029.1:4133-12141 GCA_002367715.1 Actinobacteria bacterium UBA3028
GCATCTATTGTTCCAATAACTTTAGTTATCTATGGCTCACTACTTGCTGGAAGTAGTTCAGAGTTGAGTGAAAAAATCGGAATGGATCCAATCGGCGCACTCACATCTTTAGTGCCAACTTGGTACCTAATTCCATTTGCTGCAGTAGCAATACTCGGATTAATCGGTGGCGCTATTTTAGATTTATATTCATCTGGCATCACCTTGGTCTCAATTGGTCTGCCAGTAAAGCGCCATGTCGCCGCATCAATTGATGGCGTTATCATGGCTATTGGAACTATCTATATCGTCTGGTTTGCTGGAAGTTTCTTCCTACCTTTCCAAGGATTTTTAATAACGCTAGGGGTTCCTATTGCTACCTGGTCTGCAATATTTGTTGCAGATGTAATCCTGCGCAAGCGTGACTATGTAGAGCGCGATCTATTTAATCCCGCCGGGATATATGGCGCCTGGAATTTTAGATCCTTACTTTTAGTTGCCTTTGGATCTGTTATTGGTTGGGGATTTGTAACGAATTCTTTCGCAGGTTGGCTATCTTGGCAGGGCTATCTTTTAGGAGTAATCGGTGGCAAAGATGGAGCCTGGGCATATTCAAATATCGGCGTAGTAATAGCACTTGCGATTGGATTTGTTGGTCATATATTACTTTCAAGAAAGCGAATAAAAATACAGGAGAGCTAAGCCTTAAAAGCTACCAACTTGTATGAAGTGGCCGGCCTTCGGCGTATCCAGATGCAGATTGAATACCAACTACCGCCCGTTCAAAGAAGTCATGAATACTTGATGCGCCAGCATAGGTAAATGAAGAGCGAACGCCCGAAATAATCTCATCTAAAAGATCTTCTACTCCAGGTCGGGATGGATTTATATACATTCTCGAGGATGAGATGCCCTCTTCAAAGAGCGCTTTGCGAGCCTGCTCAAAAGCGCCATCGTTAGATGTTCTTGCTGCTACTGCGCGCGCAGATGCCATACCAAAAGATTCTTTATATAACCGTCCAGTTGCATCTTTATTTAAATCACTTGGCGATTCGAAGGTACCTGCAAACCAAGATCCAATCATTACTTGTGATGCGCCCGCAGCCAGCGCCAAGGCGACATCTCTTGGATGGCGAACGCCGCCATCTGCCCAGACATGTTTTCCAAGCTTTCTTGCTTCAGCAGAACATTCAAGTACAGCTGAGAATTGTGGGCGACCTACACCGGTCTGCATCCGAGTTGTACACATTGCGCCAGGGCCAACGCCAACCTTAATAATGTCCGCACCCGCTTCGATTAGCGCCTTTGTTCCCTGCGCAGTTACAACATTGCCAGCAACAACCGGAATATTTGGATTAAGCTCTCTAATTAATTTTAGGGCTTCAATCATTTTAATTTGATGACCATGTGCAGTATCAACTACTAGTACATCAGTACCCGCATCAATCAAGGACTTCGCCTTTGCGGCGACATCGCCATTGATTCCAACAGCGCAGGCAATTCGTAGCTGATTATTTGAATCTAAAGCAGGTTGGTAGAGAGTTGCTCGTAGCGCCCCGGTCCGGGTAAGAATTCCGATGAGCTCGCCATTTTTATTTACAACTGGGGCAAGGCGCCTACGTTGGGAATTTAAAAAATCAAATGCTTCCCTAGGCTCGATTGAATCTGGAACGGTAACCAAATCCTTACTCATAATAGATTGCAATTGTGTGA
Source organism: Actinobacteria bacterium UBA3028 (assembly GCA_002367715.1). Taxonomy (GTDB): domain Bacteria; phylum Actinomycetota; class Actinomycetes; order Nanopelagicales; family Nanopelagicaceae; genus AAA044-D11. Next base: position 5,826 of record DFDL01000029.1, read on the forward strand.
AGCGATCTACGCGCTCACAATCTTCCTCAGTTACTATTCCAACCGGTCTGCCACCTTCTACAACAATTAGCGCTCCATGAGCCCGCTTATTTATTAAGTCAGCTGCATCGGCAACAGTTTGTGTCGGTGAAAGAGTCACAGGAGTATCAAAAAATTTATGTCTAGATTTAACCCACTTGATTACATCACTAACAACTTGGAGCGGAATATCTTGTGGAATAACTGCCATGCCACCTCGGCGAGCAATTGTTTCAGCCATTCGGCGACCTGAAATAGCAGTCATATTGGCTACGATGATTGGGATTGTGGTCCCGGTTCCATCCTGAGTCGAGAGATCGACATCCATCCGGCTCGCGATACTTGAGGCGCTTGGGACCATGAATACATCGTCATATGTCAGGTCGTGGCTAGGGTTATTTAAGAAACGCACGTGAGCAAACTATACCCCTGCCCGTGCGGATAGCGGTAGGTGTTGCTAGAGTCTTTGCTATGAGCGAGGATGATGATTCAACAGAGGATATTGTCACTGAAGAGATGCTCTGGGAGCGAATCCCAGAAACTCAAGGATTGGATCGCGCTAATACTTATTACGAGCTAAGCGCACGAATCTATGCACGTGGTCAATACGACGAGGCGCTGGCACTTGCTGAGACTGCTCGTGATATTTATGCAGAGCTCGGCTCTGTTGTACCTTCAGATGGATTAGCTCAGGCCTACTCCGCAATTGGTTACAACCTAAATCAATTAAAACGGATGAATGAAGCAGCAACTGCAATGAGCAAAGCGGTCGAGTTATTACGCGAATCGAAATCACCACTTGCTATCGACCTTGCCTGCACCCTTGGTGAATGGTGGTTCTCATCTAAAGAGTATGAGAAGACTATTGAATGTATGACCGACTGCGTACAGGAACACTTAGTCGATGGAAATGATAGTGGCGCTGCAAATGATTTACATCTAATTGGTTGTGCTCACCGCGAACTAAAAAATTATGGTCAGGCGCTCGAGTCATTTCAAAAAGCTCGCGAGTTGTTTAAGAAATTAAAAGAGGTAATTAACGTAGCAAGATGTGATCAGAAGATTGCCCATTGCTTAACTGAAATTGGCGATGGTGAAGGTGCACTAGTAGCTGCACAGAAATCTCTAGATGTATTTGTCACAGCGCATGATCACTACCGTGAAACTTATTCGCTCTTTGAATTAGGCAAAGCTCAAATTATTGCTGGCCAACTTGAAGAAGGGCTAAATTCTTTAGATCGAGTTCTAGAGATTATGACTGAAAATGAGAATAGAGATTTTGAATTTATATTAGAGATTGAAAACCGGATGGCCAATGTTCTCCAAGATCTAGGTCGCGAAGATGATGCCACTGAGATTCGCCGCCGGCTTCAGGCTGTTGCTGAGGTAATTAAAGAGGGCTAACGCTACTTATTTAAATGCTGCATTGCCCAGGCATACATTGCAATAGCACCAGCAGCCGAAGCATTCATTGATCTTGTAGAACCATATTGTCTAATTGCTAAAACCGTTTCGCAGATATCAACGGCCTCATCTGACATTCCGGCGCCTTCTTGGCCAAAAAATAGAACACATTTAGCCGGTAGATCAGCTGTTTCAAGCTCTTTAGAAATCGGCAAGTTATCAATCCCAATAATCGGTACCGAATTCTCTAAGCACCAAATTTTAAATTCAACAACTGTGGGATGGTGGAGTACATGTAAGTACTTATCTGTGACCATCGCACCCCTCTTATTCCAATCACGTTTACCAACGATATGAACCTTCGAGACGTTGAATGCATTGGCTGTGCGAACAACAGATCCGATATTCAAATCATGTTGCCAGTTTTCAATTGCGATTTGTAGTTCATGGCGCTTGGTATCTAGGTCAGCAACTATCGCTTCAACGCTCCAATATCGATAGTGATCTAAAACATTTCTTCGATCACCATTTGCAAGAAGTTCTAAATCAAAATATCTCTCAGTTGGCCATGGCTCTGGATGTGGCCCAACCCCGACGACTGGATAGAATTCTCCAGGTCCAATCTCGGCGGTGGTCATACCTAAAGATTAGGGGGAGTTGGCATGAAGCAAAAATCGTGGCTCCCGATCTATCTGGCCTTAGGGGTTGTATGGGGATGCTCATTTATCTTCATCAAATTAGGGCTTGAATTCCTAACCCCTGTCGGTGTCGCCTTTGGCAGATGCGCCCTTGGAGCCTTTGCGCTACTTCTGATTATTAAAGTTAGAGGTATTGCGCTGCCAACGGGTAGGCACACCTGGTTTATTCTCTGGATCGTTTCACTACTTTTGAATGTATTCCCAGGAATCCTTTTTGCCTATGCCGAACAACGTGTTACATCCGTGTTAGCAGGGATTATTAATGCTTGCACACCACTAACAACCTTAATCTTCCTTCTAATCTTCTTTAGGTCTGAGAAGATTATGGCTCACCAAATAATTGGATTAATCACAGGAGGCGTCGGTGTTCTAACCGTTCTTGGAATCTGGAAGGGCATCGGGGCAAATTCTGGGTTAGGTGTGATTGCGCTACTTGTTGCGGTCACATGCTATGGCCTCTCATTTCCCATAATAAAAAAGTATCTTTCACCACTCAAACTGAGGGCCGAATCTTTAGCGGCAGGACAAGTAAGCGCAGCAGCTCTAACTCTGCTCCCCTTCTCTTTATTTAATGGAATCGCCGAAGAAAATTACAGACCAGGGCCAATATTTGCCATGATTGCACTTGGCGTACTTGGAAGCGGCGTTGCGTATATCTGGAATTTTCAAATAGTTGAGCGGGCCGGAAGTTCTATCGCAAGCTCTGTGACATACCTAACTCCAGTCGTTGCTGTTTTTGTGGGCGTTCTATTTTTAAGTGAACACCTAACTTGGCATGAACCACTTGGTGGATTAATTGTTTTACTCGGCGCCGCCATCTCACAAGGGCGATTTAAAGGCAGAGAACAGGCATAATCTTCCTATGCGCAAATCAATAAATATTTTGCTTTCAACCACATTGATTGCGTTATTTACTGCACCAATTTCAGTTAACGCAGCTGAGAGTGCCGCTCTACCTAATTCATTTTTGAAGCTGGCAAATTCTCCAAATCTAGCTAAACCAGGAATTTTATTAATTGATCCAGTGACTCAGTCCGAAGTCTTTGCTAGTGGATCGGAAGTACCAAGAGCGCCAGCCTCAATTTTGAAGTTAATATCAGCTACAAGTGCCATTACCGCATTTGGGCCTGATAGAACATTTAGGACGTCGATAAATGCAACCAGCGACCCAAGCCGTTTTATTATGCTTGGTGAATTTGACCCATGGTTGACAACAAGTTCGAGTTCGGCCAAAAGTTTTGATCGTGCACTTTCTACAAAATTAATCCGGGCAATTGAAGAAACAGGGGTATCGCTTAGTCGAGTCAGAATCGACTATCACGGGCTCTATGCAAAGGACATTGCCAATCTCAATTATTTTTATGGAAATAAATTAAAATTTCAAAAAGTCTCAATGTCAGAGGTGAGAGAAGCTGGCGAAATTACACAAGTCCAAGAAGTTGAATCACCAATGCTTAGTCAAATTATTGGATTTACCTTACTCTGGAGCGATAACACACTGGCCGATCGATTGGCTAAAAGTGCGGCAAATGAGATGGGCTTTGGTCGTGATCGTGCTGGTTTAACTCTTGCCTTCAAATCTGTTATGGAATACCTAGATGTTTATTCCGAAGGCCTTTATGTCAAAGACGGAAGTGGTCTATCACATGGCAACCGGGTAGCTGCAAGAACAATTGCAGAGCTACTCTGGAAAATTCGAATCGAACCAGATTATCAAGCAATTTATGATGGCCTCCCAATCTCTGGAAAGAGTGGAACTTTAAAGAATAGATTTGAAAAATCAGCAAAGAGCGCGGTAGGACTTGTAGTAGCTAAGACTGGTTGGATAAATACATCGGTGACACTTGCTGGTTATGTCGAAGTTGATGGAAATGAATATGTTTTCGCAATCATGGCAAATAGAATCAATCCAACTGAGCGTTCCCGAGAGCTTGCCCGTAGAACAATCGATAAAATGCTCGCAAAAATTGCAAAACCAAATACTTATACCCAAGAAGGTTAGCTGAGTGAGCAAATTCAAAATCAGGCCCTACGTGGCATTAATGAAGTTACGCGTTGTCGAGCTCTTGCTTGTTACTACACTTCCTGCACTGTTTCTAGCAAGCGGTGGTGTACCGCCACTTAGGATAACTATTGCAACCCTTCTTGGTGGAACTCTTGCGGCCGGTGCATCAAATGCATTTAACATGATTATTGAAGTTGATTCAGATCGATTGATGGCCAGAACAGCAAAGCGACCAATAGTTACGGGAAAGGTTAGTGAGACCCAAGCCTTTATCTTTGCATCAATCTTGACCATTATTTCACTTACTATATTTTCAATTTTCACGACACTACTGGCAACTATTCTTACAGCTGCAGCAATAGTGTTTTATGTTTTTGGATACACGATTGGTCTAAAGCGACGCACTTCTCAGAATATTGTCTGGGGTGGAATTGCTGGTTGTATGCCGGTATTGATCGGTTGGTCAGCGATAACTAATTCACTCTCACTAACTGCTTGGTTATTTTTCTTAGTAATTTTCTTCTGGACTCCACCACACTTTTGGGCACTTGCAATTAAGTATCGAGATGATTATGCCGCCGCTGGGATTCCAATGCTTCCAGTCGTTGCCTCGATAAATTCTGTCAAGAAACAGATGTGGTTTCATACAATTGGGATGGTCGTTACTTCACTAGGTGTTAACTGGAGCGCTAATTTGCCATGGTGGTGTTGGGCAGTGACGGTTGCACTTGCGATGGGCTTTGGCCTAGGACTTTTGAAAATAGATGGACCAGATTCGAATAAGGCAGCGGCCAAACTATTTCAATGGTCAATTACTTATTTAAGCATTTTCTCGCTCCTACTAGTTCTGTCAGCAATAATTTAGGGTGAAATTCTCATAGATTTATCCCCAGTTGTAGCTAATTGGATTAAGAACTCAACTTTCTTGAGTACTCTGCCGAAATGAAGAAGATTGCGATTACAGCAACAGACTTAACCAAGATTTATGGCGATCGAGCAGCGCTCTCTCATGGCAGCTTTGAAGTGCCGGCGGGCGCAGTCTGTGGATTTGTTGGGCCAAATGGTTCAGGTAAGACGACAACAATTCGGATGTTACTGGGTCTAATCTCACCAAGTAGTGGAAGTGCAACAGTTCTAGGTGAGAGCATCGCACACCCCGAGCGCTATCTTCCAAAAATTGGAGCCATGATTGAAGGACCGGCTTTTTATCCTGCCTTATCTGGGCGCGAGAATCTAAAAGTCTTGGCTGAATTAGGTGGCTTTCCACTTTCTAGGGTTGATGAGCTTCTAGCAAAAGTTGATTTGGCAGATCGCGGCGGTTCAAAATTTAAAACATATTCTCTTGGAATGAAGCAACGACTCGGTATTGCAGCTGCGCTTCTACCGAATCCGGAGCTATTAATTTTAGATGAACCGACCAACGGCTTGGATCCGCAAGGTATCCAAGAAATTCGCAATATCATCCGTGATTTAGCAGATTCTGGAACGACAGTATTTGTCTCCTCTCATATCCTGAGCGAACTAGAGATGATCTCTGAATATCTTGTAATGCTAAGAGAAGGTAAAGTTATATTTTCTGGTCGCACTCAAGAGCTTCTAACTTCTAATAAACCAGTAGTTATTGCCAGACCAGAATATGAAGTGGATCTTGCCAAATTAACCAAGAAGATTGATGAAGTTGGATATTCAACTAAAGTTATTGAGGGCACAGTTCATATCTCAGCCCCTGCAGAGGCCAGCGCCGAAATTAATCGATTGGCATTTGATCTAGGAATTACCCTCTCTAGTATTTCAGTGGCGCAGCCAACCCTTGAAGAGACTTTCTTTGAAATGACTGGAGACATTAAATGATCCGCGTCGTGATAGCTGAACTTAGAAAACTTCGCAGGCCCTCACTCCTCTTGGGAACAATCGCGACAGTAGGTGGCCTTAGCGCACTGTTTACCTCAATAGTTTTCTTGATGATTAACTCTGAGAGCGGAAATTCAAGTCGCGGCGAGAGTGTAAGTGCGAGCGAACTAAGCCAGGCAGCTGGCCTTGTATATGGCTTTAATCTGGTTGGGATGTTTCTTGGAATCGTCGCACTATGTATTTTTGCATCCCAAACTGCCCAGGAGTACACCCTTGGGACGCTACGAAATCTCTTGGTTCGCCAGCCATCTCGAATGAAAATTCTTGCTGGCAAATTTAT
>DFDL01000029.1:12375-32656 GCA_002367715.1 Actinobacteria bacterium UBA3028
AATATATTTATTGCAACTCTATGTTTTGGCACCCTTGGCATGATTCTAGGATTACTACTGCGCTCGCCAATTAGTGCAATTGCAGTAGGGGTTTTGTGGAATTTGATTTTAGAGAACATTCTGTCTGCTCTCATAAATAGCACAGGAAAATGGCTACCTGGAACAAATTTCTCCAATATTGGAATGGGCGGATCTTCTGTAATTAGTTATAGACACTCGCTAGCAGTATCTGCCGGATATTTATTAGTTGGCTCAGCGGTAGCTGCGATACTTTTCAAGAGACGTGATGTTGCAAATTAGCGACACAGCGCTAAATATTCCGAAGATTCACAGGTTAAACCTTTATCCTAAGGATATATAACTTCCCTGGAGGACCAAAGAGTATGCAATTTAAAAAGGTAAGGCGCGCTACTACTGCTCTGCTAATCCTGGGAATTTCAACGACCGCTATCGGAGTTGATTTTGCAGCAGCAAAACCGCCAAAGCCAAGTAAGAAAGAGATTAAAGCGGCAAAGGCAGAAGAAGCAGCAAAGGCAGAGGCGGCAACCAAGGCGGTAGCAAAATTAAATTCAGCAACTAAGACACTCAACCAACTTGCGGCTATAGCAAATACTGCCCAGGCGGCATATAACGTTGCGCTAAATGAATTAGCAATTGCCAGGTCCAAGGCTAATGTGGCTGCAAAATATGCCCGCAAAACCCAGAGAGAAGTCTCTAAGGCAAATGGCGTGATTGGCATGATGGCAGCCAATGCCTACAAACTAGGTGGCGATTTCACAAGTATAAATGTTCTGTTAAGTGCAAATGGACCTCAAGATTTAATTGATCAATTAACAACTTTAGATAAAATTGGGAATACAAACACTGTTGCCTTAGGAAGATTTGAGGCCGCAGAAGAGATTGCAAAAGATGCGAAGGCTGAGGCAGATCGCACAAAAGCTGTGCAGGAGATCGCAACTGAAAAAGTGGCTGATGCAAAAGAGATTGCTGATGGCGCAAAGGCGGAGCAGCAGAAGGAAGTAGATAAGCTCCGTGCAGTTCAGAATAAATTAGCGGCTGAACTTGCTAAAGCCAAAAACTTCCGCGTCACACTAGAACAGCAGCGCCAACTAGCACTTCTTGAAGAAGCAAGTGCTGCAACTGCTACAAAAGTTCCAAATCAATTTAAGATCTGGCCTAACAAGGGGCTTACCGGTCGCACCACGATTCGCTCAGATGAGGCAATGCGGAGCAAAGCTGTTGCATATGCAAAGAAGCAGGTACTTGCTAAGAAGCCATATGTTTGGGGAGCTGAAGGACCAAACTCCTTTGATTGCTCTGGACTTGTCTATGCTGCATATAAAGCGGCGGGACTTGGTTGGCCAACTTGGGGAAGGTTAAATGCTGCGCTCTATTTAGTGGCAACCCAGCGAGTACCCTTAAATCAACTCCTACCAGGTGATCTTCTCTTCTATTCATATGATGGCTCAGTTCAAAATATTCACCACATGTCTATTTATGCAGGTGATGGAATGATGTGGGAAGCTCATTCGACGCTAGGTGGACTTAAATTCTCAAGCATGTACAGCGTTAAGGGCTTGATGCCATCTGGCGGTAGAGTCTAAAAGTTTTATAGAGTGCTCCATATGAGCGCGAAAACTCCGGCACTACTCGAACTACGTAGAGCGGTGCGAGTTTGGCTCGAAACCTTTGAGGCTAATTCAAAAGTTTGTATCGGCGTTTCAGGTGGCGCAGATTCACTTGCACTAGCCATTGCAACCAGACTCGAAGCAGATTCATTTGATATTGATCTTGTCGCAGTAATTGTTGACCATGGACTGCAAGAGGAGAGCGCAGAGATTTCAGTTAAGACAAGAGTGAAGTTAGAGAAATTAGGATATAAAGATATTTTTCTCGGCAGGGCGAATGTAAAGATAATCGATGGAGTAGAGGCATCTGCTAGGCGCGCTAGGTATCAGATTTTCCACCAAGCACTTGAAACTTATGGCGCAAAGTATTTTTTTCTAGGACACACTAAGAATGATCAAGCCGAAGGTGTTTTATTAGGGCTAGCTCGCGGATCTGGAACAAGATCATTATCTGGAATGCAAGATGTAAATGGTCCATTTATTCGACCATTCCTAGGAGTTAGTCGCGAATTAACAGAAGTAGCATGCATGGAGGCCGGAGTTGATTTTTGGGTTGATCCACACAACTCGAATCTTGAATTCACACGAGTAAAAGTCCGGGAGAAAATTTTGCCGCTAATTGAAGAGGAGATTGCACCCGGCGCTATTGACGCCCTAGCTCGAAGTGCAAAAATTTTAGGTCAAGATGCCGATGCCTTAGATGAGTGGGCCGATCGAGTATTTGAGCTGATCAATCCAGAGGATATTGCGATCTTGGCACTCACCGAACTTCCAATAGCCGTCCGGAGCCGAGTTCTTCGCCGAGCCATCTACGCCCTTGGAGCCCCAGATGGAAGTATTTCAGCGGCGCATCTAGCGCCAATAGAGGCCCTTGTGAGTGATTGGCATGGCCAGGGCCACACCTCGCTGCCAGGTGGTGTGAAGGTTGGTCGAATTTCGGGCAGACTTTCACTCTCTAACACCGAAACCAATGAGACCAAAAAGTAGAAAGGCAATAGCCTCGTGGATTTAGCAACTACCGGAACTGATATTGAAAGCGTAATTGTTACCGAAGAAGAGATCAAGACGCGCTTGCGAGAATTAGCTATCGAAGTTGAGCGAGATTATGAGGGGCGAGATCTACTTTTAATTGGCGTCTTAAAGGGCGCAGTTATGACAATGGCAGATTTTTCAAGATCGCTGCAGCGCCACATTGAAATGGATTGGATGGCAGTTTCATCTTATGGCTCTGGAACTAAATCCAGTGGCGTAGTTCGAATTCTTAAAGATCTTGATCGCGACATCTTGGGGCGCGAAGTTTTGATTGTTGAGGACATTGTAGATACTGGTTTAACTCTGGCCTGGTTAAAGGCAAATCTAGAGTCTCGCGGGGCTAAGAGCGTTGAAATTTTAACCCTGCTCCGTAAGCCTGACGCAGCAAAAGTTGAAGTAGATGTTAAGTATGTAGGTTTCGATATTCCAATCGAGTTCGTAGTTGGTTATGGCTTAGATTCCAATGAGAAGTATCGCAATTTAGATTTTATCGGCGTATTAGCGAAACATATGTATTCATGAGCACAAAAGGAGCTAAAGCCACTAAAAATTCAAAGAAGTCAGAGAAGCCGTCTGAGAAAAAATCTGAATCTAAGAAGAAGCGCAAAATTGTTTTTTCAAAGGCGCGAGCCCGCAAAGTACTACGCGGTCCACTCTTCTGGATAGTGCTCTCGCTGATAGTAGTCACATTCTTCGGTCAGATATCTTCAAGCGGTGATAAATTCACGAAGGTTGAGACTTCAACAATCTTGGCTGCGATATCTGCAAACAAGGTTGATTCTGTGCTTGTAATTGATAGAGAGCAGAAAATCGAAGTAGTTTTAAAATCTGGAAATTTTATCAAAGGATCTAAGAAGTTATATGCCTCTTATATTTCTGGTGAAGAACCGCAGATTGTCGAACTTCTAACTAGCAATCCACCACCAAATAAGTGGGATATAAAAGTTCCATCACAATCAGTATTTGTCTCCATCCTTCTAAGCATCATCCCATTCATACTAATTGGATTTCTCCTGTTGTTATTTATGGGTAATGCTCAAGGAGGCAACCGCGTCTTCTCGTTTGGAAAATCTAAAGCCAAACTTCAAACCAAAGAGATGCCAAAGAACACCTTCGCTGATGTTGCCGGAGCTGATGAAGCGGTCGCCGAACTAGCAGAGATAAAAGACTTCTTAGCTTCGCCACAGAAATATAAAGATATTGGAGCAAAGATTCCCAAAGGCGTTCTACTTTATGGTCCTCCCGGAACCGGAAAGACGCTTCTAGCTAGAGCTGTTGCTGGTGAGGCCAACGCTCCTTTCTATTCAATTTCAGGTTCTGACTTTGTAGAGATGTTTGTTGGAGTAGGCGCATCTCGAGTTCGAGATTTATTTGCCCAGGCTAAGGCCAACGCTCCAGCAATTATTTTTATCGATGAGATTGATGCTGTTGGTCGCCAACGCGGCGCAGGACTTGGTGGCGGTCACGATGAGCGCGAGCAGACTTTAAATCAACTCTTAGTTGAGATGGATGGATTTGAAGCAAACGGTCAGGTTATCTTGATTGCAGCAACGAACCGTCCTGATGTGTTAGATCCAGCGCTACTTCGTCCAGGTCGCTTTGATCGCCAAATTCCAGTTGATCGTCCAGATTTGAAAGGGCGCACTGCAATTCTTGAAGTACATGCCAAGAACAAGCCAATGGCAAAGTCTGTGAATTTGGTGGATTTCGCGAAACGAACCCCAGGCTTCACTGGCGCAGATTTGGCTAATGTTTTAAATGAAGCGGCGCTATTAACTGCTAGGGAGGGCGCCAAAGTAATTACGACATCTGCCTTGGACGAAGCAATCGATCGGGTGATGGCCGGGCCACAACGTAAAACAAGGCTAATGACAGAAGAAGAGCGGAGAATCACCGCTTATCACGAAGGTGGACATGCACTTGTTGCGCATGCACTTGCCCACACCGATCCAGTACATAAAATCACAATCATGCCGCGTGGGCGAGCTCTTGGGTACACCATGATTTTGCCGGATGAAGATCGTTATGCAATTACTAGAAATCAGATGCTAGATCAACTTGCATACTCACTAGGTGGCAGAGCTGCCGAAGAATTAATCTTCCATGATCCAACAACTGGTGCTTCAAATGATATTGAAAAGGCAACCAACTTGGCTCGCGCAATGGTCACACAGTATGGAATGACAGAACGTATCGGAGCGATAAAACTTGGTGTTAGTGAGGGTGAACCATTTCTTGGGCGCAATTATGGCCATCAACGTGACTACTCGGAGGAAATTGCTGCGATTATTGATGGCGAAATTAGAAACTTAATTGAAAATGCGCATCAAGAGGCTTATGAAGTGCTGGTTGCAAATCGAGACATACTCGATGACCTAGTAGAGGTATTGCTCGAGAAAGAGACTATTCTAAAAGATGAGATTGAAGCCATATTTAAGAAGGTTCGAATGGTCTCAAGGAGACCTGCTTGGACTGGATCTTATCTGCGTAAACCAAGTCAGCATCCACCAGTGTCGCTATCGCCAGCAAGACCACAAGCTCCCGATTTAACTGAGAGTCAAGATAGCGATGAGAAGATTGTTCGCAAAGCCCGAAAGAAAGCTTCGCCACCAAGTGAATGAGATAACGCCAGTATCGATGGGGCCTGAAGATGGTGGCGCTCGCGCAGAGTTCGATCAAATTCGCGCCGAAAAAGCGGTAAAAGAGCTATTACTTGCAATCGGTGAAGATCCAGATCGCGAAGGTCTGAGGGATACACCAGGTCGGGTAGCACGTGCGTTACGAGAGAATTTTGCTGGGCTCTGGCAGAAGCCGGAGGAAGTTCTATCTACAACTTTTGATATTGGTCACCGTGAACTTGTAATCGTTAGAGATATCGAAGTCTTCTCGCACTGCGAACATCACCTAACTCCATTTCACGGAGTAGCGCATATTGGATATATCCCGGGCGAAGATGGGAAAATTACTGGACTATCTAAACTAGCAAGACTTGTAGATATGTATTCGCGTCGTCCTCAAGTTCAAGAACGCCTAACCTCACAAATTGCAGATGCAATGGTGCAAGTTTTAAATCCAGCAGGTGTAATAGTAGTGATTAACTGCGAACATCTTTGTATGTCAATGCGGGGTGTAAAAAAATCTGAGGCGAGGACAATAACAAGTGCAGTACGTGGGCAATTACGAGATGCTGCCACTCGGGCCGAAGCAATGAGTTTAATTACTGCAAACAGTAGGTAACATGTTAAACGATCGCACCCTGGTAATGGGAATCTTAAATGTAACTCCAGATTCATTTGCAGATGGCGGCCGACATTTTGATTTTGAATCCGCTATTAATCGAGCAAGAGAAATGATCAGTGAAGGCGTCGATATTATTGATGTAGGTGGCGAATCCACTCGCCCTGGGGCAGACCGTGTGAGTGAAGAGGAAGAACTAGATCGGGTCATTCCGGTAATTACAGAACTCTCCGAAATTTTGAACAATGGAATAGTAATAAGTATTGATACAACCCGGGCCAATATTGCACAAGCAGCTATCGGAGCTGGTGCAACTTTAGTTAATGATGTAAGTGGTGGCTTGGCAGATCCAAAGATGGCAACGCTGATCGCAAGCAACTCAGCTATTCAATATGTGGTTATGCATTGGCGCGGCCACGCTAAAGATATGCAGAAGGCTGCTCAGTACAAAAATGTGGTCAGCGATGTCAAAGAGGAGTTAGAAAATAGAGTAATTGCGCTAACAAGAGCGGGGGTACTTCCAGAACAAATTATTCTTGATCCCGGAATTGGGTTTTCAAAGAGTGCAGAACATAACTGGGAACTTCTTAGAAATATCGATCGTATCGCCTTGCTTGGGTTTCCAATCGTGGTAGGCGCCTCGCGTAAACGCTTTTTAGGAGATCTAATAGGTGCGCATTCTGCAGATGACAGAGAGTCTGCAACAATCGCGCTAACCACATATCTAGCTCGATCTGGTATCTGGGGTGTTCGCACCCATTCAGTTAAACCACATCGCGACGCAATTGCGGTAGTCGAGGAGATGAAAAAATGAGCGATTACATATCTTTGATTGGCATTTCGGCTATTGGTTTTCACGGTGTATTTCCAGAGGAGCGCAGAGATGGCCAATTATTTATGGCAGACCTTAAATTATTCTTTGATCTAAATAAGGCTGGCCAGAACGATGATTTAAATGCGACTGTAAATTATGCAGATGTAACTGCCGTTGTTGTTGAAGAGATTAGTGGTGCTCCAGTCTCACTTATTGAAGCGCTTGCCGATCGTATCCATCTAAGAGTTCTTGCAGAATTTCCATTAATTAATGCAATTGAAATTTCTGTCCATAAACCAGATGCTCCAATCGGTCTGGATTTTAAAGATCTTTCAGTAACAATTCTTCGAACCAGATGAAAGTTGTAATCGCACTCGGCTCAAATTTGGGAGCTCGCGAATTAAATATTGATAGCGCTGTGAATGAGCTAGCAAAAATCATAGAAGTTACTCATCTTTCTACTAATCATGAGACAGATCCATTTGGTGGACCGGAACAACCTAAATACCTAAACGCAGTTTTAATCGCAGATTCGCAGTTAGATCCACATGAATTACTCGTGGCTATGTTAGGAATTGAAAATAATTTAGGTCGGGTGCGAGAGGTTCATTGGGGACCAAGGAACATTGATCTCGATTTAATTACGGCAGAAGAGTTAGTAGTGGAGACGAAGGAGCTAACACTCCCACATCCAAGAGCTCACCTGCGAAGATTTGTTCTAGAACCATGGCTTGAGATAGATCCTGATGCAAAAATTCCGAGGCTAGGTAGTGTTGAACTGATTCTGCAAGGGCTATAAAAATCGATTATCTATTGCCCGCAATTGCAGGGTAGCCTTAGCAACTCGAGCCCGGTACCCGGAAAGGACTGGAGCATGAAACTCAAGATTCAACGACCAGTTGCCTTCGTCCCAACTATGGGCGCACTTCATGCTGGGCATCAATCACTGGTGAAGATCGCCAAATCATATGTAGATGAAGTTGTTGTAAGTATCTTTATTAATCCGCTGCAATTCGAGAGCCCAGATGACTTCTCTAATTATCCAAAAACTTTTGCAGATGATTCAAAGTTGGCGCAGGAAAGTGGAGCTACCTTTGTATGGGCTCCAACGCTGGATGAAATCTATCCAACTGAGCCGCAAATAATTTCAGCTGGTGAAATTGGCAAGCTCTTTGAAGGTGTTCACCGTTTTGGACATTTTGATGGCGTTCTAACTGTTGTAAAGCGCCTCTTTGACTTAGTAGAGCCAACACATGCAATTTTCGGAGAGAAAGACTTTCAGCAACTCTTTCTAATCAAAGAAATGGTTGCCAAGCTAGAGCTACCAATTAAGATAATTGCTGCGCCAACAATTAGAGAAGCTAGTGGACTTGCAATGTCATCACGCAACAGCCACCTCGAATCTTTAGAGCTAGAACGTGCAAGTGGTATCTATAAGGCGCTTGTGTCAGCTGCTAGCAAGCCAGATATTGAACAGAGACGAGAACTTCTCACTGCAGAATTAACAGCTATCCCAGATTTCCTACTCGATTATGCTGAAATTATTGATGAAGATAATTTTCAGATAGCAGATTCCAGAACCCTAAAAGCTCGGGCAGTTGTTGCTGGGTGGATAAATGGGGTTCGATTGATAGACAATATGGCAATGTCGCACCCAAGGAATTCAAAATGAAATTACTTGCAGGCGATCCTGGTTGGACAGTTAGCGCAGATGTCGTTGTTATTGGCTCTGGTGTTGCTGGTCTTACAACCGCGCTTAACTTAAGATCAAGTAATTTATCGGTTCTCTTAGTTACCAAGGCCAAGATTGATGAAGGCTCTACAAAGTGGGCACAAGGTGGGATTGCTGCAGCACTTGGTCCAGGAGACACCCCAGATGCACATAAGAAAGACACTTTGATAGCTGGTGCTGGGTTATGTGATTCACGAGCAGTTGATGTTCTAGTAACAGAAGGCCCAGAAGCAGTACGTAAGTTGATTGCGCGTGGCGCAGTATTTGATAAATCTGAAAGTGGAGAAATCGCGTTGACCAGAGAAGGTGGACATTTACGGAATCGAATTCTACATGCGGGTGGCGATGCCACAGGCGCTGAAGTTTCACGCGCACTACTTTCAGCAGTAAATGATGATGATGGAATCGAAGTTATTGAAAATGCTTTAGCAATCGACCTTTTAAAGAGTAGTAGTGGAGCAGTATGTGGTGTCACCCTTCACGTGATTGGCGCTGGAAGTCGAGATGGCGTCGGCCGGGCACTTTCAAGAGCAGTAGTGATTGCGACAGGGGGTCTTGGTCAGGTTTATGCCCAAACCACTAATCCTTCAGTCTCAACCGGTGATGGTGTTGCACTTGCACTGCGCGCTGGGGCAGAGATTGCTGACGTTGAATTTATTCAATTCCATCCAACAGTTTTATGGCGTGATGAGAGCTCGAGTGGCCAACAACCTTTAATTAGTGAAGCAGTTCGTGGCGAAGGTGCGGTACTTGTAAATAACAAAGGGATACGTTTTATGGCTGACAAACATCGGCAAGGCGATTTGGCGCCACGCGATGTTGTAGCGATTGAAATATTCAAGCAGATGAAAGAGAGTAACTCACCACATGTTTGGCTAGATGCGACGGCAGTCAAAGACTTTGCTATTCGCTTTCCTACAATATTTGCCTCATGTCTAGAGAATGGAATTGATCCAAGAGTACAAATGATTCCAGTTTCACCAGCATCACATTATTCATCGGGCGGCGTAAAAGTAGATCTTTCCGGTAGGACATCAATCCCGGGACTCTATGCCTGTGGTGAGACAGCTTGTACTGGTGCGCATGGTGCAAATAGATTGGCATCTAATTCATTGCTAGAAGGCCTGGTTTTTGGCACCAGAATTTCTGCTGATATCGCGGAAAATATTGCACCACAGACAGATCTAGCAGAGAGTAATTCTGAAGTATTTTTATTAGATCCAGCCATAAAACTAACGCTACAACTAGCTATGAGCCAAGGTGCTGGGGTGATGCGTAGTGCAACTTCGCTAACTCAAACTCTGGCGACCCTTGACCAGTTAGCTAATCAAAATAGTCAATCCCCTTGTATTGAAGCCTGGGAAGTTTCAAATCTTTATCTCCTTGCGGTGGCAATTGTTCGAGCAGCACTTGAACGAGAAGAGTCTCGTGGTTCGCATTGGCGCAGTGAATATCCCGAAAACAGTGAGGTTTGGCGAAAGCGAATTGTCCAAAGCTATAGCGCAACTGGTAAATGGAGTTCAATATTGGAAGAGGTTCGCTGATGGCACTTAGTGAGAAGTTAATTGCAGTAATTAAACTTGCTGGACTATCGCCCGAAAATATCGAGAAGTTGGCACAGAGTACAGTTAATGAAGATTTGGCTGGCGGTCAAGATGTTACCTCGGTAGCGATCATTCCTAGCAAGCAACGCTCGATTGCCGAATTTAGAAATCGAAAGCGTGGAGTAATTGCTGGCCTGCCAATTGTTGCCGCAGTTCTAGAACTCTGTGGCATTAGTGATTATGAAATCAATTGTGCTGATGGAGATTACCTGACTGAAAATTCATTAATACTTATTGCAAAGGGAGGCACACAATCAATCTTGCTTGCAGAGCGCAGCGCGCTTAATTTTCTTGGCCACTTAAGTGGTATTGCAACTCTTACTAAAAGTTGGGTTGATGCGGTATCTGATACAAATGCAGCAATTAGAGATACAAGAAAGACAACGCCGGGGTTAAGAGATTTAGAGAAGTATGCAGTCCGGGTTGGGGGCGGGATAAATCATCGACTATCACTTTCAGATTCAGTCCTTATTAAAGACAACCATCTTCTTGCAGCGGGCGGTGTCGCTAAAGCCGTGCAATTGGTCTCTGAGAAGTATCCCGATTTAAACCTTGAAGTCGAAGTTGATTCCTTACAACAACTACAAGAAGCGCTCGATGCTGGCGCAAAATTTATTTTGCTAGACAACATGTCTGTTGCTGACACCCTTAGCGCGGTAAACATAACCGCTGGCAGAGCAAAGTTGGAGGCATCTGGTGGTTTAGATCTGGCAAGTGCAATTGCTTATGCTAAAACTGGAGTTGATTATTTGGCTGTTGGAGCCCTAACTCATTCGGCGCCTGTATTAGATATCGGATTAGATTTGAGAATGGAGTAATCATGCTACTTGCAATCGATGTTGGTAATACAAACACAGTTCTAGGAGTCTTTGAAGAGAAGGCTTTAGTAAAGAGCTGGCGTGTAAAGACAGATCCCCGCGATACATCTGATGAACTCTGGGCCCGGTTTTCTACGCTAATTCAAGGTTTTGAGATTTCAGCCCTAGCAATTTGTTCAACGGTTCCAGAATCGTTGCGCGAGTTACGGACGATGGTCGCTAATTATTATCCTGATCTTAAAACTACAATTGTTGAACCGGGGGTAAAGACAGGAGTTCCACTACAGGTAGATAATCCAAAAGAGATCGGCGCTGATCGAATTGTAAATACTCTTGCAGCCCATGAACTCTATGGTGAGGATGGACCTTGCATAGTTGTAGATTTCGGTACCTCAACAAATCTTGATGTCGTCTCACCTAAAGGCGAATTTCTTGGCGGCGCTTTGGCTGCCGGAATTGAAATTTCGGTCGACGCTCTAGCTGCCCGCGCAGCGCAGTTGCGCCGCGTAGAACTTGTAGCGCCTCGGAATGTGATTGGTAAAAATACGGTCGAAGCTCTGCAATCTGGAACCATCTATGGATTTGCTGGCCAAGTTGATGGCTTGGTAAACCGAATTACCGATGAACTATTAAATTTATATCCTGATTCAGGCGAAGTTAGTGTTATCGCAACAGGAGGCCTGGCGCCCTTGGTAATTGGGGTCAGTGAGACTATTGATTTTCATGAGCCAGATTTAACTTTAATTGGACTGCGACTAGTTCATGAACGCAATTCATAGCCCTTCCAAACGATAGGCTTACACACCTTATGAGCAAGAATTCAGAGCCCCAAAGCCCAAAAGGCGCTCTCGCGGCTAGCGATACGGATGACCTGCCAGAGCAGCTAAGGATTAGACGGGCTAAGCGAGCTTCAATTATAGAGCGCGGCCTCGAGCCATATCCGGTAAGCGTTCCTAGAACTAAAACTTTAAAAGAACTTCGCGACGCTCATAAAGATTTAGCAATTGATGTCACAACTGGAATCACTGAAAGCGTCACTGGCAGAATTATTTTTAAACGAGATACCGGGAAATTATGTTTCGCAACGCTTCGCGAAGGTGACGGCACTGAACTTCAAGCAATGTTCTCACTCGATAAAGTCGGAGCCGAGGTTTTAGATCTCTGGAAATCCGATGTTGATTTAGGCGATTTGGTAAGCGTTACTGGTGAAGTAATTACCTCAAAGCGAGGTGAACTCTCAGTTCTTGCTTCGAGTTGGAAGATGGCAGCCAAATCACTTCGCCCACTTCCAGTAGAACACAAGCCGCTCTCTGAGGAGACGCGGGTTCGGATGCGTTATGTCGATCTAATTGTTCGACCAGAGGCGAGAGATAACGCCAGGTTACGGCCAAATGTAATGCGCTCGCTTCGCGAAACTTTTTATAACAGAGGCTTCGTAGAAGTTGAAACACCAATGCTTCAAGTAATGCATGGTGGCGCAGCAGCTCGGCCATTTAAGACTGTTAGTAATGCATACGATATGGAGTTGTTTCTGCGAATTGCTCCTGAATTATTCTTAAAACGTTGCGTAATAGGTGGAATTGAAAAAGTTTACGAGATCAATCGTAACTTTAGAAATGAAGGAGCCGACTCAAGTCACTCACCTGAATTTGCAATGATTGAAAGCTATGAGGCTTACGGCGATTGGAATTCAATTGCAGATTTGACCCAACAACTAATTCAAGGTGCTGCATTAGCAACTTCTGGAAGTCATCTCATAACCCATCATGACGGCAGAGAGGTAGACCTTGGTGGCAAATGGGCCGAGGCTTCGCTATTTGATCTGATTTCAGATGGTGTGGGTCGAGAAGTTACCGCCCAAACCCTCCGCCCTGAACTAGTTAAAATCGCTGAAAAGTTGGGAATGAAAGTTGATCCAAAGTGGATTACTGGCAAGTTAGCAGAAGAAATATTTGAGCACGTTTGTGCCGATAAATTAATAGGACCAATCTTTGTTAAGGGATATCCAATTGACACTTCCCCACTTGTTCGCGCCCATCGCCAAACACCTGGCATTGCAGAAAAATGGGATCTTTATATCGATGGTTTTGAACTTGCAACCGGTTACTCCGAACTTATTGATCCAGTAATCCAACGTGAACGTTTGATGGAGCAGGCAGCCTTAGGGTCAGAGGGAGATTTAGAAGCAATGCAGATAGATGAAGATTTCTTGCGAGCAATGGAATATGCAATGCCACCAATGGGCGGCATGGGTATGGGAGTAGATAGATTATTGATGGCCCTAACAGGTCTCGGAATTCGCGAGACAATCCTCTTTCCATTAGTAAAACCGGAAGAATAAATGTCACTAGTAATTCGCCAAGCTCGAACTTCGGATATAAAAACTATACGTACAATTATTGATGAGTATGCCGCTGGACGTCGTCTGCTTACAAAAGAGACAGTTACACTATTTGAAAGTGTTCAAGAATTTACAGTTGCCGAAATGGATGGGAAAGTTATTGGTTGCGGCGCATTACACGTGCTCTGGGAAGATTTGGCAGAAGTTCGCTCTGTCGCCGTTGATGAGAACATTCGCGGAAAAGGTATCGGCCACGCCATCTTAGAAGTTCTGGTAAAGCGCGCATCAGAGATCGGGGTAAAGCGAATTTTCTGCCTTACCTTTGAGACAGAATTCTTTGCCCGCCATGGCTTCGTCCAAATTGAGGGAACCCCAGTCTCGCCAGATGTCTATCAGGAACTCTTGCTCTCATATGACAGCGGCGTTGCCGAGTTCTTGGATCTCGAAAGCGTTAAGCCAAATACCCTCGGCAATACCCGCATGCTCCTTACTCTTTAAATTGTGACCAACGACCACTAAATATTGGGCAAAATCTCAGTTTCCTGGGCATAAATAGGGCATTAATTCGGTTAGACCCATTACACCCCTTCGCATTAGAATTGGGGCTATAGCTCCAAGCTACAGGCTCCAAAATTCAATTTTTAGAGTTGTAGATAGAAGAAGAGAGGTAGACCACGATGTTCGAGCGCTTTACTGATCGAGCCCGCCGCGTTGTAGTGCTTGCCCAAGAAGAGGCACGCATGCTCAACCATAATTACATCGGAACCGAACACATTCTTCTCGGGCTTATTCATGAGGGCGAAGGCGTAGCAGCCAAAGCTTTAGAAGCTCTTGGAATTTCACTCGAGGCAGTTAGGTCACAAGTCGAAGAGATTATTGGTCAGGGGCAGCAAGCCCCTTCGGGACATATTCCATTTACCCCACGTGCCAAGAAAGTTTTAGAGCTATCGCTACGTGAAGCGCTTCAACTTGGCCACAATTACATTGGTACCGAGCACATCTTACTCGGGTTAATTCGTGAAGGCGAAGGCGTTGCGGCGCAGGTATTAGTAAAACTTGGCGCTGATTTGAATCGTGTTCGTACTCAAGTTATCTCACTGCTATCTGGCTATCAGGGCAAAGAGGCAGCAACATCGGGCGCTCCAGCAGAGGGAACTCCTTCAACCTCTCTAGTCTTAGATCAATTTGGTCGCAACCTAACTCAAGCTGCCCGTGAAGGAAAACTTGATCCAGTAATTGGTCGTGACAAAGAGATCGATCGCGTCATGCAAATTTTATCTCGCCGCACAAAGAATAATCCAGTACTAATCGGTGAACCAGGTGTCGGAAAGACTGCAATTGTTGAAGGACTAGCCCAATCAATTATTAAGGGCGATGTACCTGAGACGTTAAAAGATAAGCAAGTTTATTCTTTAGACCTTGGCGCTTTGGTTGCCGGAAGCCGATACCGTGGTGATTTCGAAGAACGTTTAAAGAAGGTTCTCAAAGAGATTCGCACCCGCGGCGACATAATTTTATTTATCGATGAGATTCATACCCTTGTTGGAGCAGGAGCAGCAGAAGGTGCAATTGACGCTGCAAGTATCTTAAAACCGATGCTTGCCAGAGGTGAGCTACAGACAGTTGGCGCAACGACGCTAGATGAGTACCGTAAACATTTTGAGAAGGATGCAGCATTAGAGCGCCGCTTCCAGCCAATTCAAGTTGCCGAGCCAACAGTTGAGCACACAATTGAAATTCTTAAGGGGCTTCGTGATCGATACGAATCTCACCATAGAGTTTCAATCACAGATGGTGCCCTAGTCGGCGCTGCTCAGATGGCAGATCGTTATATTTCAGATCGCTTTCTTCCAGATAAGGCCATCGATTTAATTGATGAGGCAGGGTCTAGATTGCGCATGCGTCGCATGACTGCGCCACCTGAGCTTCGCGCCTTTGATGAGAAGATCGCTGAAGCACGCAAAGCCAAAGAGTCAGCTATCGATTCGCAAGATTTTGAAGGTGCTGCCAGTTTCCGAGACACCGAAAAAACTCTGATCACCGAGAAGTCTGAAGCAGAGAAGAAGTGGAAGGCTGGCGACCTAGATGTTGTCTCTGAAGTCACCGAAGAGCTAATTGCTGAGGTTCTTTCTAATGCGACCGGAATCCCGGTCTTCAAATTAACTGAAGCAGAGACTGCCCGCTTACTTCGCATGGAAGATGAACTACATCTGCGGGTAATTGGCCAAGAGCAAGCAATCAAGGCGCTCTCTCAGGCTATCCGTCGTACACGTGCTGGCCTTAAGGATCCAAAGCGTCCAGGAGGATCATTTATCTTTGCTGGCCCATCTGGTGTCGGTAAGACTGAACTTTCTAGAACTCTTGCACAATTTTTATTCGGAGATTCTGATGCGCTAATTCAACTCGATATGTCTGAGTACTCC
This sequence comes from Actinobacteria bacterium UBA3028, assembly GCA_002367715.1. Taxonomy (GTDB): domain Bacteria; phylum Actinomycetota; class Actinomycetes; order Nanopelagicales; family Nanopelagicaceae; genus AAA044-D11. The sequence continues at coordinate 28,005 of DFDL01000029.1, forward strand.
GAGAAGCACACAGCCTCACGACTATTTGGTGCTCCTCCGGGTTATGTCGGTTATGACGAAGGTGGACAGCTAACTGAGAAGGTACGCCGAAAGCCATTCTCTGTAGTCCTATTCGATGAGATTGAGAAGGCTCACCCAGACATCTTTAACTCTCTTCTGCAAGTACTTGAGGATGGTCGCCTAACCGATGCTCAAGGTCGAGTTGTAGATTTCAAGAACACAATAATTATCATGACTACAAACCTTGGAACTAGAGACATTTCAAAGACCTTAAATCTAGGTTTCACAAATGCATCTGATCAGGAAGGAAATTACGAAAGAATGAAGGGCAAAGTTACCGAAGAGCTAAAGAACCACTTCCGCCCTGAATTCCTCAATCGTATCGATGACACTATTGTCTTCCATCAATTAACCGAGAGTGAAATTATTCAGATTGTTGATCTAATGATCACCAACTTGGATGAGCGACTTCGCTCAAGAGATATGGGAATCGAGCTAACAACTGAAGCTAAGGCGCTATTGGCCAAGAAGGGTTATGACCCATTATTGGGTGCGCGTCCACTTCGTCGCTGTATTCAAAGAGAGATTGAAGATATTCTCTCTGAGAAGATTCTCTTCGGTGATTTAAAAGCTGGAGAAATTATTCTGGTAGGCACAAAGATCGAAGAGGATAAGGAAGTTTTCACCTTCGAAGGAATGCCTAAGGCGAAGCTGCCAGATACCCCCGGGGATCTTGCAGAAGCACCAACTCCTAATTAATTAAAACTAATTAATTTTTACGCGAGCGATCGCCTGCTCTAAGCGGGCGACCTCCATAATCTCAATCCCAGCAATTTTTATATCGCTGCCCATTGGGACCATCGCCCGCTTGAATCCCAACCTCGCCGCCTCTGCGATTCGCTGAGTTGCCCCAGTTACTTTTCGGATCTCACCTGCCAGACCAACTTCACCAATAGCTATCAAATCTGAAGGTAGCGCAAGACCCTTTGCCGCAGAACCGACTGCAAGTGCGACCGCTAAATCTGCGGCGGGTTCGGAAATTTTCATGCCACCGACTGTTGCAACATATACATCTCTGCCTGAAACCCGAATATTGGCGCGAAGTTCTAGGACCGCTAAAGTCATTGCTGTTCTTGGGTTATCTAAGCCTGAGGTAACCCGCCTTGAGTTTCCAAAATCCCGACCATCAGGGCTTGGCGCGCTTACAAGTGCTTGAATCTCGGCTAGTAGCGGCCTTCGTCCTTCGAGCGTTACAGTCACGCAAGTTCCTGGGACGGGTTCGTTATGGCGAGTAGTAAATAGACCAGTTGGATCAGGTAGCGAGGTAATCCCACCCTCGTTCATGTCAAAACAGCCAACTTCATCAGATACACCAAATCTATTTTTGATAGCTCGAATTAGACGCAATCTTGAGTGGCGCTCACCTTCAAAATTTAAAACGACATCAACAATATGTTCAAGGAGCCTGGGTCCTGCTATTGAGCCATCTTTTGTAACATGACCAACAAGAATTAGAGTAATCGAGCGCTCTTTTGCGATTCTAATGAGTGCGGCAGCGATCTCTCGAACTTGAGTGACACCACCAGGTGAGCCACCAACCGCAACACTTGCAATTGTCTGTATCGAATCAATTATAAGAAGTTGAGGTTTAACCGCATCAATATGGGCGATTACTGAACCTAATTCATTCTCAGATGCTAACCATAAGTTTGGATCAATTGCATTTAGCCGTTCTGCGCGGAGTCGAACTTGTGAAGCGGACTCTTCGCCACTTATATAAAGTGAGTTAATTTTCTGACGCGCACTCTCTGCGGCAACACTTAAGAGGAGTGTAGATTTTCCAACCCCAGGCTCACCCGCCAGAAGAATTGCTGCGCCTGGAACTAATCCACCACCGAGTACCCGATCTAATTCACTCACTCCACTAGATCTAGCTTTTGCACTCTCTAAATTAACTTCGCCGATAGGTAGCGCGGGGGTTGTTACATGGCCAGCGACTAAAGATAATTTCTTGGGAGCAGAGATCTCCTCCACAGTGCCCCAGGCTTGGCATTCACCGCACCTGCCAACCCACTTAGTGCTGCTCCAGCCACACTCAGTACAGCGGAATGGGTCCTTAGTTGGGGTGGGAGTTTTTGCCATGGCAGAAGGCTATCGGTGCCCACCCACGCGCTTAAACTCAGAAAAGAGAGCAAATTTCTGGGAAATTAGCGTGAAATCTATGCCAGAAGGTCTTACTCTTTTCTCAGCAGGGATGTGATTTTCATATGGAATCATAAATCTGTGGCCAGGCCTCAACCGAGGTCTTGGCAACCAAATGCCCATGGAGGCTATTAATGGTAAATCTAACAAACGGTCAATGGAGCACGCTTTATAACATGTTCTCCTTTGGTCTGATTTCAATGCTTGCTTGCACCGTTTACACATTGGTGTCACAAGCACGAGTTCTACCAAAGTACCGTAATGCACTTGTTTTATCTTCGATGGTTACATTCATCGCGGCATACCACTACTGGCGTATCTTCAACTCATTTTCAGAATCTTCAGTTGATGGTGGAGTAACAGTTGGAACCGCGAAAGGCGCCTTCAATGAGGCCTACCGCTATGTTGACTGGATCTTGACTGTACCTCTACTACTAGTAGAAGTTATTGCTGTACTTGCTCTTGCTAAGGCAGCTGCAAGTTCACTAATCGCTCGCCTTGTTCCTGCATCAGCAGCAATGATTGCACTTGGATACCCAGGTGAAATAGCAACAGAGACTGGACCAAAGGTAATTTGGGGTGTTCTTTCAACACTTCCATTCCTATACATCCTTTACGTCCTATTCGTAGAGCTAGGTAAGTCACTTGATCGCCAACCAGAAGGTGTAGCAGCTACCGTTGGTCGCCTACGTCTTCTATTGATCGCAACATGGGGCGTTTACCCAATCTCATACCTACTACCAATTCTCAGCGACACTTCAGCGACAGATCCAGGCGCATTTGTTAACCGTCAAATCGGTTACACAATTGCCGACGTTCTTGCTAAGTGCGTATTCGGATTAACAATCTACAAGATTGCTCGTCTGAAGTCAGCCGCAGAAGGTATGAAGGAAGATCACTAATCTGATCTAGGTTAATTAAATTTGGGGGCGCCTTTCGAGGTGTCCCCAAATTTTTTTCTAGCCAGGGGATATCCTTAACTATGAGTAATTACAGATGGGGCGGCTATCTACTGGTGGCACTTGGACTTCTAAATTTACGTTATCAAACTGGCGAGGCAGGTGTATTTCTGCACAGCGCTATCATCGCTATTCCGGGAGTAATAATTCTGGTTCTTAGTTTTATCCCCAAGACTGCGCAGATATTGGAGCGCGAACAGGTTAAGAAGATTGCAATAATTCTTGGTATTGCAACAATCGTTTATGCTGCTCTAAATTAATTATTTTTTAGCGCCATAACCTTTTCGGCCCCAGTAAACCCAGAGACTCATAACAGATAGGACCAGCGCAAATCCGAATAGTAAATCTTCCACTGGTGCGCTGCAAATTCTGCGACCAACGATTGCTTTGGGATCGTACATAACAATATTACGAGATGTTAGCCACCAATTTGTGATTAATTGGAATGGCAAAATAATCGCATAAGAAGCCCAGAAAACAGATTTTGTAAGGAGCGCAGTCTTAGCTCCGTATAGATCGAAGAAGACGGCGATGATTACCCCACCCAGAGCAATATCTGTATAAATCATTGCTTCTCATCTCCAACTGGCCAGTGCTTCTTTACGGTGCGCACACCTTCAATTGTCATTACAGCGGCTATCGGAACAATTAAGAAGAATAAGAATTCTTCAAGTGGAATACCAAAAGGGCCATAAATTCCTAGAATTTGATCCGGGTCAAATTTCCAATGACCATTTCTAACTGCATATGCATCCCAGATAAGAAATGGGATAACGACTGGAATTATGCTCATAAAGAGCCGCTTTACCCGGCGTAAGACTTGAATCTTTAGAACTATCTCTAGCCAGAAAGAGCCACAAACAACAAAGGTGAGCATTGCTAGATATCCAAATTTAAGCAATTGCGCACCCCTTAAATATATAAAGTGGTTCCTATACTAGCCCTGTGAATGCCACAAAGTCTGTCTTTAACTCTGTCAGGAATTTCTCAACTTTCGCAGTGGCCGCTGCGATTATTTTTAGCGCTCTTCTGACTCTGATTTCTGGCAGCGAGAACCTAAGTTGGCAGATTGCCCTCGCAATTTTTGCCCTCGCCCTAGGAATACCACATGGCGCAATTGACCACCTAGTTGCGATCCCAAGAACAAGTAATCCAAAGTTCATTCTTTTAATTGTGGTTTATATTCTGATGGCTCTAGTAGCGGTATTAGCTCTTCTTAATTGGAATAAGTTGGGCTTTCAATTAGTACTAGTTATGAGCGCACTCCACTTTGGATTTGGCGATGCCTCATTTATCGCAGAACAAGACCGCCTTGAGAACCGAACTCAAATGAAATTCAAAACTCAGAGTTTATATGCGATTAGTGCAGGAGCTATTCCGGTATTTATCCCCTTACTAAAAGAATCAACTAAGAGTGCGCTTCAAGAGATAAATCCACTTCTGATTAATTGGGCATCAGATTATGGAGTTCAAATTAAATCTCTAATTGCT
>DFDL01000029.1:32918-34437 GCA_002367715.1 Actinobacteria bacterium UBA3028
GCAATTGTTGCGCCACCACTTATTACCTTCGCTATCTATTTTGGCTGTTGGCATGCAATGCGGCACACCGCAAGGCTGACTCTGATACTTCCAAGATCCAAGCAAGCTGCACTTTTAAATAACCCCCGTGGCTCTTTTCTTGCAGCGGTTATTCCGGGGCTTCCTGCACTATTTGGCACAGTATTGGTTGCCGTAATTATTGCTTTACTTGATAGCACAAATTTAGATGCGGATTTCTTATGGTATTTATTGGTAGTTGTTTGGGCGCTAACCGTTCCACATATGCTGGTTACCGCCAAGATAGATCAAGGCGCACTAAAGAGCGGTTAAAACTATTGGCGCTGAGCTCCGAGAGTTGCAGGATGAATAATAAATAGCGGCAATGAGCGCTTCTTCTGCTCCTTCTGCGCTGCAGAGATAGCTTCCATTCGATTATCACCATGCATCTTGAGTACCTCATATGCAGCTTTGCCCATTAACGCGGTTAGCTCTACCTTGTTGGAGATATAAACAGGTTCCCGGCCAACGTGGGCTTCAGTGTTGCTTGTGCAATACCAATCAAAGTCATCGCCACCATCGCCCCAAGCAAGTCTTTCGTACTCACCAATTACATTGACTGTAATTTCTTGATCTCCAAATTCACGCAGTTCAAAACTACGGCGAATCGGAAGTTGCCAACACACATCTGGCTTAGTCTCAACGAAGTGGACGCCCTCTTTCTCGGCAAGATGATGAAGTACGCACCCAAAACTCCCAGTAAATCCAGGGGCGCTATGGCCTTTACGATTTAGGAAGATACATGAATCATCAATTTTCTTTGTTTTGCGATCGCCATCTAATCCAACTTCGGAGATCCGCATCTTGCCTTTCGCTTTTTTCGGCTGGGCTTCATCGAAGTACTGCCACATTTCTGGAGTCAGACGCTTTGCTACTTCTAGAGTTCTAAGTTCATCTGCTTCATCGGAGTAGTAGGCACCATCAGAGCAACAACCTGCATCTGGTTTATCAGCATCGACGCCACAGCAACCATTTCCATAGATACATGTCCAATATGAAGTAAGCCAAGTCAGGTCACACTTATATAGCTCTTCAGGCTTTGCTGGATCATTAAATTCGACCCAGTCACGTGCGAAATTTGCTTTAACCTCAGGCATAGTTGTAGAGCCTAGGGCTTAATTAAGAAATTAGCACATCGTTGAAGGGGCTTTAGGTAGGCTAATCTCATGGCGATGCAATCTTCACTTTCAACTAGCAGCTATCAAGTTGGAGTAATAGGTGTTGGCATAATGGGCGAGGCGCTTATTTCAGGGCTAGTCTCTTCTAGATTCCCTAAATCTCAAATAGTTTTCACTGAGAAGAGAAGTGATCGAGCGCGAGAGATCTCGACTAAATATGGTGCGCGCGCCCTTGAACTAAATGAACTAGCCAGAACTAGCGATGTAGTCTTATTAGTGGTTAAACCACAAGACCTTGGCGAACTACTAGATACTCTAAAACCCGATCTGAACCAGAAGACCCT
>DFDL01000061.1:0-458 GCA_002367715.1 Actinobacteria bacterium UBA3028
TCTGGAACCCGAGCTGTTCTAAAAACTCGGCTCACAGGAGTATCAGCTGAATCGACCTTAATTTCTAGAAAAATCTCACCGGTATCTAGCATGGTTGCAGTGACATCTCCATCTAGAGACCCAGACTCATTGGCTACTGCATCAGCTGCAGCCTTTTGTAGCTGAGTAACTGAAATCTTTCCACTGCCTTTCTTTAAGGTGACCGAAGTTCCCTGCCCTAAATCTCGTACTTTTTTCACTCTAATTTTTAGACCAATTGGGCCTAAAATTTCAATCTCATCATGATCTCTCGCCCATTGTTTGATTCTGATCTGCTCCAGAGCTCTTTCTGCTATCTCAGAGGCATATTCGTCTGCCCCATTAGATGGAATTACGATACGCACTGGTAAGCCAATTACGCTAACTCTTACAACATGGCGCACCTCCCTTAGAGATATCTGCCACTGCGAAATAATTAA
>DFDL01000061.1:748-1113 GCA_002367715.1 Actinobacteria bacterium UBA3028
CTTAAAATAATTTGACCATTTAGCCATACCTGAATTGGCCCCAGGCTTTCAAACTTGAGTTTGCGCCATTCGGGTTGATCCACTTCTATCTGAGTGGCCATCAATGAATGTCGATACTCGGGGGTGTATGAAAAGTGGCTCCAATCAACGTATCCATCATCGCCTGTGTGCAGGCGGCGCCAGATCCCCGTATCAATTTGGCCAACTCCTGGTGCTTTCCACGAAATTTTACCTGATTCAATTACCGTGGGAAGACTCTGCTCGACAACAAATTTCCTTTTTTGAAATAATTTTGCTTTTAACTCTGCGATGTCTGGACCGTTAGTGAGAACCCATCGTCCATCTTTACCAAAAGGGTTACCGGT
>DFDL01000061.1:1251-8068 GCA_002367715.1 Actinobacteria bacterium UBA3028
TGATGAATGGTGCGATTAAAGCAAGAGGTGAATCTTGGAGTAATTTCCACGGGAGTATTCTACTAAATCTTCAACTTGGAATTACTTGATTCCAGTATGAGCGATTCCTTGGATAATCTGTCTTTGCATAAAGACAAACATAAATAACACAGGAACGATAGACATGACCGACATAGCAAGAACTATGGTGTAGGGAACTACCAATTGACCATTTAAGAGAGCCAATGCAACCGGTAAGGTATATAACCGTTCCTCTTGAGCAATCAATAACGGCCAGAGAAAATCATTCCAGCGCCAAAGAATTGAGAAAATAGCTACTACTGCAAGTGCAGGACGAGCTAAAGGCATCACGATCCGAGCATAAATTCTAAATTCCCCCGCCCCATCCATTCGTGCTGACTCCAGTAATTCATCAGGAATGGTGAGCATATATTGGCGAATAACAAAGACGCCGGTTGGTGTTGCAGCGGCAGGGATAATCATGCCCCAATAAGTATTAACTAAGCCGAGAGATGAGACTACTAAATACATAGGAATAAGTATTACTTGAAGTGGAATCATAATCATCGCAAGAGTCAGGATAAATAGGCCATCTTTTCCTCTAAAGTTATATTTTGCGAAGGCAAAGGCGGCCATTGAGTTGATTACTAAGGTAAGTAGAGTCGCCACAACAGTAACAAATAAGCTATTGAGGAAATAACGAGTGTAGTCATACATAGCAAAAGCCTCTGAGTAATTCTCAGTAGCCCACCGGGTTGGAAAAAGCATTGGGGGCCGGGAGCTAAAATCAGTTAAATCTTTAAAAGATGAGAGCACAAACCAGCTCACAGGGGCTAAAACTACGAACGATAGAGCCAATAGGCTTGCCGTGCGAAGAACTTCTCCAGTACTTGGTGGACGCTTTTTGCTAATTGAGGTCCAGTTATAGGTACTTCCTTTCATTACTGTTTTCTTCATACCGCCTCTTTCCTCCTACCAATCAAGAAGTTCAGAGCAGTAAATGCAAAAATAATCATAAATAGAATCACACCTGCCGCACTTCCTAGGCCATATTGAATTGGCGTTTGGAAAGCTCGGTCATAGATGTATTGCACAATCAATGTTGTTGCTCCAAGAGGTCCTCCGCCGGTCAACGTATAAATGAAATCAAAGGATTGGAAACCATGAATTGTGGCAAGAATAATAATGATTAAGGTCGTTGGCTTTAGCAGCGGTAATGTAATTTTTGTCGTTATCTGCCACCTGGTTGCTCCATCTATCGCAGCAGCTTCAAATAGACTTCGATCAATTCCTTGCAGGCCCGCAAGAAGGATAATTGTATAAAAACCGAGATGTACCCAGATTCCCACAAAAATAACCGCAATCATTCCTAGGGTGGGTTCAACTAACCAGCCTGGACTACCGCCTCCAGCCATCTCTAGCAGTGTATTTAATGGCCCTACTTTTCTATCTAAAACATCATTCCAGATCAAACCCACTACAACCGGAGAGAGCATTACTGGAAGAAAAATGATTGCCCTAAAGAAATTTCTAGCAAATCTCTGTTCATTGATAAAGATTGCAAAGGCCAAAGAAAGCAGAGTAGAAATCAACATATAGAAGACAACATAGGTGGTGGTGTTCTTTGCAACAGTTGCTACAAGAGGATCACTAAATATAGCCTCATAGTTTGCAGTCCCAACATAGATGAAATTACTGCCATCCATGCTGTCGAAAAATGATATGTAAAAGCCTCGAAAGGCAGGCCAAATAATAAAGGTGAGGAAAATTAAGAGATTTGGAGCTATAAACAAATAAGGAGTAATCCGCCGGCGCCAACTTGTACTTGGGCGCCGACGAACTACTTGCTTTGACTCTCGAACTTTCAATTGAGACTCACGTAGGGAATTACTTACTTACCCTACTTTTTGACTGTCGCCAGTTGAGTATCAATATATCTGATTTGCTGCTGAATAGCTTCTTTGGCAGTTATCTTGCCAGCCATGACTTCAGTCATTAAATCACGTAGTTTGTTATAGACGTTTCCAGTTAGCGTTGGGAACGCTTGGATTCCGTAGGTCAACGCTGGGGTTTTTGCAGTATCGGCTAGATAAATAGCCATATCAGCAGAACGCGTTGGGTACTCGACGCCAGAATTTATGAGGTCAACTCTGGTAGGAATCCAGAATGCCTTTTGGCACATTTCTTCCATCTGCTTTGTATCTGCAAGATAGTGCAAGAAGTAGGCAGCTAGATCAGGTGTCTTACTTGCTTTCATTGCCATTAGGAACTTACCTCCAGGCCATCCACCACCATATCTCTCCTGTGGATTTGGAACTACGGCAAACTCAAACTTTGCATTCTTTGCCAGCGAAGATAGGTTCCAGTTTCCAGAGAGGAAGATAGGAGTTTGTTCCGCAAGGAAAATACTGGTTGGAGATGAGTATTTGGTACCAGTTCCAATCCAAAGATCTCTTGGGGCAAGGTCTGCTTTGTATAAATCAGTGATTTTCTTGAGAATCTTTGTAGCGCGATTTGGGGTTGAACGAAGAACGTTTTTGCCCTGCGCGCTAATCATGTATGCACCTACGTTGCTCATTGGTCCTGACATGCGGTGACCAGACTTATCCATTGCAAAGGCGTATTCACTGCCGGTAGCAGCTCTAACTTTCTTACCTGCTGCAATTAACTCATCCCAGTCCCATGAAGTTGGAACTGCAACGCCTGCTTTCTTGAACATATCAACGTTAATGAACGGTCCATTCATTGAGAGGTCATAAGGAACACCAATCAATTTCTTTGTAACCGGATCTGTCACCTGAAGCGTTGAACCCTTAACAAACTCTGACTTGTAATTTCTTCCTAAGTGAGTCTCCAAGTTCATTGCCACTTTCTGGTAAAGACCAGGATTATTCAGACGAGCAACATCCGGGGCGTTACCGGCAGCAATACGTGCTTGCAACTGGGTATCAAGGCTTGTGAAAGGAATGACATCAAGCTTGACTTTTGCGCCAGTGAGTTTTTCGAAAGCCGCAATCTGCTCCTTTGTGGTGTCAAGCTCTGCTTGACTATCGTTGTAGAAGTAATAAGTGATTTCCTTGCCCTTCCAATCTGAAAGCTGCTTCGCTGTTGGAAGTAGCCCTGATGTATTGGCTTGAGCGGTTGATACTCCGAATACTGACATCGAAGCAGCCAGTGCAACGGAAGTAATGGCGGAGATAACTTTAAATGAATTTACTTTCTTCATATTTCCTCTTAAGACCTCTCTATAAGGGTGTCGACGGTTCGACCGCGGAAGCCTATCTAAAGGCAAAATAGGTTTAAAGGCAACCTGTAGGGGACTCCAGTATTCTCAGAATTGATAACGTTTCTTTACATTTAACCTATAGGTAGGATTATGGGATGGAAATTCGCTCAGTAATCACAAAGGAAGACGTTCAGAGCCGGCCATCTGATTATCTGCGGGAACGACTGGTTATCGCAGGGCTTTTCAAAGTTAATACCTTGACCTGGGTGCAATCTCACCATGATCGAATTCTTCTCGGCGGAGTATTACTTGAAAAAAATGAGATAGAAATAGTTGCTCCTGAGGACTTCGGCGTTGATTACCTACTTCAACGACGCGAAATGGGTTTAGCCTGCCTTGTCGGAAGCGTTAAGGTAACTGTAGATGGAAAGAATTTTGATTTGGAATCTGAAGACATCATCTATATTGGCCGCGGTAGTAAAGAAATCAAAGTTTCAGGAAGTGGAACTATTTACGCATCTTCGAGCATGTCTCACCTTGAGCTTCCAACGACACTAATCAAAAAGAGGGAAGCAGAAACTTTAGTTATTGGTGATCAGAAGTTTGCCAGTGAGCGCACTCTAAGAAAATATATCCACGAACATGGCGTATCTTCATCATCAATGGCAATGGGTATCACGACGCTTCATCAAGGCAATGTCTGGAATACGATGCCATGCCACGTCCATGAGAGACGAACAGAGGCCTACCTATATTTTGATATTCCTGCTGATAACAAAGTAGTTCATCTCTTCGGAGAACCTGATAGAACGAGGAATTTTCTCCTTGCAAATTTGGAAGGTGTCATTAGCCCCGCTTGGTCGATTCACACCGGCGCTGGCACAACAAATTACAAGTTTGTTTGGTCCACAGCTGGAGAAAATATTACCTATACTGACTTCATCGCTGTTCCAACTAACTCACTAAAATGAGCGGAAATTGGCTGAACGAACAATTCTCGCTAGCGGGGAAAACTGCCTTAGTGACGGGAGCAAGTAAAGGCATAGGTGCTGAAATCGCAGTTGCTATGGCGATGGCAGGAGCGGATTTAGTTATCGTGGGAAGAAATGCAAAGTCCCTAGAGCAAACTACTTCAAAGATTTCTTCACTCTCAAAGAGCGTGGCGCAAATTTATTGCGACCTATCAGACTCCTCAAGCCTTCAGAGAGTCACCTCTGAATTAGAGGGGAAAAGGCTTGACATATTAGTAAATAATGCAGGAACCATATTTCGTTCTCCCGCGATCGATATGCCAGAAGATGAATGGAATAAGGTGCTTGACATCAATCTAAACGCAGTATTTGCCATCACTAAGCAAGTGGGCAAAACAATGATTGAAGCAGGAGAGGGAAGGATCATTAACATCGCCTCTCTGCTATCTTTTCAAGGTGGAGTGAATGTGGCGGCATATACAACGAGCAAGCATGCATTGGCGGGACTTACCAAGGCTTTAGCAAATGAATGGGGTTCAAAAGGTGTTAATGTAAATGCAATCGCTCCAGGCTACATTGAAACTGATAACACGGCACCCCTGCGCCAAGATACAAAACGTAGTGAATCCATCTCAAGTAGAATTCCACTTGGTCGTTGGGGTCAGCCTGACGATATTGCTGGAGTTGCCGTTTTTCTTGCCTCAAAGGCAGCAAAATATATAAATGGAGAAATCCTCACCGTTGATGGTGGTTGGATGGCGCGCTAAGAGATAGAGAAAATCATCTCTGAACTCTGGCGCTACCCCCTTCAGCTAGCTTAAGAACTTCAGCTAGCGTTGCCATACTGGTATCTCCCGGAGTTGTCATAGCTAAAGCTCCATGAGCTAAGCCGATACTTAATGACTTCTCTAAAGTTAAGCCTTCTAACAGGCCGTAGATCAATCCAGATGCAAAACTATCTCCCCCACCAACGCGATCAAATATCTCCAAATCTTCATACTTTCTCCCAGCCAACAAACCGCTCTCTTTAGACCAGGCAATGGCGCTCCAATCATTTCGTGAAGCGCTCTTGACCTCTCGAAGCGTTACTGCAATCAACTCCAAATTGGGATAAATCTGCACAGCTCTCTCTACCATTTTTTTATATGAGTCAAGATTAAGTCCTTGATAACTTTGGTTTGAACCCTCTAATTCAATCCCGAGCGATGCTTCAAAATCCTCTTCATTTCCGATGAGAACATCGACCTCGGCCGCTAATTTCTGATTAACTTCTTGGGCTTTCTCTCTTCCACCGATTGATTTCCAGAGACTTGGTCGATAATTTAGATCATAGGAAACTTTTGCTCCTGACTTTCGCGCACTACGCACCGCCTCAAGGGCTACTTCAGCAGTACTTTCTGATAGAGCAGCAAAGATACCTCCTGTATGGAGCCACCTACTGCCCTCTTTTTCAAATATTTCCTCCCAGTCAAAATCCTTGCTTGTTAGCTGACTTACAGCAGTTCTCCCTCGATCAGAGACGCCAACTGCGCCACGAACTCCAAAACCTCGCTCGGTGAAATTAAGGCCATTCCTCACGCTACGACCTACTCCGTCATACTCGCGCCAAATTAAGTGATCAGTATTTACGCCACCCTGCAAGATTAAATCCTCAATCAGGCGACCCACTTCATTATCAGCCAGAGCAGTAAGAATCGAAGTTTTCTTCCCAAAACATTTGCGCAATCCACGAGCGACGTTGTACTCCCCTCCGCCTTCCCAGACATTAAAGCTTCTAGAGGTTCGAACCCTTGTATTGCCGGGATCAAGGCGGAGCATCACCTCACCTAATGAAACTAGATCAAATCTTCCACTCTCTTTAATCTTCATTTACTCTCTCCTAAAGAAGTGATGCCTGTTGCGCAAGTCTACTTATAGTGCTCAAATCTTTATCCAAAAGAGCTTGCTTAGGAAACATCCAGCTACCTCCAATTGCCTTCACTGACTTCTCTTCTAGATAATTTCTTCCATTATCGGAGTTGATCCCACCGGTAGGAATAAATCTAAGCGAGGGGAAAGGCGCCGAAATAGCTTTTAACGCAGGAACTCCCCCCAAAGTTTCAGCTGGAAACCACTTGAGAGTAGTTAATCCATGTTTGATGCCAAGTAATACTTCAGATGGAGTTGAGACTCCGGGAATATAGGCAAGCTCCAATTCAAAAGCTTTTTCAATCAAATCTGATCGAATCCCTGCAGATACTGCAAAATCAACCTGTAAATCGTTAGCTCTCGTTAAATCCTCGATTGATGACACCGAGCCAACAGCCAAAACTAATCCTGGCACCTCTCGCATCATTGTTAGGGCATCCCAACTTGCTTTAGTCCGAAGAGTCACCTCAACAATTGGTAGACCAGCCTCAACCAAAGTAGATGCTAAGTCTAGTGACCATGAGGCATCCTCAATAACTAATACTGGAATAACTCTGCTCTTTATGAATCCAAAATCTTGAGTGGGGTTCATACTCTCTTTCGCACTCTACTAAATAGTTTTCCCTCAGTAACATAAATTAGGAAAATTAAGCACATAGCGCTCATCACTTCATTAGCTCTAGCTAGAATTCCCATGGTCATTGAAAAATGA
>DFDL01000076.1:0-2664 GCA_002367715.1 Actinobacteria bacterium UBA3028
GCCAAGTACGCCTCTTGAATATTTGTGGTCATAAGATTTTGGAACAACCAGACACTTCTTACTCTTCGCCGCGTTCCAAGTGATCGATTTCATGAATTAATTCTATTTCGCTTTCGAAGATTCTGGTGGGGTGGGTAGGTGATTAAGAATTAGTAGATCCATCTAAACCCCTAATTAAGTCGTGCATATGTGTAACTCAACGTTGCCGCTGTTGCTACCCATGCTTGATATGGCAATAGCGCAAGCCCAAGAGGCGTGGAAGTCTTAAATGCAATTAGCATCATAGGGAGAGTAATTATTGCTGTTGCCGCAAGGGCGATAGCTGCAACTTTTAGGTTGTGGGGGCCATAGAACTGGTAGGCCCAGATAAGTGCGCAGGCGACAGATACCGCAAAGAGAGTTAGATACAAGATTGTGGATGCATTTGTTGCACGGCGCGCAATTATGACTGCGGCAATGCCCAGAACTATGAAGTTGTATGGCCAGATAATTCCAAAGATAAAGTCCGGTGGTTGCCAACTTGGTGAATTTAGATTGCGATACCAGTTATCGCCGGTATTAACCCACAAGCTCGATCCGATGGCATAGATAAAGACGGTGGCGATACCGATGATTGCGAAGATATTTTTCACTTCTTTATCGTACGCCGATAAGAGTGGGGCGGGTAGATCAGAATCAACGAAGGTAGTTAGCTCAGCTCAAACTCAAATATATTTAAGCGGTCGCAAATCCTCTGAAATTTCGTAGTGCCAGGAAAAATCAAGAATTGCTATTGGATGATCTGCATCGCCTGGCTGGGGAACCCAAATCCCAGTAGCGCCATCAAATATTGTATTAGAGAGAATATGGTGATGGATTTCGCCATCCATCAAGAACCATTCCTCCCAATTAACGCCGTTTGCTTCGACCTTTTTTGGGTAACAATGTAGAACTCCACTAGGTATTTGAGAGTGTGGCCAGATTTCCCAAGTGGCATCGTCATAAGGGTCGGTATTCAGGGGAGACCTATTTACCGCTTCGATGAAATATTTATCAAAATCAACACCAATGCTTGCTAAGAATTCAGGGAGACCGATTGCTAGCCAGTTACTCTTGGCTGCAGCTTTCCAGCCCCCATCTGATTGCATTTCCACGGATTTAATATAGCGGTGTATTTGGTGGGGCGGGTCGGGCTCGAACCGACGACTACCGAATTATGAGTTCGTCGAATTATAGTTCCACGCGTATCTTAACGTTCCTTAGTAACTAACTTTAAGCGTGAATTGAACCTCTAAGTGTCTGTTAATTCCTCTATATACCTACAAGGTGTTAGACAAGTGTTAGGGAAAACCTGAATGTTGAGGCCGCTTAAATAAGATTATTTTTAGATTAAGGCCTTCAGAACTGTTACAACAAGGCCTCTCACGGTTGCAATAGTTGGATCTGCAAGAGTCGCAGTCCAGGCGCCAGGTGAATTTGAAGTTGGCGGAACAAGTGTTGTGGTGCCTTGATCAAACTGCACAGTCTGTGGGAACGGAAGTGAGACCCTCGGAAATGTGGCAAATGCCGCCGGCGCCTGAATCGAGGTAAGTCCGAAAATCAGCGCAGCTGCAATTAACTTTTTTCTCATGTGCCAATTATCTCGCTCTGCACTTTAGATATCGGGGATTTGCGCGGTGGGGTTTACTTTTAATCTAATTAATTTAGTTAATTTAGCGCACCGCTTTATAAGCACTTCGGCTTGTCATTGGGCGGAAAACAACCTGCAGAAGTTGGATATGGCGAGCCCGAAATCCAGCGGCCGAACTTAAAAGGTAGTAATTCCACATGCGACGGAAGCGCTCGTCATAATTTGGAATCTCTCTCCACCTCTTATTTATGTTTGCATACCAAGCTAACAAAGTTTTTTCATAATCTGGACCAAAATTATGGACATCTTCAATTATCACCTTTTTCTCAACTGCCTCTGAGATTTGAGCCAATGAAGGAAGAACTCCGCCTGGAAATATATAGCGATCGAAGAATGGATCGGTCACTTGCTTAGTTTCATTCGATGCAATTGTGTGATGCAGCATCATTCCATCGGGCGCGAGAAGCGAAATACATTTATCAAAGAAGGTTTCAAGATTTTTTGGACCAACATGTTCCATCATCCCGACCGAGACAATCCGATCAAATTTCCCAGATAAGTCTCGATAATCCATCTGGAGATACTCAATCTTCAATTTTCCATTCTTGGCCCGAGCAAGTTCAATCTGATTATCTGCCGGAGAAATTCCTGTGCCGATAATCCCGTAGTTCTTAGCGGCATAACGGAGCAGGCCGCCCCAGCCACATCCAATATCTAATAATTTCATTCCGGGTTTTAACGCAAGCTTGCGACAGATCAAATCAAATTTTGCAATCTGGGCCTGATCTAAAGTTTTTGCGCTCTTCCAATAACCGCAGGAATATGCCATCTCTTTATCAAGCATTCGTGCATACAAATCATTTCCGATGTTGTAATGATGCTTGGCATTTGCGGTGGCTCTTGCTTTTGTTTGGCGATTTAAAACCGTCGATTTAACTGCGTGACCAACAAGCGAGATTGAGAACGGGGCTTTATCTAAAACATTGATCTCTAATAACTTAGTTAAGAATTGATCAATCGATTCAACATCCCACCAGCCATCCATATAAGCCTCG
>DFDL01000076.1:2971-3196 GCA_002367715.1 Actinobacteria bacterium UBA3028
GCCAAACCCAGGATATGCAGGCTCAATTGCTTGGAATTCATGCGACATATTTTCTTATATTTCTTCAAATCTGAGAAGGGGTTTTCTAGATATTTGGTAGATGCCAATCAAATTTAATTGAAATCTCACGCACAAGAACGATGATAAACCCAGCGATAACCGCTGCAAGGCCCTCGGATACATCTAGAAAATGCAGCCCCCTTGTCTTTCCTGGCTATCTCTCCC
>DFDL01000054.1:0-25696 GCA_002367715.1 Actinobacteria bacterium UBA3028
CGAAAGCGCCTGCGCCAACTCCGCAAAATCGGGCTACTGCCAATCGATGCGATTACAAAATCTGATCTTGACATCGCAGTAAATGTCTCGACATATCACTCATATGCTGGACGAGTCTTAGCTGAACACGCAATCCGAATGGGAGTCGATGCGAGCCCTGACCCAATTGGTGAGGCAGCTGCCTGGCAGATTGCAAATAATATTGTAAATAATTTTGCAAGTGAAGATACAAATAGTTGCGATATCTCACATGCCGCAAAGTCTGTTGTAGATAAAGTAATGTCACTATCTGCTGCGCTCGGCGAACACGGCAAGAGCACGGATGATGTCCGTAGCTTCTGCGAAGGTATTCTGGATAAGTTTTCAACTATTTCAGATTCTAGATCCAACGATGAAGTGCGCAATCTGCAGGCATCATTGCGAGAGCGCCTTGCAATACTTCCAATGGTTGATTCCTACGAAAGATATCGACTAGAGCGCGGGCTACTTACTTTCAATGACCAGATGTCACTGGTTGCAAAACTTGTCAGTGGAAACTCTGAAATTATTAAGAGTGAACGCACAAAGTTTAAGGTAGTCCTTTTAGATGAATATCAAGATACCTCGGTAAGCCAAGTAAAATTCTTATCATCACTCTTCGGCCAAGGCCATGCCGTAACTGCTGTGGGAGACCCAAACCAGGCTATTTATGGGTGGCGCAGCGCGAGCGCTCAGACCCTAGATTCATTTGGTAGGTACTTTGTAGGTGATTCAGCTACCGAATGTGTTGAACATAATCTGCTTACTACATGGCGCAACGATGAGAACATTCTTGAGATTGCTAATCAGGCTGTAGATAAAATCGGCGAGCTAATTGTTGGACGTGGTGGGAGAGCTGCAAGTGTCAAACGACTAAAACTGCGGAGCCAAGCTGGTGCGGGCCAACTTCTCTGTGGTCAGTATGAAACTCTTGCTATGGAGGCAATTGGTATCGCAGAACACTTTGCTAAGCACTGGTTTGCACCAGAGCGTTGCGCCGATCCATTAGAGCCACAAACTTTTGCCGTACTTGTCCGGTCACGAAAATATATAAGTGAGATAGAGCAGGCACTTCGAGATAGAGATATTCCAGTTGAAGTTGTAGGACTTGGCGGATTAATCCACGTACCTGAGATTGCAGATATCTTGGCGCTACTTCGTACCTTAACTTTTCCGGATAATGGCAGCTCGCTAATGAGACTCTTAACTGGTCCAAGACTTGCACTCGGTCCAAAGGATTTGGCAGCGCTTGGTAAATTCTCAAGATCTTTAGTTGCAGATTTCGGAAAATCTTTAAGCAAGAGTGTTGGCGCGTTAATGGAGGCGCCGAGTGATGATTTAATGGAGGCAGAAGATTTTGCAACCGGTAGCGCAATTGAAGCACTTGAGGTATTTGCAAAAGCGCCAAGAGATAATTTCTCTGAGATTGGTTATGCCAGGCTATTACAATTCTCAACCGAACTTCGCGAACTACGTCGCTATCTTGGAGGATCAATTACAGATGCAATTATGGAGGCCGAGCGATTCCTATTTTTAGATACTGAAGTAATGGTTAGAGATGGATCTGGGCAAGGGCGCAAACACCTAGATGCCTTCTTAGATGAGGCCGCCAAATTCCAAAGAAATGGTGGAACCATCTCTACCTTCCTAGAGTGGCTAAAGATTGCCGACTCAGAGGAGGGTGGGCTAAAACCATTGTCTGTGGCTGCCAATAAGCGCGCCGTTCAAATTCTTACAATTCACGCAGCAAAGGGATCTGAATGGGATTTTGTAGCAGTGCCTGGGTTAGTAACCGATAATTTCCCAAGCGCTGGTAAGAGCTTAGATCTATGGACCTCAAATTCCGCTGCGCTTCCGATCGCCCTGCGTGGAGATTCTGGCGAATTTGATGACTTTGTATTTCCCTCCAACTCACCTAAGCACGTTGAGGTAAAGCGCGCTCTTGACGTTGTAAAAAATTCTTGGAAGGCGAGGCGAGAAGAGGAGGAGTGGCGCCTGGCATATGTTGCATTTACTCGAGCAAAGCTAAATCTACTAGCGACCTCCTCATGGTTTGGAACTGGGCTAGGCGCAGTTGAACCTAGTTCGCTCTATAACTTAGTTGAGGAGGTTGTAGATAGCCTGGGCGCAGAGAATAAAATATATGAGATAGCTAAGCCAACAACACAGAACCCAACTCGAACAAATCCAAGAACTGGTATTTGGCCTAAGCAATCACCGCGTGCTCAACTCGTTAAAGATAGCGTTAAATTTCTAACAAGTGCTGGAAATTTTGGTGCACTTAGTAAAACCGATAATCTAAAAACTCTAGATCAATTGGATGCTTATGAAGAGAGTTTGATCAGTGATGCAATCTCGCTCTTGACTGAGGCTAGAGAAGCAAAATCTCAACTTCGCGTAAAACTTCCCACTCGACTCTCGGTCTCAACTCTCGTTAATTTAGCAGCCAATAGCCAAGCCCTTGCGCTAAATATCAGACGGCCAATGCCAAATCACATAGATAAATTTGCTAGGCGCGGTACCGCCTTCCACCTCTGGATTGAGGCACAGTACAAAGACCCACAAGTTTTAGATGATGAGGCGCTCGATATCGCACAGAGCGATCAAGATGATTTACCGCTTGAAGAGTTGAAGGCGAAGTGGCTAGCCAGTGATTGGGCTAAACGCGATCCTGCGCCGGGCGGGATTGAAGTGCCATTTGAGACCGTTCTGGGTGGGGTTTTACTGCGGGGCCGGATTGATGCCGTATATGAAAGCGGCGGCAGATATGAAGTTGTTGATTGGAAGACCGGAAAGAGTAAGAGCGGTGAGGAGCTTTCAGAGGCGGCAATACAGCTAGCTATGTATCGCATCGCTTACTCAAAGCTCTTCAATATTGATCTTGAAAATATCAGTGCCGCATTTCACTATGTTGGGTCAAATGAGACGGTGCGCCCAGCAGATCTACTTACCGAAGATCAGTTGATCTCAATAGTGACAGGTAAGTGATCACTCACCTTACTCTCAATAAAGATTGGCTTGATTCTTACTTGCTCTAAATTATCGCTAAGGATGTAATCGAATTGAATTTTAGGATCCCAAGTTGGGTAGCTCTTCATAGATACCAATGAACTCCATTTGGAGAATTTAGTCGGAATATTAAATGGCAGATTCAAATCACCTAGCAAGATATGTCGCCCCGGCATCTTTCCGAGCCAGCGCTTAACCCTGAAGAGCTGAATTAAATTTATGATCGGAACAAAAGATAGATGAACGTTGACAACTGTATAGCCATTATTTAGTTGAGCGGCAACAGCATATCTAGGTTCGTCTTTGACATAAAAAAACTTTAGCTTTGGGTTGAACTTGCTTGAATTCACCTGGCTCTGATTATCAGCAGGAAATGGCAATGGCAGTCCAATTGGTGATTTACCGAGCGCTAGTACCTCCCACCTTATTACTGGAATATTTGTAATCAAACCGATTCCATAAGAAGGCGCACTCTCACTTCCCATACCCTGTAGTTCAAGGGAGCCATTGGTGATTAGAACGCCTTCACCGCTTCTAAGTTTTCGCCATTTAACTCCGGGGGTGCCAATGACACAGCGCAGAAATCCAAAGTTATTGGCCCCAAGTGCACTTGCGATCTGTGAGAGTTGAAAAACTTGATCTGAGCGATCTTGAAAGGCATCCACCTCTTGAATTCCAACTACAAAATCGTCGGCGCCGACTGCAAGTTCATCGGCAAGGACCTTAAGAGAGGGAGCACCTTGGCCATGCAAAATATTCCATGAAGTCAGCCGCATCTGCTTACTTTATAAGGGTTCACCTCCAATCTCGCTGCGATTTGCCTGCCCTAGTAAGGTCTGCAGGTGAATGTTTTGAAGCTCCCACTGGCCAGTTCGGCCGTTGATCGATCTGGCGAACTTCGCACAGATGAGAGAGAGCTAGCGCGTCTCTGGGATGGCGCTCGAATTCTTCACTTCGCATCTGGCAAATTTAGAGTCAAGAGTAATTTTCAATTGGATTTTCAGAGCGCCCAAGAGATATCTGAGCTTCGTGAGTCAGCTAATTTTGCTAGCGGCCAAGAGCTATTCCTTGGAATCGATAACGGCATTGCATATTTTGCATGGTGTAGCGATGCACTAGTTTTTGAAACCTTTGAAGAAGAAGAGAATTATCAGACTCTGCGCAGTCTTGGAGATTATTTATCCGAGCTAGAAATGGGTTTAGCAATTCATGCCCAAGCTATTGCTAATTGGCACCACACTCATCAATTCTGTTCCAGATGTGGGCAACCAACCCTAAGTGCTAATGGTGGCTCACTGCGTAAATGTACTTCCGATGGTTCAGAACATTATCCAAGAACCGATGGCGCAGTAATTGTTTTAGTAAGAGATAGCGATGATCGAGTGCTTTTAGGGCGACAGAAAATTTGGCCAGAGCTACGTTTCTCCTGTTTTGCGGGATTTGTCGAACCTGGAGAATCATTTGAACAGACCGTTATGCGAGAAGTATTTGAAGAATCAGGGATTAAAGTTGAAGAGCTAAATTATCTGGGATCACAGCCGTGGCCATTTCCAGCATCGATAATGATTTCATTTTCCGCACTTGCAACCAATCCAAACGAAGCTCGCCCGGATGGCGAAGAGATTGTAGAAATTATCTGGCTAACTCGCGGCGAGATGAGAAGTGCGATAGCTGAAAATACTTTAACTCTGCCACCTCCAATGAGCGTGGCCCGTAAGATGATTGAGTTCTGGTATGAGGAGAGCGGCGCGGATATTCGAGATCTCGTGAGTAAATAGAATGATTGCAGCTAGTACCGATCAGATACTTGAGGGCTTAGATCCAGAGCAGAGAGAGGTCGTAACAGCTGTACGAGGCCCAGTCTGCGTGATCGCAGGAGCTGGAACTGGAAAGACCAGAGTTATTACACACCGCATTGCATATGCAATAGCAATTGGTGTTACTGACTCGAGCAAGACGCTCGCCCTTACCTTTACTGCAAAGGCGGCTGGTGAGATGCGGGCAAGGCTTCGCGGACTCGGAATTCCAAATGCAACTGCCCGAACTTTTCACTCAGCTGCGATAAAACAATTGATGTATTTCTGGCCATACTCATTTGGTGGCTCTTTTCCCTCGCTCCTAACAATGAAATCAGGAGCAATAGCTGAGGCGCTAAATCGCACTGATAGTGCACTCGCGCCACAAACTTCAACCCTTCGCGAAATTGCCAGTGAAATTGAATGGGCGAAGGTTTTAGAAATTTCACCAGATGAATATGTCGAATCGGCACTTGGAGCTGGGCGCAGATTAAAAATTCCAAACAACAAGAGCGATAAATCTAACTTTGAAGATATTTCAAAGGTTTATCAAGCCTATGAAACTTTGAAACAACAAGAGCGCGCCATTGATTTTGAGGATGTTCTTCTGTTGACAGTTGGAATGCTTGAGGAAGATCGTGATGTAAGAGAGCGCGTTCGCGATCAATATCGATACTTCACAGTTGATGAATATCAGGATGTCTCACCACTTCAACAGCGGCTGTTAAATCTCTGGCTTGGAGATCGAGAAGAGATCTGCGTAGTTGGAGATGCGGCCCAGACCATCTATTCATTTGCTGGAGCAAGCTCCGCGTTCTTGCTTGGGTTTACAAAGCGATATCCAAAGGCGCAGGTTATTCGCCTATCTAGGGGATACCGCTCGACACCTGAAATTATTAGCGCAGCAAATGCCATCTTGCGCCAAGGTGGAATGATTGGCGAGCATGGCCATGAATTAGCTTCTATGAATAGTCACGGCGCAAAACCAGAAATTGCAAAATTTGAATCCAATGCAAGTGAGGCAAATTTCATTGTAAATAAGATTGCCGAGCTTCGAGTAAAAGCTGGTGATAGCGCTGAAATAGCGATCCTGACTCGGACTAACTCGCAGTTAGATATCTTCGAGCGCGAGCTGCGCGCGGCAGGAATCGCATCACAAATTAAGAGCTCTGAGAGATTCTTTGAACGGATAGATGTTAGAGATGCAATGCGAGTTATTCGAAGCGCATCGGTCCTGCCAACTGAGGGTGGAGATTGGTATAGCGATTTAATCGCCGTACTTCGCCCCTTTGGCGACACCGATTATGTTCAGGCCTTCTTAGCATTGGCCAGGTCAATGAAAGAGGCTAGTGAGGAGGCAATTGGTCCATCAACCCCAGCGACGCTGCGCACCTTTCTGCGCGAGTTAGAAGATCGCGCCGAACAGAATAATCCGCCAACCCTTCCCGGCGTTGTTCTGGCAACTCTCCATGCAGCTAAGGGTCTGGAATGGGATCATGTTTTCTTGGCGGGGATAAGTGAAGGAATGTTGCCGATGGGTGAGGATATTGAGGAGGAGCGGCGGCTCTTCTATGTAGGCCTTACTCGAGCTAAGAGCGAGCTCCACCTTTCATATTATGGAAGCCCGAGCCAATTTCTGGTCGGCATCAATTAACTTTAATTAACTTGCGCCATCGATGTGGCCTGGGTTACCATTTTCCTATGTCAGTACAACTAGCAATCTCAGCAGGCAGAAGCGGTAATCGCGCTCTGTCTCCTAGCGTTGTATGGGCATCACACAAGCATTTTGCCTTCACTGCTACCAATGCAAATTATGCAAATTATGCAAAGTATGCAAAGTATGCAAAGTGCGGAACCTGGAGCTCTATCGGTTAATCGATAGTCATAAAAGCCCCAGGGCCGCAGATCCTTTAAAAGGATTAGCGGCCCTTTTGCTTTTCTGCCAGAGAAATCAATAGCAACCCAAGCAGGACAAACCCAAGAAAGATAAACGAGAAAAGACGGAGGTGAGGACAGTGACTGTTCTCTTCAGCGAACTACTAGTACCAGGCTGGGCCCAAGGCCCTGATGCGATGATAGGTGTAACTGCATTTGCAGATTCAACTACGAAGCTTCCCTGCCATCGGGCAGAGCCAGAGACCTTTTTCGCTGAGAGCCAAGCCGAAATCTCGTATGCCAAGGCCCTCTGCGGTGAGTGTCCAATGCGCGCAGCCTGTTTAGAGGGTGCGCTCTCAAGAGCCGAACCTTGTGGAATCTGGGGCGGTGAACTATTTGAAGATGGCAAGATAATTCAAAGAAAGCGCAGACCTGGTCGACCAATGAAGAGCGCAGAGCGTGAGGATGTACTTGCTAGTTAATTAAGGGAATGGCAGCCGCATGAACTATGCGGCTGCCAGTACCTCTTCTCCCCGCAAAGATTTAGCGGATCTAAAAGGTTGATGCTCTGAGTGATTCCAGCCAGCTCTGAGGCTGCTTCCAATCTTGAGCCACTTTGTACCTCACAGAATTCAATTACCTGGGTAGCTACAAGTCCAGCGATAAGTGCTACTTGAGCAGATGGGAGCTCTAAATTAAAATTAGAAAATCCTGCCAGTAGTTCAAGTCTTCCAAAATAAGGCAGTTGCTCTGCTCGATATAAATTGATGCAGTTTAGACATGGTGATTTTCCTGGAAGAACAATTGGCCCAATCACAATCTTCTCTTCTATTAAATCTCCAATAAGTAAGTGTGAAATCTCTTCACTCATCCATCTCTGCATGGAGTCTTGCGCAACCTTCTGAGTTGCAATTATGAAATCCGGTCGCTCGGGGAAGGTGAGATCGGTGGGCGAAAATAACTGTGAATTACGGGCGATATCAGCTAGAACATCCTCTTTCCTGAGTCCTACATCTGCGCCTCTAATAGCCAATCCACATACTTGGTCAGGGGCGATTTGAACTTTTGATCTCTTACTCTGAGCCAGATTTCGGTCGATAATCTTGATCTGACTAAACCCACTTGCCTTCAAAATACTAAAGAGCGAGAGCGCCAATCGATTAGCTCCGAATAGAATAATTGAGAAGCCAGCTCGCTTTGAAATTAGGTCAAGTGCAGAATTTTTTATCCCGACGCTTCGATGCCAAGAATAGAGATTCTCTTCAGCTCTGATTCGATTATTTAAACTCACTAAATTCACAGGAGCATATTCCTCGTTCTTAAAATCTTTAAATTGTGTGCTGCGATATTCGAGAAGATTTGCATCAAGTAGGGCATCTAAGATCTCTGTAACTTCAAAGCTCAAATTATCGCCCGCGGGTAGTTGGATATTCTCCGAGATCAATTCAATGATTGAATTTAAAGTCCGCCTGCCATCTAGCAAGGGGAGTAGTCCAGGTGTGAGCTGAGAGTGGATTTCAATGCCCCGATGGCCAAAGCCAACGTAGCAACTTGCATCCAAGCTTTGAGTGTTAAAAAAATTCACGCCTGGCTTAAACCTTGGGAAAGAGGTAGCTCTTGATTTATCCAAATTATTCATAGCGGCGAGTATTTACGAGTTGACTCTTGGCGCCTGCGCTCGAATATAAAACTGTGGGGAGCCTGCCCTTATCTCACCCTCGGCAATGAAAAAAACGCCCCCTGCTTTCACAAGGGGCGTTCGAATTACTTGGTGCTATTAATTACTTGATTTTATTGAGCCTTACCAAGAATACGGTTAACTTTTGTTCCACATACTGGGCAGATGCCTTGTGCCATACGGCGACCTGACTCAGAGACTTTTACGTGGCCTTCGAAAGCACGCTTCTCTTTGCACTTAACGCAGTAAGCCTCACCTTTATATTCTTCAGCCGTTACTTCAGCCATTATGACCCTCCAATCGCCGCACTCTCAAAAGCTTGGGGGTATCCCAAACCCTGCGTGCGTATACGCTTACGATACCCCTGAACACGCTCATAAGCGGGGATTTCACTCATAAATTGGCGGTAACACCAGTATTTCATCGGGCGCGCCCACGGTTCCAGCCTCATATCCCTCTAAAAAGGCCTCAGCCCGCTGTCTCTCGGGGTATCTGGCCAATAATTCACGGAAGTCATCCCCATGGCCAGCAATCCTCAGGTGGATGAGTTCATGGAATAAGACGTACCGGATCACATACTCCGGGGCAGAATTTAGGCGATCTGAGATTCGAATAGTTTTATCAACTGTTGTGCAGGAGCCCCAGCGCTCGCGCATACTGCGCCAAGTAATTGAGATTGGGCGCTCGCTAAAATCGGGCAGAAATTCGCGGAGAATTTGATCACTCATTTCAAAAAGCGTTGAGTCACTCTTTCGGAGCTTATTCTCACGTTTTAAAACTAGGTCAATCATTTCTGGGATAACTTCAATCTCTTGGCGGCGACTTAATCGATCTGGAATATGAATCTCGATAAGACCATTTGCCCTAAAGGCATGGAGGGTGCGCTTTCTTCGGGTACTTCTTATCACCCTAAAGGCTGGAAGTTTGGAAAGTAGCTCCCGCTCCTCCTGCTTAATTGATTTCTTTGGGGTGAGAGCCGGCATTTGAGGGAAGATATCTGCAAAAATTTCACCTTGAACAAAGTTCTCCACTGAATTTATGGATTTGCCTGGTTCACTACTCTCGGTAATCGGAAAATTGGCGCTAGGGAAGTCCATATTTTTAATCCCCCTGTTCTCCCCAGATTTTGGTGAGTTATCAACTGCTTATGCACAAGTTTATCAACAGCCCATCCATATTTCCTTTAATTTGAGGAGAACTCCCTAGTTATTAAATTCGCTTATCAAACTTTCTATATTTTTCACTCCATATTTATCCGATATTCCAAATTCTCGAAGCCAAATCCCTAATATAATCTTCGCAAATGGCGGTAATTAAAGTTGATTATGGCTAGCAATTACTTTAGGTTCTAGCCACGAAGTTCTCGGATAACCGTTCATTGTTTGCAAGGGGAAGGCAAACAAAGAATCGTGCGCCCGGGGACTTCGCTTTTTATTAAATCAGACCCGAGAGGTCATCTGGCACCACTGTGCTATCTAAGAATTTTTTAACATCCGCTAAATCTTGCGCTCTTGGCAGAAGTGCTGGATCTTCCCAGCGCTGATCTCGCTCTGCGATTCCAATCTCGCTCTCAACTTCAAACCAGAAGTGCGAACACTCGCGCATCTTTCTGGGAGAAACTTCTAAACCAAGCAGAGTCGCAAATAGTTGTTGGGTTGGTGATTTGGTAGCTCTTCTACGACGCAGAGTTTCACTAAGAGCGGGATAAGAAGGAAGTCGATCACCAACCGCCTTAGTTGTTATGTAATCAATCCAACCTTCGATAAGGGCCAGAATAATCTCTAGTTTTGCAAGAGCTGCTTCTTGGGCTGGACTCTGAACAGGCTTAAAGAGGCCGGCATTAATTGCAACTGTAATTGATTCTGGATTATTAATATCAAGCTCACCGGTCTCAAGTGCGCGCTCAGCTTGTTCTTGAATCGAATCAATATCAATTTTTATTCCAGAACCAAATGAGGCGATCGCACTCTGTACATACTCAGCGAGCCAAGGAGTATGTGTGAAGAGTCTTGAGGCAGCAGCCTCTCTAATTGCAAGAAAGATTCGCACCTCATCTAAAGGAATATCTAAACCATCTGCCCAGGCTGAAATATTCTGTGGAATCAGGCGGGCCTGGCTCTGATTGAATAATGGAATTGCCACATCATTTGAACCAGTTACCGCGAGCGCTAGCTGGCCAACTGATGTTCCAAGTTGGTTTGTAATTAACGAGCCCATAAAAGCCCGCATAATCGGCATAACTGCTGAAATTTCTGGTGCACTCACCTCCTCCTCGCCCAGAGGGCTGGCTCTTAGGACATCAGTTAGCGCACTTGCCATTCCATTAGCCAGTGGCTCAATCAAATTTGCCCAATTTGGAATCGTTGAATCGAGCCAATCTCTACGGCTCCATGCTGGAAGATTTGATCTTGAAAGAGCAGGAAAATTTGTTGCCTCATCCAACCAAGTATTTGCAATATCGAGTGCAACTTGGGCATCTGCAATATCTTGCGAACCAACCGGCAGATCACCTTGGCTTGCGATAAATTTTCGAGAGAGATCACGCAGAACTTCGGATGAAATAAGTGGGCCTGAAGATCCAGATTTATTTGCAGCAGCAAAGAGAGTTTGCGGGTTTAATCCAAAGTTAGAGAGTTGGGCAAATAGCTCTTTGAATTCTGCACTCTGACTAGCATCAAGATTAAAGTCATCAGGATTAAAGTCTGGTCCAAAGCCAAAGTTTCCGCTCATCACTTGCCACCTTTCTGTCAACTTACCTGATCGCTTAAATTTTCTTGAAAACTACTTAGTTAACCGTATTTAACTTAACGGAAAATGGTTGGGATTTCTTCCCAAATTCGCTGAAATAATCCTTAATTCTCAACAAAGTAAAGGTGACCAGGCCACCTGACTCCTTAGATTTCTGTTGAATAATAGGAATTTCTCCGCCCCACTTGTTAAGGTTCTCCCCACAGGCGTGAAGTAAATCGCTTAACTTACTTATACTAAGTTACTTATAAATTAAAGCTAGTTTTACTTAGAAAATGGAGTCAGGTAACGTAAATGGATTTAGCTCCCACCGGCAGTTCAGTCTTCGCCGCCCTAATCTGGTGGCTAGTGCCATTCTTCGCTGTCTTGGGCGCGATTATCTATGTAATCTGGATCGCCAAATTTAAAGATAAATTTACAAATGAGACCAATCGCTCGGTTAATAAGTTTCAAAGCTTTCAAGAGAGCTTCCGGGATGACCCCTCGTCCAATTCCTAAGTACCATTCAAGACCCGCGCTCCTCCTCCTAATTTCAGTCTCCCTGCTTGCACTCCTCTGGCCCGCCCCATTTGCGATTATTTCTCCAGGTCCAGTAACAAACCTCTTAGGTAAGAGCGTAAAGATCAATGAAGATTTTGACCTTGAAACTTCTGGCAAATTATTTTCCCTCTCGGTTTACGTAACTAATCCAGAGAGCAAGCCACCTGGAATATTGGTATTAGCAGCTTGGATGAGTGGCAAGTCTTTAGTCCTACCAAATGAATTAGTTTATGAGAGCGGCCAGACCACAGATGCTGCCAATCGAGAGGCTAAGCGAGAGATGCAGAGCTCTGAAGCCAAGGCTGCAATCGCCGCAGCAAATTTCTTAAAGAAGTTAGATCCAGGCAAGGCGCTGGATTGGAAGCAATCCGATATTGAATTTGCAATGAAAAAAGTTGGCGGCCCAAGTGCGGGACTAGCTTTCTCTATTGCACTTATTGCAAGGCTTCAGTCACCAGAGTTAATTGCAGGCAGGTCAATTGCTGTAACCGGCACAATTAACGAGAGTGGCGATGTGGGTGGAATCGGCGGCTTGGATCAAAAATTGATATCCGCAGCAAAGGCTGGAGCGAGGCTTGCAATATTTCCTCAGACCAACTGTCGAGATTTAACGATTGATGTTCCTGGCATTCAACTTCTTCCAGTTTCAAACTTATCTCAGGCAATTCACGGCTTATCGAGCTCGGAATTTGCCAAATCACTGAGCTGTGAGAGCTGATTTTTGCGTAAAAAATACTAATTGTTCGATACCAATTGACATTGGGTAGGCTTACGCCATGACTTCATTCCAATTTCCGAATAATCCATTAAAGCCCAAGCTTCCTGGCCCCCTAGCACTGACTGCAATCGTCTTAGTAATTCTGGTAACAATTCTGGTCAGCCTAAGTGGATTTTATGCCGACCTTCTCTGGTTTAGGTCAGTTGATTTTGTATCGGTGTGGAGCACAGTCCTAACTACCAAAATCTACCTCTTCATCTTTTTTGGACTCATAACATCGATCTTTATTACGACAAATATTTATATCGCATTTAGAAGTCGTCCAATTTATGCGCCGATATCAATCGAGGCCGACAATTTAGAGAGGTATCGCGGACAACTAGAACCAATTCGCCGCTGGGTATTAATTGCTATCGCAGTAGGACTTTTCTATTTCGCGGGCAGCTCCGGGGTTGGGTTATGGGACTCTTGGTTGCAATTTAAGAACTCCACACAATTTGGCGTCAAAGATCCACAGTTTGGCTTAGATATTTCTTTCTTCGCATTTAAGCTTCCCTTTTATCAGTCGCTAATTGCTTGGGCAATCTCAACGCTACTGCTCGCAATTATTGCAGCGGCTGCAGTTCACTACTTGTATAGCGGTATCAGATTGCAGGTGGCAGAGGATAAGACAACCGTTGCTGCTCGCGTTCAACTCTCAGTTCTGATGGGAATCTTTGTTTTAATCAAGGCGGTTGCATACTGGTTTGATCGCTACGCACTTGAGTTAAAAGAGGGAAGATTAATTACCGGTCTTTCTTATACCGATGTAAACGCGCTCCTGCCAGCCAAATCAATCCTTGCCGGAATTTCAATTATCTGCGCGCTCTTATTCTTCGCAAACATAATTCGCCGCTCATGGGTTCTGCCAGCTGCGGGCTTGAGCCTTCTTGTAATCTCATCAGTGCTTATCGCTGGCATCTACCCAGCTGCAATTCAGCAATTCCAAGTTAAGCCAAGTGAGTCTGGCAAGGAAGCTCCTTATATTCAGCGCAATATCGAAGCGACTCGCGCGGCCTATGGACTAAGCAATGTAGTTGTTCAGGATTATCAAGCAACTATTGAAACTTCTGCTGGCCAATTAAAAAATGATGAGGTCACAATTTCTAATATTAGATTGCTAGATCCAAGTGTGGTTCCATCTACCTTCCGCCAACTACAGCAGATCAAGCCTTACTACAGCTTCGCTGATTCACTCGATGTTGATCGCTATGAGATTGATGGCGTAATGCGCGATTCTGTCGTTGGAGTCCGTGAGTTAAGTATCGAGGGCAACCCAGCTAGAAATTGGATCAACGATCATCTGGTTTATACCCACGGATTTGGTTTCGTCTCAGCACTCGGAAATGCAATCGATGCCGATGGAAAGCCACAGTTTACTGTTGGTGATATTCCACCAACTTCTGGCTTAGGTAAATTTGAGCCTAGAATTTACTTTGGTGAGAACGTGCCTGACTATTCAATTATTGGTGGCGCTAAGGGCAGCAAGCCAGCTGAACTTGACTATCCAGATGATAAATCTGAAAACGGTCAGAAGAACTACACCTATAACGGTAAGGGTGGCGTCCCAATGGGGTCACTATTTACCAGATTGCTCTTTGCTATTAAGTACCAGGAACAGAGAATTGTTCTATCCAATTTGATCAACCCAGATTCAAAGATTCTTTTCAATCGAAATCCAAGTGAGCGCGTAGAAAAAGTTGCGCCTTGGTTGGCCTTGGATGGAAATGTGTATCCAGCAGTTGTAGATGGTCGAATTCTTTGGATTGTCGATGGCTATACAACAAGCAACGGTTATCCATATTCCAAGAAGACCAATCTGGCCGAAGCCACCACTAACTCGATTACTACAAGCTCTAACGCGGTCGACTCACTTGCTAATAGAAAAGTTAGCTATATCCGTAACTCAGTAAAAGCAACTGTTGATGCCTACGATGGAACGGTGACGCTCTATCAATGGGATGAGAAAGATCCAGTTCTAGCAACATGGAGTAAATCATTCCCAGGAACCGTTACCCCAAAGAGTGCAATGTCTAAGTCGCTACTCTCGCATATTCGCTATCCAGAAGATTTGTTTGGCGTCCAACGCGATGTACTTAGTACCTATCATGTTAAAACTGCCGATGCATTTTATGGCGGACAAGATTTCTGGCGCGTACCTACCGATCCATCATCATTGGGCGGCAATGCAGGTATACAGCCCCCTTATTACATGACACTTCAGCTTCCAGGAGAAGAGAAGCCAGCATTCTCACTTACAACTTCATTTGTTCCTCGGGGAAATCGTCAGAACCTAACTGCCTTTGCCGTAGCAAATGCTGATCACGGACCAGATTATGGAAAGATAACTGTTCTCCAACTTCCACGTTCAACAAATATTGCGGGACCATCTCAGGTCGCATCAAACTTTGAAGCTAAGCCTGAAGTTGCCCAAGCGCTCTCACTGCTGCGCCAAGGTGGCTCTGATGTAGTTCTTGGAAACTTGTTAACACTTCCTGTCGGTGGCGGTTTGCTCTATGTCCAACCGGTATATGTTCGGGCAACTGCTAATACAGCGGCATATCCATTGCTACAGAAAGTACTTGTCTCATTTGGTGATGTAATCGGATTTGATGACACACTCCAAGGTTCACTCGATCAAGTATTCGGTGGAAATTCTGGAACCGATCTAAATGATGGCACGCAATCTGGCGGAGGAAAAACTTCTGGCGGAACTACAAATATGAGTAGTTCGCTAAAAGCAGCGCTAGCAAGTGCACAATCTGCCCTTGCAGATTCACAGGCCGCACTTAAGAATGGTGATTTCACCGCGTATGGCAAAGCCCAAGATCGACTAAAGGCAGCGATTGCAGCAGCGATTGCAGCACAGAAGTAATTTGGGTTATTAAACCTTTCGGCATAAGATTGCCGAACCGACGCGGGGTGGAGCAGCTCGGTAGCTCGCTGGGCTCATAACCCAGAGGTCATAGGTTCAAATCCTGTCCCCGCTACCAAATTATGCGGCTGCAACTTCTTGCAGCCCGTGGCTCACACTAATTGCGCCATAAGCCAGTCCATCTATAGCTAATACAAAGACGCTATGACCAGCCGAATGAGCGCTCTCGACTCCAGCCGAAATTTCACTTACGAAGGAAGAGCTGGCTTTAGCCATAGCAACACTTGGTCCAAAGAGGGCGGTTCGAGATTTACCATTCAAAATTATCCGAGCAGCAATACCTTGAATCGGAGATTGGTTCCACTGAGTGTAGGCAATCGGTGATATTCCATCTGATTCAAATTTCTCTGCAATTGCAGCCATTGACTTATGTTGATCAGAGGGGCTCTCGGCCATCTTTGCTATATGTTCGCTAAGACCGGTAATTAACGTCAATGTAATTTTACGTAAAGTAGGAATATCGAAGGTGGCATCTGGATCTTTCTTATATGGCGAAGTTTCATAAATCTCGTTCTCAACTTGAAAAACTTCTTCATATTGCACAATCACAGGCGGGGATTTCTTCGCTCGTATAATTATTAGAGCAATCAAAACTACTGTAAACAAGCCAATCGCAAGATATAGCTGGATCTGCGTATCACTGATTGAAATTGTGGACATCAATTTATCTCTTTCATAAAAGCCTCGTGCACAAGTCCATTACTAGAGATTGCGCTGCCCCCGTGTGGACCAGCCTCACCAGAAATATTTGTAAATTTGCCTCCAGCTTCACGGATAATCACATCTAGCGCTGCCATGTCCCAGAGCGCGAGTGATGGCTCCACAGCCAAATCAACTGCGCCTTGCGCTACCAACATATGTGACCAGAAATCACCATGCCCGCGAGTGCGCCAAATCTTCTCTTGTAACGCGAGGAACTTCTCACGTCGAGTACCCCAACCGATTAAATCGGAGTATGAGATTGAGGCATCATTTAATTTTGAAACTTTTGATACCTGAATATCTCTTAGCTCACCATTGAATTTAAGCTTTGCTCCAGTACCCTCTGCAGCCCACCAACGCCTTACGAGGGCAGGTGCGCTAACTACGCCTACAACCACTCTGCCTTCTGGGTTAATTAAACCAATTAGCGTTGCCCAGGTTGGAACACCACGTAGATAATTTTTAGTTCCATCGATTGGATCTATGACCCAGTAATACTTTCCTACAAGTGAATCGGGGCTGCCAAATTCTTCGCCGACAATTAAATCATCTGCTCGGGCCTGGCTAATAGCGGCTCTAATTGCAACCTCTACAGCTTTATCGGCATCTGTTACCGGAGATAGATCAGGTTTGCTCTCAATAATTAAATCAAGTGCTTCAAAGCGCTTAAGTGAAATCTCATCGGCGATATCAGCAAGGCGAAGTGCAAGTTCTAGATCTGCCGTTAGGTCGCGCTCAAAGGACATGTTGGAATCCTACTTTAGGCTTGCAGCAGCCTGCGCAGACTTTCAAGGCGAGATTTGCTATTTGCATCTAGCTCCCATGAATTTAGCGCGCAGCTCTCTTCATTATGTGAGCAGTTCTTGGGGCAGTGTTCGATTGCTTCACGAAATTCACCAAAGGCGCTAATAACGCGCTTGCTATCGACATGTGCAACGCCAAAAGAGCGCACGCCGGGCGTATCAATAATCCATCCACCACCAGCAAGTGAGAGCGCAATTGCAGAAGATGAGGTGTGTCGGCCGCGTCCAGTTGCATCATTTACCGAACCTGTTGCTCGATCAGCGCTTTCAACTAGCGCATTTACTAAGGTTGATTTTCCTACTCCAGAATGGCCCAGTAGAACCGTGCTCTTTCTGGCAAGAATTTCTCGGATCTCATCTAATTCGCGCCCTTTTTGCTTCTCAACTTGGACCTTAATTATCTTGATATCGAGATCTTTATAGGCCTGCAGAAACTCTTCGCCATCTGCTAAATCGCACTTAGTCATAATAATTATTGGAGTTATTGCCTGGTCATATGCGACAACAAGTGCGCGATCTACAAAACCATGTCTAGGCTCTGGGTCTTGGGATGCGATCACAATTGCCATCTGATCTACATTGGCAACAATCATTCGCTCTAGCTCTGCATCGTCATCGACAGTTCTTGTAAGTGCATTTCTTCGGGTTGATACGTTAACTACGCGGGCAAGAGTGCCATCTGCTCCAGATACATCGCCGACTATCCCTACTAAATCGCCAACAACTACGGATTTTTTGCCAAGCTCTCGTGATTTCATTGCAGTGATCTCACTGTTATCTGCCAGACAAGTTACACGGCCACGGTCAACAGCAATTACAAATGCCGAGAGCGCCTGTGAATAATCTGGCCGATCTTTTGTTCGGGGCCTTGAACTGCGGGGCGGCCTAGAACGCACGTCATCTTCATCAAACTCTTTGAAGTTACGTGGTTCGACCATAACTAAATTTTGCTCTCTGAGCTAAATAAAGTTCTAGAGTCCAACATCTCTTGCCAAGCGCCAGGAAAATCTGGCAAGGTTTTACGGGTAGTTTCAATATCTTCAACTTGAATTCCGGATACAACCAGACCGAGCATGGCACCTGCAGTTGCGAGCCTGTGATCCTCATAGGTATGAAATACCCCGCTATGAAGTGGCGCAGGTGAGATATGAAGTGCGCTCTCCTCTTCATCCACATCGCCGCCGAGTGCGTTTATCTCTGTGGCAAGTGCTGATAAGCGGTCGGTCTCATGTAGGCGCAGATGCCCAATGCCTCGCAGAGATGAAGGGCTTGAAGCTAGCGCTGCAATTGCGGCGATTGATGGCGTTAACTCACCAACGCCATGTAGATCGATATCGATTCCTAAAATTTTTCCAGTGCCAACTACCTTCAAACTTGTTCCAACAAATTCTATTTCGGCTCCCATCTGCGTCAATATTTTCCGTAGTTGATCACCAGGTTGAGAGGTCTGCTTTGGCCAATCTGAAATCCTAACCTCACCACCAGTGATCATTGCTGCAGCCATAAATGGGGCGGCATTTGAGAGATCGGGTTCGATAATTAAATCCTGTCCTATCAATTTTCCGGGGGCCACTTTCCACTCGCGCTTTCCATTATCTGCGATCTCTATGGTTACATTCGCGCCAAAAGTTTTCAACATATCTAGCGTCATTTCGATATGGGGAAGTGAGGGCAGAGAATCGCCTACCTGTTTTATTGTGATTCCATTCTTTGTAGCTGGGCCAATCATTAACAGCGCAGAGATAAACTGGCTAGATGAAGAGGCATCAATCTCTACTTCGCCGCCATTAATTGAGCCATTTCCATTAATTGTTAATGGCAGGCTATATCTACCGCCATGTTCAATACTTACGCCAAGTTCCTCAAGGGCAGAAATTACTGGGCCAACTGGACGCTCGTGTGATCTGGGATCACCATCAAAGTGAATTAAGCCAGATGCAAGGGCTGCAACCGGAGGTAGAAATCTCATTACAGTTCCGGCATTTCCAACATCAACACTTGCGGGTCCGAAAAATTTTGTTGGAGTAATTTCTAAATCGCCATTTGCTTCCTCAATTATCTGGCAGCCGATAGCGCGCAGTCCGGCAATCATTAAGGCAGAATCTCTTGAATGAAGCGGCCTCCTAAGTTTTGAGGGTGAGCTTGCAAGCGCAGCTAAAATCAATGCGCGATTGGTAGCTGATTTAGATCCAGGGATTGTTATGGCAGCAAAGATTGGATTATTGCCTCGAAAGGGGGCGCTCCATAATTCACTCACTACGCAAGTCTACCTCAGCAGGTATTCTTGAGGTATGTGTGGAAGATTCGCCCTCGTTAAATCAGCAGGCGAGTTGATTGAAGAATTTGAGTTAAGCACTCCCGTAACGGCCATCGAGAGCAACCCAAATTGGAATATCACACCAACTCGCGAGATCTTTATTATTCGAAATCAAGTGCGAGAATTAGCAACAGTGTCTTGGGGACTCATTGCGCCCTGGAGCAAGGATCGCAGTGAAGCAGTTCGTTCACAATCACAGGCAATAAATGCTCGAACCGAGAGTGTGCACGAGAAGCCGACATTTAGAAGCGCATTTAAATCTCGGCGCTGTTTAATTCCTGCAACTGGATATTACGAATGGGCAACTGAACTTGGTAGATATGAGAGTAAACAACCTTTCTATATTCACTCAAAGTTCGAGAATAAATCACTTGCCTTCGCTGGAATTTATGATCGTTGGGTTGATAGCAATGGCGAGGTCTTCGAAAGCGCTGCGATAATTACTCGCCCTGCTGTAGATTTCTTGGCAACAATTCACCATCGAATGCCAACTTTTCTACCAGAAGATCGATGGGGCGAGTGGTTAAATCCAGAGCTAAATTCGGTCGATGAGATAAGAGAATTATTGGAATTAGCCGAGCCCGCTAAAGATTTATCTGCCCACCCGGTCTCAACCAAGGTAAATGCCACTCGAAACAATGGCGCCCAATTAATTGAGGAGATTGATGTTGGAGAGCCAAATACGCTCTTCTAGTCTGGGAATTATGTGAATCCTGGGAATAAATTGTGCCCAAAGCTTGTTATGTTCGGCAGCTAAAATTTTTCAAGCCCACAAATCGTGATTGGAGCTAAATCTTGGCAGTAGCCTTACTACCAATGACATCCGAGATTGAAGTTAAAGTTCCTGCTGGCTTGCTGGCTACGGAGGACATTGCCCAGCGCACTGCGCGCTTTGAGAAGGATGCAATGCAGTACACAAATCAACTTTACGCCGCTGCAATTCGCTATACAAAAAATCCTCATGATGCACAAGATTTAGTTCAAGATACATATGCAAAGGCTTTTACCTCATTTCATCAATTCGAGCCTGGTACAAATTTGAAGGCTTGGCTCTATCGAATCCTTACAACTACTTTTATTAATACATATCGTAAAGATCAGCGCAGACCACTTATATCTGATGGTGAAGTAGAGGATTGGCAATTAGCGGCCTCTGCAAGTCACACCAGCAATCTAGGTAAATCTGCCGAAGATGAAGTATTGGATAATCTTCCAGATGGTGATGTAAAGCGAGCCCTTCACGAAATTCCAGAAGAGTTTCGCCTCACAGTTTTCTATGCTGATGTTGAGGGTTATGCCTACAAAGAGATTGCAGAAATTTTAGCAATTCCAGCCGGCACAGTTATGTCTCGTCTACACCGTGGCCGTAAATTACTGCGCTCCCTACTTTTAGATTATGCGAAAGATCGCGGATATGTAGGTTCAGATGGAATGTAACGAGTTCTTGTACTCACTATTTCTCTTTATCGATAATGAGATTAAAGATGAGGGCCGTGTTCAAAGCATTGAATTACACTTCCAGCACTGTCCACCTTGCTTAACTGAGATGGAGCGCGAGCGCGAGATACTCGTTCAGATGAAGGAGCTACTGGTCAAAGAATGCCAAGAGGCGGCGCCAGAGAATTTAAATGATCGAATTGCGCAGCAGACTGCTCTGCTCGCTTCACAGATGTATAGCCCAACTCAAACAATCACCGAATATCGCCGCACTGAAACTACGATAAATGGCGAAACACATATCGAAATTGAAACTTCCCATGAAATTAGGCGTGAATTCCCGCTAAGTTAGCGGTTATGAATCTAGAGGTAGTGCGAGGTGCAATTGGAATGGCCGCGCTTACTGTCAGGCCAGCAGACACCTCGGTTGCACAAGCTCTAAACGATCTACCAATCTTGGCTACACCTACCCTAGTAAATATCTTTGAAGGGGCATGTTCTGCAGCGCTAGCTGAACATCTAGGAGCTGGGCAAACATCAGTCACATCAGAGTTTGCAATATCTATACATGCCGCAGTTGGTGTTGGAGCCGAGATTAGAGCGCATGCCACATGTGTTGAAATAACAGATCAGATCTGCAAATTTAGCGTTGAAGTTCACCAATCAAATAGGTTAATCGCATCTGGAACTATCGATCGCAAGATAGTTGATCGACTCTCATTTGCTGCTCGTGTTGCAGCCGAATCAATCTCAAGGTAATTAGAAAGTAAAGCTGCAATAAAAAAGGACCTACCGATTGGCAGGCCCTTTTTACTAAATTAGTTTATTTTTTGGTCGCCCAGAAAATTTCTGCAATCTCATCAATTTTTGCAATCAACTTATCTGCAACTACAACATCGTTAGATCCCTTAGTTCCACCGGCTCCGGCAAGCTTTGTGGCCTCGTTAAATAGAACATGAAGTTGTGGATAGCTTTCAAAATGAGTTGGCTTGAAATAATCGGTCCAAAGTACCCAAAGGTGGTGCTTAACTAATTCTGAGCGCTCCTCTTTGATTGCTACGGCGCGAGATTTGAAGTCATTATCGCTAGATGCCGCGTACTTCTCCATAGTGGCCTTTACTGAAAGCGCTTCGATCTTTGCTTGAGCTGGATCATAGACTCCACAAGGTAGGTCGCAGTGTGCGAATGCAATCTGCTTTGGTGTAAAAACATTCTTAAGTTTCTTCATTTGATTCCTCTGCCTTCGACTTATCTGGATTTCTCTGGATGATGGTGCGACACTACTACGACTATGAAGCGGTTGCATTTCAATTTTCTCAAGATTTTCATGGCAATAGAGCTCAAAGGAGCCTCTATGGCCCCTGCCTTAAATTCGGGAGATTGGTTGCTCTTTAAGCGAATTGATCTGCGGGCGAGTGGCCCAGGGGCTCTAGAGAAGTTGATAGGAGAGGTAGTTCTACTCCGCAGGCGATCAGAATTTGGCTCGGATATCTTGCAAGTAAAGCGCGTTATTCAATTAACTGCTGGAAATTCCCGAATCTGGGTTGAGGGCGACAGCAAGGATGAATCTACTGATTCAAGAAATTGGGGCGCACTCGAAAGAAATGAAGTAATTGGAAGATTGCTTCTGCGCTATAAGAAAGGGAAAAAAATAGCGCGATAAAATTAGCGTGTAAATGCTTCCACTAGAAGAGCCTTCTGCTCTTCTTCATGTAGATGATGTGATCCAGTAGCAGGACTTGCAGTAGCGCGACGTGAGACTCTGCGCAAGGTACGACCTTCTAAAAATTCGCTAACAGTTAGTGCGACAAATGGCCATGGGCCTTGGTTAGCTGGTTCATCTTGAACCCAGAGTAGATTTGCATTTGAGTGCTTGGCTGCAACCGCAGCAAATTCTGCAGATGGGAATGGATAGAGCTGTTCAACGCGAATTATCGCAGTTGAGCTCTCACCCAACTTTGTACGCTCTGCAACTAGGTCGTGATAAACCTTTCCAGAACAGAAAATTACTCGAGTTGCATTTGTTACTGATTCATCATCAATCAAAGGCTTGAAAGTTCCGGTAGTGAAATCTTTTAGACCAGACGCAGCAGCTTTTAGTCGCAACATAGATTTAGGTTCAAAGACAATTAGCGGACGACGTGCTGGATTCTTCATGTGCCAACGCAATAGATGGAAATATGAAGCAGGAGATGAAGGTTGAGCAACGGTCATATTTAATTCTGCGCATAGTGCGAGATAGCGCTCGATTCGACCTGAAGAGTGATCAGGTCCTTGTCCTTCATAGCCATGAGGCAGCAATAGAACTAGTGAGGAACGCTCACCCCATTTCTGAAGAGCTGATGAGATAAATTCATCGATAATTGTCTGAGCACCATTTGCGAAATCTCCAAATTGCGCCTCCCACATTACAAGGGCATTTTCACGCTCAACCGAGTACCCATACTCAAATCCCATGGCGGCATACTCTGAGAGAAGTGAATCGAAGACAAAGAATTGGTTCTCATCTGAAATTAGAGAGCGAAGTGGAGTCCACTCCTTTCCAGTGTTCTGATCGATAATTACCGAATGTCTATTACTAAACGTTCCGCGACGAACATCTTGTCCAGCAAGGCGAATTGGGTGGCCTTCAATTAACAGTGATCCCATAGCGAGTAACTCACCAGTTGCCCAATCAACAGTTCCTTCATCCAACATCTCAACGCGTTTTGCTAATTGCGGTGCAAGCTTGGCGTGTGGCACAAAACCTTCTGGTGTAGAGATCTGAGTTGCAACAATCTTACGAATTGTGGCTTCATCGACCGCGGTATCTACAGTCGCTGGATGCGGGGCAACAGAAATTTTTAGCTTTACATCAGGCTCTGGTTCGCTGTTATGTACTGCGTTATAAACTTCATCTAGCTGAGCTTGGTAATCGCGCAGGACCTCTTCGGCTTCCTCGACATTGATATCGCCTCGACCGATTAGCGCTTCGGTGTAGAGCTTTCGAGTAGAGCGCTTTGACTCAATTAATTTATACATCATCGGTTGCGTGAAGCTTGGCTCATCGCCCTCGTTATGGCCGCGTCGGCGATAGCAAATCATGTCGATAACGACATCCTTCTTAAATTCTTGGCGATATTGATATGCAATTCTGGCAACTCGAACAACGCTCTCTGGATCATCGCCATTCACATGGAAGACCGGAGCCTGAATCATTTTTGCAACATCGGTTGCATATGTTGATGAGCGTGCGGCTTGTGGTGAAGTAGTAAAGCCAACCTGATTATTTACAATCACATGAATCGTTCCACCAACGCGATACCCACGAAGTTGTGAGAGGCTGAGGGTTTCAGAGACAACCCCTTGGCCAGCAAAGGCTGCATCACCGTGAATTAAGATCGGCAGAACTGAGAAAGCCTCTTTTATATTTAATTTATCCTGCTTTGCCCGCGTGATTCCTTCAAGAACTGGATTAACTGCCTCAAGGTGAGATGGGTTTGCAGCAAGGTAAATCTTGGTAGTTGCACCAGATTCAGCGGTGAAAGTTCCTGCGGTTCCAAGATGGTACTTAACATCGCCAGATCCCTGCACTTGGTTATTGGCATAATGTCCCTCAAACTCCTGGAATATCTGGCCATAAGATTTTCCGCCAATATTTGCCAGAACATTTAAGCGACCACGGTGTGGCATTCCGACACAGACCTCATCTAATCCGCTCTCTGCAGCAGAAGAGATCACGGCATCTAGAAGTGGAATTAAAGTTTCGCCACCTTCAAGCGAGAATCGCTTCTGACCAACATATTTAGTCTGCAAGAAAGTCTCAAATGCTTCTGCGCTATTTAGTTTGCGCAAGATTCGAAGTTGCTCTTCACGAGGCATTCGCGGAGCACCAACTTCAACGCGCTCTTGAATCCAGCGTCGTTCTTCCGGGCTCTCGATGTACATATATTCAACGCCGATTGTTCGGCAGTATGAGTCGCGCAGCGTTCCTAGAATTCTACGTAACTTCATAACCGGTTGATTGCCGAAGTCATATGTTGCAAATTCGCGATCAAGATCCCAGAGAGAAAGGCCATGTGTAACAACATCGAGATCCGGATGTGAGCGCTGTACATATTCGAGGGGATCAATATCAGCCATTAGGTGGCCAGTGGTGCGGTAGGCATTTATTAATTGCTGAATTCGAGCGCTCTTTCCAACTTCGCCCTCTTTGGAAAATCGCATATCGACAACCCAGCGAATTGGGACATATGGAATCCGAAGGGCTGCAAAGATTTCATCATAGAAACCATTCTCACCGAGAAGCAATTCTTGGATTCGCTTTAAGAAATCACCAGACTGTGCACCTTGAATTATTCGATGGTCATAGGTGCTAGTAAGTGTGATGGTTTTGCTAATTGCTAAATCTGCAAGAGTTACCTCATTTGCGCCCTGGAATTCAGCTGGGTAATCCATGGCTCCGACGCCAAGAATCAAGCCCTGCCCTTGCACAAGCCTTGGAACTGAGTGAACCGTCCCGATTGTTCCTGGGTTTGTAAGTGAGACAGTGGTGCCAGCAAAATCTTCAACAGTAAGTGAGCCGCCGCGAGCTTTGCGGACAGTCTCTTCATATGAAGCCCAAAATTGTGCAAAATCTAAACTCTCACAACCTTTAATTGAGGGAACGAGTAGTTGTCTAGAGCCATCTGGTTTAGCTAGATCAATTGCGATTCCAAGATTGATATGTTCTGGTTTTCCGATTGCTGGCTTGCCAGCTATTTCACCGAAGAAAGCATTCATCTCTGGCATCTGGCGAATTGCGCTGATCATTGCATAGCCAATGATGTGAGTGAAAGAAACTTTGCCACCGCGACCGCGCTTTAGGTGATTATTAATA
Source organism: Actinobacteria bacterium UBA3028 (assembly GCA_002367715.1). Classification (GTDB taxonomy): domain Bacteria; phylum Actinomycetota; class Actinomycetes; order Nanopelagicales; family Nanopelagicaceae; genus AAA044-D11. The sequence continues at coordinate 25,474 of DFDL01000054.1, forward strand.
ACGGTGCGATTATCAATCATTAATTTTGCAGGTATTGCTCTAACGCTCGTAGCAGTTGGGACAGAGAGCGAAGCTTCCATGCTCTGGACAACTCTTGCACTTACGCCGCGAATTGGCTCTAAAGTTGAAGCGCTAGGAGTTGCTAAATTTGGAAGTGGCTTCACAACTAAATCTGCAGGGGTTGGTACTTCAGGTGCAGCAGGCGCAACCGGAGTTGCTTGCG
>DFDL01000054.1:26002-27203 GCA_002367715.1 Actinobacteria bacterium UBA3028
GTTGCTGGTGAAACTTGAGTTGCGGCAACTGGAATTTGAAGTTTTGAGGGATCAACAACTTTCTTTGGAAGTGGTGGCATTCCACCCTTTGGCGCATTGTCTAACGCAGGAATAGCTTTTGCAGTTGCAGTGGCTGGCGAATAATCTGCGAAGAATTCTCCCCAAGCTGCATCTACCGAATTTGGATCTGCAAGAAATCTTTCATACATCTCATCGACTAGCCACTCATTGGGGCCAAAAGATCCGCCAAAGTGATTTGCAGGCGTATTAGATCCAGATGCCGACACTAGCGATGCTCCCAATTCTTGTAAGGGCTATTTTCATTTAATTCCTATTCAGTGAGTCTAATAGGCGTCGGGGGCTGGGGACTATTCTCCAAGGGTAGAATTGCTAAAATCGTGCTGTGATTACCGCCCTACTTTCCAGAAGCGAGTATGAGATTTGGGCAAGATTTTTGCTTCCAGAATGGGCAGAGTAGCGCCATGAATTTAGCGTCCCAACCCGAATCACCTGACTCACCCGACTCACTCGCTATTGTCACCGGTGGCTCACGTGGCCTTGGCTTTGAAGTGGCAAAAGCTCTCACGGCTATTGGACGCAGAGTCGTAATTGTAAGTAAGGATCCAATTCGCGCCGCAGAGAGCGCCAAAGAGATAAATTGTGAATTTGAAACAGTGGATCTCGAGGATCTAGCTGCAACTCGAATCAAATTTGAAGAGATTGCCAAGAAATATGGAACTCCAAAAACATTGGTACTCGCTCATGGCGTAATGAGTGAAAAGATGTCAAAGACTCTGCGGACAACAACCGAAGAGTGGCGCCGCGTGATGGCGATTAATTTAGATTCAGTCTTTGTCGCGATAAATACCATTGGGCCATCGATGGCGGAGGCGCGAGATGGCCGCATAATTATTTTTACCGCTTGCTTGGGTCGAATGTCTGGTCCAGGAAATACAGGAGGACTCGCGCCATATCGAATAAGCAAAGCGGGAGTTAATGCCCTCGTTAGAAACTTGGCGCATGAAACTGGAAATGGTTCACGCGGTCTGTTGGTTGATGCAACATGTCCAAATCACAGCAGAACCGATATGGGTGGCGCTGATGCACCTCGTTCAGCAATCGAAGGAGCAGCAACGGCAATCTGGCTTGCAACACGAGACTTTGAGGTTGGCAGAGATGAGACTGGATTATTTTGGGAGGA
>DFDL01000054.1:27400-32632 GCA_002367715.1 Actinobacteria bacterium UBA3028
TTAGCTTCCCATTGCTTTCAAGCATTGCCGGGGGTGATATTAAGATAAATGCAACTATCGGGGCCATGTCAGATCGAACCGACAATTGATTTAACTCGACTTTTCTAGCCATTACCCTTGTCCTATGGCANNATTCCTACAACTAATAAGCCACCAGTAATCATGTAGTAAGAGACGCCAATTGCAATCAAGTTAGCCAGTACCGCAGGGGCTCTTCCATAGGAGAGCTTTCGGGCAAAGCCAGTAGATGCAATAAAAAGTCCGGTAGCGCCCAGAATGGCAAAGACTATTTCGCTGATTAGGGCCGATGGCCAAGTGGCAGTTGAGAAGACGGTGGCAAGAAGTAGGAAAAGAACGATCCCACCAAGAATTGCAGATTCAACTCGGAGCAGCCACATCGCAGCTTTTCTACATCCTTCATAGAACCTATCGTCGAATTTCATTTTAGACCCTTCAATTTTCGCAGAAGGTAAACTCTATTACATGCAATTTGAAAATAGATGTGCCATTACCCTTGTCCTATGGCAGCCCGTGAATACCTTGAAGAAGTCAGCGCTCTTCGCCAGACGCTAACTGCTATTGAGCAGGTATTGAACTTGCCCAAACTTGAGGCAGATTTCAAAGCCTTAGAAGCAGAGGCCAGTGCACCAAATCTCTGGGATGAGCCAGAGAAGGCTCAAGTTATAACAGGCAAACTCTCTAGGGTTCAAGCCACTTTAAATAAGGCAAACACAATTCGAAGAAGACTCGAAGATGTACCGCTCTTACTAGAGCTAGCTATGGGCGAGAAAGATTCAGGAGCAGTAGCCGAAGCAGGAATAGAGCTAGATGATGTAACTCGCGCAATTCGCGAATTAGAAGTTCAGACTCTGTTAAGTGGTGAATATGATGACCGAGATTGTTTAATAACTATTCGCTCGGAAGCAGGCGGCGTTGAAGCAGCTGACTGGGCGCAGATGTTGATGCGAATGTATCTTCGATATTGTGAGCGCCATAATTTTAAAGTCGATGTATTAGAGACTTCACACGCCGAAGAAGCTGGCATCAAATCAACAACCTTTCGAGTCCATGCACCATTTGCATATGGGACGCTCTCTGTTGAACAAGGAACACATCGCTTGGTTAGAATTTCACCTTTTGATTCGCAATCAAGGCGGCACACTTCCTTTGCAGGAGTAGAAGTAGTCCCTGTTGTTGAGCAGAGCGATCACATATTGATTGATGAGAAAGAGTTGAGAGTTGATGTTTATCGCTCCTCAGGTCCGGGCGGTCAAGGAGTAAATACAACAGATTCTGCCGTTCGGATTACACATATTCCTTCAGGAATCGTTGTCTCTTGCCAGAACGAGCGCTCGCAAATTCAAAACAAGGCGACAGCCATGGCGGTTTTGCAGTCAAAGCTTTTAGCGCGACGCAGGCAAGAGGAGCGCGCAAAGCTCGATGCGCTCAAAGGAGATAATTCTGGATCTTGGGGAAACCAAATGCGCTCATATGTTTTAGCTCCCTACCAAATGGTTAAAGACTTGCGGACAAATTTTGAGGTCGGAAATCCTTCGGCGGTTTTGGATGGCGAAATTGACGGTTTTATTGAAGCTGGAATCAAATGGCGAAAGAGCACAAATTAAAGGGATTAGCTCGAATTGTGTCGAAAATCTAAGAAACTCACAGTTACTACTGCGAGTTTTACCCTGTAAGGCAAGGAATTCTGAATAAACTTCAGACATAGGTAGAAGCTGAGAAATTCAGTTTCGCCTGCACCTCTCTGAATTACATTTAAATGAAATTTGCTCGAAAGAAGCAGAAGGAGGAGACCATGATTCGTTTTGAGAACGTCTCCAAAATTTATCCAAAACAAAATCATGCAGCACTAGATTTGGTAAATCTTGAAATTTTAAAGGGCGAATTCGTATTTCTTGTTGGGTTATCTGGCTCTGGTAAATCAACTTTCTTGCGACTTGTTCTTCGGGAAGAGCGTCCAACTTCTGGTGAAATTATTGTTGCAGGCAAAGAGCTAAACAGACTTTCAGCACATAAAATTCCAGAACTTCGCAGACAGGTCGGAACTGTATTTCAGGATTTTAGGTTGCTCCCGAATAAAACTGTATTTGAGAATGTGGCATTCACACTTCATGTGCTTGGTTATTCTCAGAAAGAGATTAATCGTGAGGTTCCAGAAGTATTGGAGTTGGTTGGTCTTGAAGAGAAATCTAATCGCAAACCTTCAGAAATGTCTGGTGGTGAACAGCAGAGAGTTGCAATTGCACGGGCTTATGTGAGCCGACCAGCGATTCTTATTGCAGATGAACCAACTGGAAACCTAGATCCAGCAACAAGTGTCGGCATTATGAAGCTGCTAGATCGAATTAATCGTGAAGGAACAACTGTTGTTATGGCCACACATGACTCAAAGATTGTTGATTCAATGCGCAAGCGTGTTATTGAGCTAGAAAGCGGATATGTAATCCGTGATCAGGTTCGTGGCGTCTATGGATATGCAGGATAGGAGAGTTAGATGAGAGCGGGATTTCTTTTTAAAGAGGTAAGAATTGGACTTCGTCGAAATCTGACTATGACTTTAGCGGTAATGATCACTGTGGCAATTTCACTTACATTGCTCGGTGTTGGACTGCTTGCAAATTCACAAGTGCGCGTTATGAAAGATTATTGGTATGACAAGATTGAAGTTTCAGTATTTCTCTGTGGCACACTCTCAGAATCGCCATCATGTTCAGGTGGACCAGTTACAGCGGAGCAACGTAATTCCATTAAAGCAGATATCGAGGCGCTGCCGGTAGTTGATACTGTTTATTATGAATCACAATCCGAAGCTTATGTTCATTTTCAAGAGCGGTTTGAAGGATCGGCAATTGCACAGAACGTAACGCAAGATCAGTTGCCAGAGTCTTACCGTGTTAAATTAATTGACCCAACCAAGTTTGCAGTAATGCAGAGTGCGTTTGCGGGAAGGCCAGGCGTTGATTCAGTTCAAGACCAGCGGAGTATCCTCGAAAAGTTCTTTAAATTACTTGGTGTACTTCGAGATGGTGCTCTGGTAATTGGATTGGCAAGTGTTCTTACCGCTGCATTACTTATAAGCAATACTCTGAGAATTGCCGCTTTTAACAGAAGACGTGAAACCGGAGTAATGAAATTAGTAGGCGCTTCATCATTTTCAATTCAATTACCATTCTTACTAGAGGGCGTCTTCTCTGCAATCGTGGGATGGATGTTCTCAACCGGTTTACTCGCAGGATTTAAATTACTTGTTGACTCAAGAATTGCGCCGCTTCTTAGCTTCACTAAGTTCTTTACTTGGTCAGACGTCTGGGTCGCTTCAGGAATTCTGCTAATTACTGGCTTTGTAGTTTCTACCTTCGCCTCAGTTATTACGCTGCGCAAGTACCTCAAGGTCTAATAACTTAATATCCCTGCCCATTTCTAAGGCAGCTTTGCCAATTTAAGGCTTTGCTAGGAGAATTCGTAAATGAATTCCCCTAGGCAATCAATTCGTGCGATTAGAACACGGATTAGTGAAGTTGGCTTCAATGCCACTGCTGCTATTACCTCACTAGGAATAATTCTGGCTTTTGCATTGGGTGATTTTGTAGGACAGGCTCGACATAAATCCCCAGTTGAGCAATCAATTGCAAAGGTGTTGACTAAATATCCAACCCCGCCAAAACAGAGCGTTTTAGAGAGAGCTGCAATCGAAGCAGTCCTCAAGGCCTCAGGAGACCAATGGGCAAACTACTTTCCACAAGAAAGTGTTAGCACTCTCTCCCAAAGTTTGGAGGGGCGTTATAGCGGAATTGGAATTTGGTTACGAAAGAACAAGTCTGGCTTACTTGAAGTTTCTAGCATCCAACCAAAATCTCCGGCAGCGCTAGCAGGTGTAAAAGTCCTTGATTTATTGTTGGATATAAATGGTGTAGCGATGAATGGCGTGTCAGTATCGACGGCAGTTGCTTCCTTACGAGGTGAACCTAATACATCAGTGCGTCTTGGCTTCGAACGCAATCAAGAGCAGTTTGGAATAGAAGTAATTCGTCAGTCACTTTTAGTCGGCGATGTTGCTGCAAATCAATTACAGTCCAGAACGCTCTATATTCAAGTTTCATCAATAACAAGCCAGGTAACAGAAGATGTTTTACTTGCTCTAGGAAAATATAAACATAAGGATGGAATAATTCTAGATCTTAGGGATAACCCAGGAGGACTTATTTCAGAGGCAGTGGAACTTGCCTCAATATTTTTGAATAAGGGAACTGTGGTTTCATACTCCAGAAAAGATGAGTCAACCGTAGTTCTAGAGTCAACTAATGAAGATCCAATTACATCACCAATGATTATTTTGATAAATAGATCAACAGCTAGCTCGGCTGAAGTAATTGCGGGAGCAATGCAGGATAGAAACCGTGCAGTAATTCTTGGTGAGAAGAGTTATGGCAAGGGTACGGTCCAGGAGATTATCGAATTAGTGGATGGGTCGAAATTAGAGATAACTATTGGTAAATATCGCACTCCTAATGGGAGAAAGATTGATCAAGTTGGAGTCTCGCCTGATCTCCTGGTTCCAGAAGAAGAGGATTTGAAGAAAGCACTGCTTGTGCTTGGGGGACTTGCCGCCACCAAATAGAATCTGCTAGGAGATTACGCGCGTATCCTTAGATTGATTATTTAGCTGGGAAATGGGGTGGTCGAATTGGTGAAAGAGCTTGGAAAAAAATTGATTGCGCAGAACAAGAGTGCTCGCCATGACTACTTCATTGAAGAAGTATTTGAGTGCGGAATAGTATTGAGCGGGACCGAAGTTAAGTCACTTCGTGCAGGAAGAGCCTCACTCGTGGATGGTTTTGCGATGGTAAATAATGGCGAACTCTGGCTAAGCGGCGTTCATATTCCAGAATATACGGAAGGAACTTGGAACAATCACACCCCTCGGCGAGAACGCAAGTTACTGCTTCACCGTAAAGAGATTGAAAAATTATCGGCAGAGACGAAGCAGGGTGGCCTAACTCTTGTTCCGCTCTCAATCTATTTCAAAGACGGTATAGCAAAAATTGAATTGGCACTTGCAAAAGGAAAGAAAGCGCACGACAAGCGCGCAACTTTGATGGAGAGGCAAGCCAACCGTGAGATAACACGTGAATTATCGAGGCGTACCTCAGGGAAATCTGAGCGGTAAAGAGGCCCCGGGTTTCGCTCTAACCCTGGTCAGCAGAGCCATTAATT
>DFDL01000067.1:0-4092 GCA_002367715.1 Actinobacteria bacterium UBA3028
TCCATCCTGGCATCGGACGAAGAAAGAAGAATTGTGCTGGGTGATGACTTCCACCAAGTGAATCTCCCTTAATAAAATTAGCGTTATATCTTTCTAAGTCTGTTGGTGTTAGAACTTTCCTAGAAAGTATTTTTTTGGAGATCCCAGGCGCATAAGATTCAATATTTTGAATAATTCTATCTGCATATTCTTCACCAACTTCATCCCAACTCTTTCCTGTAATTTTTCCAGATACGTCTCCAGTAATTTCAAGTGGCAACACGCGTACTTGGATCCAAAGAATATGTTTCCCTGCTGGCGCTCTAGAAGGATCGCTTACAGTTGGTTGCCCTATTACTAGCGTCGGAGTCTGTGGAAGTTTCCCGGCCGCTGCAAGGGCATATGTCAGAGCCATTTCATCTACTGTAGGGGCTATGTGAACGTAGTTATATTCACGTGCTTGCGCCGCCTGCCAATCGGGAAGATCGCTGAGGGCAAGATGAATCATCATCGTACCTAGCCCTGGTCGGAAGTTACTAATCTTTGACACTTCAGGAGTTACAGCTTGAACTTTTGAGAGAAGGTTTGGAATCAATGCTGGATTAACATTTGCAATAATTTTGTCTGCATCTATCCGATTACCACCTTGCATTCGGACAGCTATAGCTTCACCATTTTCGGTGATGATTTCAATAACTTTGGATCCGGCAATAACTTCACCGCCATTTTCTCGAATGACTGCGACTAAAGCTTTAATTAAAGTATCAGCTCCACCTTTTCCAATCACCATTCCAAATTCTTGCCCACCAATTGATTCCAGAAATGAGAAAAGCGCTCCTCCAGAAATATCGGGACCATAGTCAAGGTGCATACCCCATGTGGCAGCAAGAGCCTTTGTTTCTGGGTGAACAAAATATTCATCGGTAAATGCCCTACTTGATTGCAATAATAATCTGATTAGATCAAAGAGGCCCTCACTACCAATTACTCGCCAAGTTTTATAAAGTGATTTTATCGCAGCAAAAGATGGAAGCTCTGTTCCTAGTATCGGGAAAAGGTGTGGGGCCAATTTCTCTAACTTATATGTAAGGGCTTTCCAAGATTCCACATCGCCTGGAACTATGCGTTCAAGGGCGTCTATATTTGCTTGTCGATCCATTACGATCCCAATTGATTTTCCATCAGGAAAGACTGAGCAATATGGTTTAGCTGAAGGAATAAATTCAAGCCCATTACGGATTAAATCATCCTTAAGCTCTGCCATAACGCCCCCGCCGGCGAAGAGACTCAGGTTTGTGGCAAATAAATCATGCCTGAAACCAGGCAAAGTTATCTCTTCAGTACGAACTGCACCCCCGAATTGTTCAGCGCTTTCAAGCACAATGACGGATTTTCCCTTTTTTGAAAGTAGCGCCGCCGCGCTAAGCCCATTTATCCCTGAGCCGATTATAACTATTTTTGACATACGCGATCTTCTCATGATTATTGACGACCAGACAATACCCGCAATAGATTTCACTCATGACTTCCAAAGAAAATTTCGATGCGGTAATAATTGGTAGTGGAATAAACTCTCTCGTGGCAGCAGCGGTTCTAAGTAAATCGGGCTGGCGGGTACTGGTCTGCGAACGCAATGCAACCGCAGGCGGCGCAATTCATACATCTCAAGCTACTCTGCCAGGATTTACCCACGAATTACTTTCAAGTTGGCATCCACTCTTTGTAGGCGGTCCCGCCTATACAGAATTAAAAGATGACTTGGCTAAGCATGGTTTGATTTACAAAAATACAGAACTTCCCACGGGAGTTGTTTGCAAAAGTGGAACCGCAATACTCTCAACAAACCCAGAAGTTACTGCTCTAGAATTTTCAAAGCATGGGGATAAAGAGTCCTGGGCTCAGCTAATGAATGAATTTACCCCTAAATTAGATCTTGCCTTTGGATTACTCGGAGCAGACCTATGGCGTAAATCTTCACTAAAACTACTTCGCTTAGCCAGAAAACGTTTTGGCAATCGAGGTTTAGTTGCAACCGGAGCGGAACTTTTGGAACCCGCAGCACCTTGGCTTGATCGACAATTTAATTCACCAGTGAGCAAGGCATTACTTGCGCCATGGGCGCTTCATAATGGGCTAGGCCCAGACGATGCCAGCAGCGCATTCATAACTAAGGTAATAGGTGCAGCTATTGCTTATGGTGGCATGCCTGTCCCCGAAGGTGGCGGAATCAAATTAGTTGAAGCTTTAAATAAAATTATTAGTAACGCGGGTGGAGAGGTAAAAATAAATTCAGATGTAGTAAAAATTAATCTAGAAAACGAGAAAGCCACTGGTGTAACTCTCGCTGATGGCAGAACATTCTCTGCAAAAAGAGCTGTTTTGGCATCAACTACTCCTCAAGCTTTGTATCAAGAACTTTTAAAAGATGCGAAAATTCCTGTCGGTATTAAAGAAGCGGCAGATAAATTTAGATATGGCCGTGCCGCAATCCAGATTCATCTAGCATTATCTGAAACTCCGATCTGGAAGTCGGATGCTCGGATGAAAGATGTTGCAATTGTTCACGTACTAGATGATATGAATTCACTTTCAGAGTCTGTAAATGCATCAAATCGTGGCTTCCTACCAATACGCCCAACAATTGTTGTGGGGCAGCCATGCACTGTTGATCCCACTAGAGCTCCAGTCGGAAAATCTATTATTTGGATTCAATTACAGGAAAATCCACGAATAATTAAGGGAGACCTCGCAAATAAAATTGATCCGGGGGACGGATCTTGGAACAAAGAGCGTCTTGATTTGTATGCGGATAGAGTGCTTAATCAACTTGGGGAAGAGATAATTAATTTAAATTCAGCAACCATCTCTAAAATAGTTCTTGGGCCACTAGAAATTGAAGCCATGAATAAGAATTTAGTTGGCGGCGATCCATATGCAGGGGATTGTAGAATTGATCAATTTGCACCATGGAGACCGCTCTCATCTGCAACCGGCCATCGAACTCCAATAAAAAATCTTTGGCACATTGGAGCTTCAACCCACCCTGGGCCAGGCCTTGGTGGCGGTTCTGGCTTTCTAGTTGCCAAACGTTTAACAAAACGTAAATTTAGAGGCCAATAAAAAAGCCCGCCATGTTTATTGGCGGGCTTTTAATTATCTTAAATTGGGATTATTTAGATACCAATGCAAAGACTCTTGTTGGTGAACCAGAGCCACCAACGATTTTTAGTGGTGCAGCAATTACGATTGCACCCGTAGTTGGTAATTTATCTAAGTTACGAAGCTGAGTTAGTCCGTATTTATTGTTTCCTAACAAGTAATTGTGGCAAGGAAATGGAACTTCCATACCAAATGCACCACCAGCATCAATTCCAACGGTCTCTACTCCTAGTCCAAGAATGTCGCGCTTTGTCGCAAGAAATTCGGCACATGAAGGCGGCAGTCCAGGTGTGTGAGGTCCATTCTCATCAGCATTTGCAAATGCTTTTGGATCATCACCAAACTTTGACCAACCAGTACGGAAAAGTACCCAGGCGCCCTTAGGGATTGGTCCGTTAGCTTTCTCCCAAGCTTCAATATGTGAAACCTCTAGAAGAAAATCAGGATTCTCTGCAGCCTCTTTAACAAAATCTAAAACTACAGCTGGACCAACAAGGCGTTGTGGTGGAATTGAGGCAACATCGTCGCCATCTTTTCCAGTCACCCAGTGGTTGGGTGCATCTATATGAGTTCCCGTGTGTTCGCCGGTATGAAAGTTATTCCAGTACCAAGCAGGTCCACGATCGTCATACTTTGAAATCTCCTCCAATTGGAATGAAGCTGTCTGGCCAAATGGTTCAGGCAGCACAAGGATTGGGGTATTTGAATGCAAAGGTGCAGTTAGGTCCAGGACCTGCACTGCTCCAGATGCCAGATCATTTGCTAGGGCTTTTAAGTCAGCCATTCATTCTCTCCTTTAGTAAGTTTGGTTAAACCTATCCGCGCTATATGCCGCAGGGGATTGAGATTAGCCCTGAGAAGCTCATTTTTCTAGGTTTGACGGCCGTCAATTTCCTCTATTAGCGCTGTCATCTAGCACACATGCTTTTTAGGAATTTTTGCCTAGACATGTGG
>DFDL01000067.1:4377-8602 GCA_002367715.1 Actinobacteria bacterium UBA3028
ACATGCATGGGCAAGAGGAGGAGATATGGCTGAACGGTCGTTTGCTACCGAAGTTGGAAAACTTCGAGCCAGTGAAGGTGAGGAATTTTTTGGGGAAGGAATCCTTGCAGTTACAAAGGCCCTATTGCAGTCAGGCGTCTCTTATGTTGGCGGATATCAAGGCGCACCAATTTCTCATCTAATGGATGTTCTAGGAGATGCCAAAGAGATCCTAGATGAACTTGGAATACATTTTGAAAATAGTGCTTCGGAAGCAACCGCTGCAGCATCACTTGCAGCTTCGGTTTATTATCCACTTCGTGGCGCCATAACATTTAAATCAACTGTTGGTACTAACGTCGCCTCAGACGCGCTCGCAAACCTTGCATCTGGAGGAGTTACTGGCGGAGCACTAATTATCGTTGGCGAAGATTACGGCGAAGGATCCTCCATTATGCAGGAGCGTTCTCATGCTTTTGCAATGAAATCTCAGATTTGGTTGCTTGACCCGAGGCCAAATTTAACTGCGATAGTTGATTCAGTTGATATTGGATTCCGACTCTCCGAAGCAAGTAATTCTCCAGTGATGTTGCAATTGCGACTTCGCTCATGTCACTTGCACGGAAGATTTATTGCGAAGGATAATGTTAAGCCAGAATTTACACTCCGTGATGCGATGGAGAATCCACTCCGTGATACAAGTCGAATTGTTCTACCTCCCGCAAGTTTTATGCATGAGCAGGAGAAAGTTACGAAGCGTTGGCCAGCTGCCGTTAAATTCATAAAAGACAATAAGATCAATGAATTATTTGCAGATGGATCTGAAGATTTTGGAATCGTTATGCAAGGTGGGTTATACAACACGGTAATTCGCTCACTACAGTTGTTGGGGCTTTCCGACGTGTATGGAAATAGTAAAATTCCACTTTATATTCTCAATGTAACTTACCCAATAATTGATGATGAAGTCATTGATTTTGCCAACAGTAAAAAAGGAATATTGCTAGTCGAAGAAGGCCAACCAGATTACATTGAACAGAATATAAACGCGATACTACGTAGGGCTGGTGTAAATACGGCATTACATGGCAAAGATTTGTTGCCTGTTGCTGGGGAATACACTCCAGCCTCTGTAACAAAAGGCATCTTGGAATTTGTTAAAAAATTTGGGCAGCATCTATTAGATGAGAACAACTTACCTGCGATTGTCAGGCCTAATGGGGATAAACCAAATTCAATTAATTCAATTGCCCCAACGGATCAAATTCATGCTCGGCCACCATCTTTCTGTACTGGCTGCCCAGAACGTCCAATTTTCACTGCACTTAAGTTGGCAGAGAAAGAGATTGGAAACCATCATATTTCGGCAGATATTGGCTGTCATCTATTTTCAATTTTGCCACCATTTAATATTGGTGCGACAACAATGGGTTACGGTTTAGGGGCTGCAGGAGCTTCGGCACTTCATGATTTAAATAGTGATAAGAGAACCATTAGCTTTATGGGCGATGGCGGATTTTGGCACAATGGGCTTACAAGTGGAATTGGAAATGCTGTATTTAATAAGAGTGATGGCCTAGTTGTTGTTGTTGATAATGCCTATAGCGCAGCAACCGGCGGTCAAGATCTCTTATCATCATCGGCATCGAGTGAGATTAGATCTACAAAACACCCAATAGAGCGCGCAGTTCGTGGCATTGGAGTCGAGTGGGCCAAGACTGTTTCAAACACATTCAAGGTTAGTGAGATGAAGAATTTATTTAAAGAAGCACTAACAACAAAAGAAGAGGGCCCTAAAGTTATCGTTGCGCAGAGTGAATGTACGCTTAATAAAACCAGACGTGAACGACCTGCAATAGCTAAACGTGTCAAAGAAGGAAAGCGTGTAGTCCGTGAACGCTTTGGCGTCGATCCTGATACTTGCACCGGCGATCATTCCTGTATTCGGTTAAATGGCTGCCCATCTTTAACAATAAAAGCGAATCCAGATCCAATGCGGAAAGATCCAGTGGCAACAGTTTTAAATACTTGCGTAGGGTGCGGTCTATGCGGCGAAGCCGCACATGCTGCAGTTCTATGTCCTTCTTTCTACAAGACTTCAATCATAAGTAATCCATCAATTTGGGATCGAACTAAAATGCGTCTTCGAAATCTAATTATTGGAGCATTACAAAATGGAATTGAGCGACGCCTAGTAGGAATCGATGCCTAATATAAGTACTCCCCATAATCGACCTATAACTCTTGCACTACTTGCGATGGGTGGAGAAGGCGGTGGAGTTTTAGCCGATTGGGCAGTCGATATGGCTGAACACAATGGATTCTTTGCCCAAACTACATCCGTACCAGGAGTAGCACAGCGAACAGGAACCACTGTCTATTATTTGGAATTCTTTCCTGACGATGGCGCTGGAAAACCAGGAGTTCACGAACCAGTGCTGAGCACAATGGCCACGCCTGGCGAGGTCGACATAGTTGTTGCATCTGAATTAATGGAGGCAGGGCGCGCAATTTCTAGAGGGTTTGTAACTTCAGATATAACGACATTTATAACTTCAACTCACCGAGTTTATTCAATGACTGAGCGAACCTCAATGGGAGATGGGAGAGTTGATTCAGAAGAGATAATAAAATCTGCTAAGGAAGCAGCAAAAAAGTTTATTGCAGCAGATTTTGCCAAGGTTGCCGAAGAATCAGGTAGCGTCATTTCAGCAGCGCTCTTTGGGGCTATTGCAGGCAGTGGAGCACTCCCATTTCCTCGTGAGCAATTCATTGCATCGATTGAACGAGGTGGCGTAGGTGTAAAAACTTCGATAGCCGCCTTTGATAAGAGTTATGAGTTGGCAAAGCAAGCAGGAGCGGAGCTAGAAAAGCCAGTTAACACAGGGGTTCCAATTCAAATTGGTAAACGACCAGTTGAACCCGGAGAAATATCTCCTGAAGCAGAATTAGCAATAACTAATGATCCATCTTCTGTAGTAGGAAGTAAATTAAAAAGTCAGGCCGCCAAAGTTAAATCTGATTTTCCTGAATCAACCCGAGTGATGGTGATAAATGGCGTAAAGCGGACAGCCGACTTTCAGAGCATTGCTTATGCAGATCGATATCTAAATCGACTATCTCAAATTTGTGAAGCTGATGAGAAGTATGGGAATGGGACGGGTCACTTATTAAATGAAACAGCCCGCTATACAGCGCTTTGGATGACTTACGAAGATACAATTAGAGTTGCAGATCTAAAGACAAGACGCTCACGATTTGAGCGAGTTAGTGCTGAATCAAAGATTAGCGATGAACAGATTATGGAAGTTCGAGAATACTTACATCCAATGTCAGAGGAAATCGCTGACACTCTTCCAACTCCAATTGGTAAGTGGATTTTACGTACCAAGCCGGTCACGAAAACAATTGAAAAAATAAGTGCAGATGGAATAATCTTAAACACCGCGTCTATCGGGGGTTATCTACTTCTATATTTCGTAGCGCGCCTGAAGCCTATTCGCCCAAGATCACTTCGCTTCAACTTAGAGCAAGAACGAATCGATACCTGGTTGGCAAAAATTAATACACTAGCTGCCACAAATTACGATTTAGCTTGTGAAGTTTGCGAATGCGCAAATGTCATAAAAGGGTATGGTGAAACTCATCGTAATGGTTGGCGCAACTTCACCGCGATTATGGCCGAAGTAGATAAAATTGCGGATAATTCAGATGCGGCCAGCCGAATCAAAGAACTGCGCCAAGCAGCGCTCGCAGATGAAGACGGTAGCAAATTACGGAATTATTTAAAGGCTTAAACTTCTCCAAATATTTGGGTAATCTGTTCAAAGGACATAGCGTTCTTTGCAGCGCTTGCTTGAGCCTTTTCACGCTCTAAGTTTCGCTCTAATTGAATCTTGGCAGCCACATATTGCTTTGGCCAAGGCATGTCGGCAAATCCGCTCTTGGCACCCTCGGTAAGAATCCAAGCTGGATTGGCTAGGTGTGGCCTTGCAACTGCACAAAGATCTGCGCGCCCTGCTGCAATGATTGTGTTTGCATTATCAGCCTCAAAGATTGCGCCGACAGCAATTGTTGGAATCTTTGCCTGGTTTCGAATTCGATCAGCAAATGGCGTCTGAAACATACGACCATAAATTGGCTTCTCTTCCTTACTTACCTGCCCAGAAGAGCAGTCGATAATGTCAGCGCCTGCCTGGGCAAAGGCTTTTGCAATATCAACTGAATCTGCTGGCGTAATTCCGCC
>DFDL01000067.1:8874-10750 GCA_002367715.1 Actinobacteria bacterium UBA3028
TCGCGGATAGCTTTGAAAATCTCAATTGGATACCGCATTCTATTCTCTAGCGAACCACCATATTCATCAGTTCTTTGATTTGTTAGTGGTGAGATAAATGATGAGAGTAAATAACCGTGAGCCGCGTGTAGCTCTAGCCAGTCGAATCCTGCCTTATCTGCATCCTTTACTGAGCGAATAAAATCTGCCTTGACGCGATCCATATCTTCACGGCTCATTTCGCGGGAGGTCTGCGAAACTCCTTCAATATATTGTTGTGGTGATGCAGAGATGATTTGCCAGTTACCCTCTTTAAGTGGCTGGTCAATTCCCTCCCATGCCAGTCGAGTTGAAGCCTTAGCCCCAGCATGGCCAATCTGCATCCCAATTTTTGCTTCCGAATTAGCATGAACAAATTCAACAATACGGGTCCAACCAGCCAAATGTTCAGGTTGATACATTCCTGGACAGCCAGGCGTAATTCTTCCATCTGCACTAGTGCAAGTCATTTCAGTCATAACAAGGGCAGCTCCGCCCATAGCGCGCGCGCCTAAGTGCACTAAATGATAATCAGCAGGAACCCCATCGACACATGAATATTGCGCCATAGGAGATACCACAATTCTGTTCTGTAAAACTACATCACGAACTTTGAATGGGGTGAACATAGGTGGAATTTGAGCACCAGACTTAGGAAGTGGAACTCCTGCATCTGCAAAGGCCTTCGTCGCGAACCACTTCTCATATTCTGCTACATAGTCAGAATCACGGAGCTTTAAGTTCTCATGTGAAATTCTTTGACTACGCGTCAGTAAGGAATAATTAAACTGCTCCGGCTCCATTGAGGTGTAATGAGCTGCATTCTCAAACCATTCCATTGCGTTTTTAGCAGCGCTCTGAATCTTAATAACTTCCACACCACGAATTGCTTGGTAATCAGCCAGAATATCTTCCATTGACCTTGAATTTGCATCTCCCATGAACTTTGCCAAGTCAATTGCATCCTCCATAGCTAATTTCGTTCCAGATCCAATTGAGAAATGGGCGGTATGAGCCGAGTCCCCCATTAGTACAACTGGAACTTTTCGACCATTAATCATGTTCCACTGTGTCCAGTCTTCACAAATTACTCGGGGGAATTTAATCCAATTTGTAGAGCCACGAAGATGCGAGGAGTTACTTAATAATTTCGCACCTTCTAAATCTTTAGCAAATAAATTTTCGCAGAAAGCAATAGCCTCTTCTTGGGTCATATCTTCTAGGCCAGAGCGTTTCCAGACATCTTCAGGTGTTTCAACAATAAATGTAGAAGTGTCACCATCAAATTGGTAAACGTGTGCTTGAAACCACCCAAACTCTGTCTCTTCGAATAAAAAGGTGAAATCCCTGAAAATTTTCTTAGTTCCAAGCCAAACGAATCTGCAGATACGAGTATCCACATCTGGCTTAAATGTTTCAGCATACCTATTCCTAATTGCCGAATTAAGTCCATCCGATGCAATTACTAAATCAGCAGCGTACTCAGCCGCAATTTCCTGGTCATCCTTAACTTCAGTCTCAAAGATTAATTTGACACCTAACTCTTCGCAGCGCTCTTGTAAAATATTCAGCAGTCGCTTCCGCCCAATTCCGCAGAAGCCATGGCCACCAGACTTTAAACTTTTTCCCTTAATTCGAACATCAATGTCATCCCAATGATTAAAAGATTGAAGGATTGTGCGAGCGGTTGGTTCGTCGGCACGAACAAAATTTGAAAGTGTCGCGTCAGAGAAGACGACTCCCCAACCAAAAGTGTCATAGGGGCGGTTACGCTCGATAACTGTAATTTCGTGCGATGGGTCTTGCTTTTTCATTAAAATCGAGAAATAGAGGCCAGCAGCTCCGCCGCCGATACATA
>DFDL01000051.1:0-5555 GCA_002367715.1 Actinobacteria bacterium UBA3028
GGGGCTATTGCAAAGCCACGTCAGATAGTCGTTGTAAATGAGCTACCTAAGACCCGCAGCGGAAAGATTATGCGCCGGCTGCTGCAAGATGTTGCAGAAGACCGAGCGGTCGGTGACTCCACAACTCTTGCAGATCCAAATGTTATGAAGCTAATTCGCGCCGGTCTAGATTCGGGAAAGAGTGAAGATTAATTCTTTCCGAATAATCTGCTGAAAAGTCCTGGACCTTTAGGCTCTACCGGATCATTCTCTTCCTTCTCCATCTTATTTTTATATTTTAATCTTGAACTACGGTTTGACCTGCGCCAGCCCAGGCACCGATTCCACCGTTTAAGTTATAGAGCGAGGTAAAACCTAGCTTCGCCATTTGCGATGCGGCAATTGCTGATCGCCTTCCACTCTGACAGTAAATGGCATAAGTTTTGGTCTTATCTAAATTCGCAACTTGATTTGCGAATTCTCCAGTTTCAACATCGATATTTATCGAATTAGAGATATGTCCGGCAGCGAATTCGCCAGAGGTACGAACATCTAGAACTACAACAGATTCATCTGAGATAGTTTTAGCAAAGTCTCCAACGCTCTGATTTGTTGTTGAATCTGAAGAGCCACATCCAGTTAGGAATAGCGCTGAGATACTTAGAATTGCAAATAGTTTTCTCACGGTTACGCCAGACTTAAAAATAGTTTTTGAAGCTTCTCGGTAACTGCATCAGAATTTGTCTTACCTTCAACTATGCACTCTTTGAGACTTGCTGAGATTAAAGTAAATGCTGCAGTATTAATTGCTTTACTGACTGCTGACATTTGAATAACGATCTCATCACAACTTCTGCCCTCCTCAAGCATGCGAGAGACTGCGCCAAGTTGACCTTGTGCCCGTTTCACGCGCTTTGATATCGCCTCAATCTGATCTCGATCAGAAAGTACATGCGATGTTGTTGATTTAGCCATGAGAGCCTCCACTCGCTATTTCCGCCTACTTTATCATACCCCTAGGGGTATGGGTAGCTCCTCCAACTATTATTTAGTGAGGCTATCAACGCGATCGGTGACGGTTTTAATGATCTGCGGAGTATAAGAATCAATCTCCTGGTAAATCTTGCTCGTTGGGATATTTTCATCTGCCCAGCTCCATGGTGTTGCAATACAGATAGTCGCAATTAAATAGGCCATAAGTAGCGTGCGAATAAGAGAGAAGGCCGCGCCAAGCAATGAATCTGCCCACTTAAAAGGGCCAAACAAGATTTTGCTATGGAAAAATTTGGCGAATTTAATTAGCGCCCACTGGCCTATCGTAGATCCGATTGAGATCGCAAGAAGTAAAAGAGCAAATTTAGCTAGGATGTTCTCCCAGCTCTGCAGAAAATTCCAACCTAGAGCTAAACCCAAAACACCGCCGCCAACAAATCCAATCATGGAAAATATTGATTTTATAAATCCAGTTCGATAACCAGCTACAAATGCGAGAACAGTTAGTACGCCAAGTATTAAATCTACCCAGTTATATTTCATACCTTAATCCCCAAATACTTCTCGACCTCCGCAAACAATATCTCTTGTGATGCGATTACCCCGATATGGCGATAGGTAACTTTGCCACTGGCATCTATGAACCAGGTAACTGGAACTCCAAAACCAAAAGTTCCTTTGCTTCTGCCATCGTCATCAAATAGATTTGGCCAAGTGATTCCCTGTTGGACTACAAAGTCTCGCGGAGTCGCCATGTCAGGCTCGTCGATATTTATTCCGACAATTGCAACTTTTTTACTCTGTGCCAGAGCTACTAAAAACGGCATCTCTAACTTGCATGGTGGGCACCAAGATCCCCAAACATTTATAAGTACTGGTCCACGAATTGCTTCAAGGATTACTTCAGATTTTCCATCTAAACATTGAAACTTTGTGCCGCTAGTTATCTTCGGATCTATATTGATTTGGTCACAAGATTCAACAAAACCAACTTGGTTATTAGCGCTTATGTTTTCTGCCTTATCTCTAGTCAGCCCGAAGGAGGCTAAGAAAATCACCGCAACAATCGCTGCTACAACGTACTTCATCGGAAATCTTCATCTCGTTTAACTAGCGCCATGGCTTTAACTTTATCCATTTCTCCGATGCCAAATGAAGGACACAACTTCGCTAATGGACAGGCGGCGCAGGCGGGCTTTCTAGAATGGCAGATTCTGCGGCCATGCCAGATCATTCGCTGCGAGAGATTTGTCCATTCGTTGCGAGCAATCAGAGCTCCGACCTCAAACTCGACTTTCACTGGATCCATTGATTTACTCCAGCCAAAGCGGCGGCTCAAGCGGCCAAAGTGGGTATCAACCGTTATCCCAGGAATATCAAAGGCATGTCCTAGAACTACATTCGCTGTTTTGCGCCCGACGCCAGGAAGTTTTACAAGTTGCGTTAAATCGGGCGGAACTTCGCCGCCATATTCATCCATAATTTTTATTGATAGGCCTTTTAAGCTCCGAGCTTTGCTGCGAAAGAATCCCGTTGAATGAATTAGCTCTTCAATTACCAATAGATCAGCGCCTGCCATTTTTTTAGGAGTTCCGAATTTTTTAAATAACTTGGGAGTCACCCTATTCACCCGCTTATCGGTGCATTGCGCTGATAAAACTGTCGCGCATAAAAGTTGAAATGGTGTTTTAAAATCTAACTCGCATCGAACATCTGGGTAAGTCTTAGTCAGAACCCGATAGATAGCACGGGGTTGGCTGGTCATGCGCTAAGGCTAACCTGATTGGAGTTAGAAGCGCCATTACAGGTATCCTTTGCAAATGCCTACCCCAAAGGAAATTAACGATGAAGCTGTCGTTCGCAGGGCCCCACTATTTAGTGCTCTAGATGATGCAGAAGCATCCTCACTTCGCGAATCGATGGTTCTGGTAAAAGTTTCAAAGGGGAATACGCTCTTTAAAGAGGGTGATGACGGTAATCGGTTATATGTAGTCCTCGAAGGAAAATTAAAACTTGGTATTACTTCAAATGACGGCAGAGAGAATTTACTTTCAATTCTTGGGCCAGGTGAAATGTTCGGTGAACTCTCCCTCTTTGATCCAGGGCCACGCACTGCAACTGCGACTGCTGTAACAGATGCTCGCCTGCTCTCACTTGCACATGATCAGGTAATTGGCTGGGTATCTGAACATCCAAAAGTTTCATTGCAATTACTCGGGCGACTTGCACAGAGGCTGCGTCGCAGTAATGAAGTTTTGGCAGACTTGGTCTTCTCTGATGTACCTGGCCGTGTCGCAAAAGCAATTATGGATCTAGGTGAGCGCTTCGGAGTTAAAAAGGCGGATGGTTTATATGTAAACCATGATCTAACCCAGGAAGAGCTCGCACAACTTGTAGGAGCCTCTCGTGAGACTGTAAATAAAGCACTTGCTGATTTCGCAGGACGTGGCTGGGTTCGACTAGAGCCTCGCTCTGTTGTCGTTCTAGATATCGACCGATTATCAAAGCGCGGTCAATAAAACTTACAAGACTTTTACTTTAGTTCGAAAGTTAATTCGACTTCGACTGGTGAGTTAAGCGGTAACTCTGCAACGCCAAGAGCTGAACGTGCATGCTTTCCATTTACATCGCCCCAGAGCGCCAAAAGTAATTCGGAAGCGCCATTTATGACTGCTGGTTGATTTACAAAACCAGGAGCGCCGTTTACATATCCAACTACTCGGACAATTCGGGCTACATCATCAATATCTGCAACAAGATTGAGCGCAGCTAAAGCATTTAGTGCACATAGTTGGGCGAGCTCTTTAGCCTGATCAACAGTTACTTCGGCGCCAACTTTTCCAGTCATTGCAATTGCGCCATTTAACATTGGTAGCTGGCCAGCTGTGAAAACTAATTTTCCAGTTTTTACCGCTGGGACATATGCAGCAAGTGGCGCTGCAGCTACCGGAAGGTCTAGTCCAAGTTCTTTAATTTTTTGGCGGATGCTCATTAAGCAATCTCACGCTTCATATATGCAACAAGTTGTTCACCTGTACCAGGTGCTGGGATTACTTGAACGAGCTCCCAACCATCTGAACCCCAAGTATCTAAAATTTGTTTTGTAGCATGTGATAAAAGTGGAACGGTTGCATATTCATACTTAGTCATTAGTTTCCTCCAGTAAGTGCTGCTTTAACTAACCCTGAAACTAGTCCACCATCTGCTTTGCCGGCAACTTTAGGTTGGATTGCTTTCATTACAAGGCCCATTCCTGCAGGCCCTGATGCTCCGGTCTCGGCAATCGCATCAGCAATTATCTTGGTGATATCTTCTTGTGAAAGTTGTTCTGGAAGATATTCGGTAATTACTCTGCCTTCCTTGGTCTCTTGCTCTGCGCGATCAGCGCGACCGGCATCTTTAAATGCATCTGCAGCTTCCCGGCGCTTCTTCGCCTCTCGGGATAAGACTGTGATGATTTCAGCATCACTTAGAACTCGTGCGCTCTTGCCAGATACCTCTTCATTTGTAATCGCAGTTAAAACCATACGAATTGTTCCGGAGCGAAGCTCATCTCTTGAGCGGATGGCCTCGGTTAAATCGCTATGAAGTCGTTCTTTTAGTCCCATAGCGGTATCTTCTCACGCCTATGAGTTATCAACTACGCGAGGTCACCCTCCCCGTTCTGCCTGCTGGCCACCGCTCGATTCGGGTGCTGCACTTTTCAGATCTCCACCTAACACCAAGGCGCAAGGTTGAGATTGCAGATATCAAATCTTTGGCCGAGCTGGCACCAGACCTAGTAATTAGTACTGGCGATTTTTTAGCTCATAAAGATGCAGTCCCTGTAGTTGTCGATGCACTCCACCCGTTATTTGATATCCCTGGTTTATTTGTCTTTGGTTCAAATGATTATTATGGACCAAAACCAAAGAATCCGTTCTCATATCTATTTAAAGATGGCGGCCGGCGAAAGCTTGGACCCGAATTAGATTGGAAGGGTCTGCATAAATCACTAACTGGAATCGGGTGGTTGGATTTAAATCATTCTCGCGAAGTTATAAAGATTAATGACACAATAATCGAGGCGCGCGGAACAGATGATGCACATTTAAATCTTGATAATTACAGTGAAGTTGCTGGCTTACCAGATAAGAAAGCCCATCTTGCAATTGGAGTAACTCATGCGCCTTACTTGCGAATTTTAGAGGCAATGAGCCGCGATAACTTAGATCTGATTTTTGCTGGACATACACATGGCGGCCAAGTTCGCTTGCCATGGATTGGTGAGAGTAGAGCGTTAACTACAAATTGTGATTTACCAACTTGGCGTGCACGCGGTTTAACTCGCGAGCCAAATCAACCATGGCTACATGTTTCGGCAGGGATGGGTACAAGTCCATTTGCAAGAATTCGAGTGGCATCGCCGCCAGAAGTTTCGCTACTTACTCTTGAAGCCGGGTTTTAAGTAATTTGTAAATTGAGCAATCTCAACCATGCCTGCTCTTTTATAAGCTTTGATTGCCGCAGTATTTGAGTGTGAAACACCGAGTGAGAGCGTTTGAATTCCTAACTCGCTTGCTCTCGAGATAAAGCGTTTCATC
>DFDL01000051.1:5813-7242 GCA_002367715.1 Actinobacteria bacterium UBA3028
AGCGTTTCATCTTGCAACTCTTCGATACTCTCAAATCCAGCAATTATTTGGGTTCTGATGCCGTAGGTATCAAACTGATTTGCGATTTCAAGGTGGCCAAGTTTTGGCCCAAATGAGTTAAATGCAACTCCGCACTTATCCCAGTGTGGATCAATATGCGGGTTTGGACCATAGGCCTGGCCATAGATAAAAGTTGATCCCATGGTGAATGAGAAGGAGCCCTCGGACTTAAATGCTCGCACAAAATCTTGGGCATTTACCTCCGAGATGAAAAGGTTGGCCCCATTTATTTCACCTAGTTGTTCGCGCGCCCAACGAAGTGCAATCTTAAGGTCAGTGGTCTCCTTAAAACTCTTTGGCAATTAGTTCTGCAATCTGCGCGGTATTTAGAGCGGCGCCTTTACGTAAATTATCGCCACATAAGAAGAGGTCTAAGGCGTGCTTGTCATCGAGGCTCTGCCGAACGCGTCCTACCCAAGTTGGATCTGTACCAACTACTTCTGCTGGGGTCGGGAAAATATAATTTTCTGGATCATCAACAAGCTTGACTCCTGCCGCGTTACGCAATACATCTTGCGCAGCTTCTCTGGTGACTTCCTTCTCAAAGATTGCATGCACGGCAAGTGAGTGCGTTGTTAGTACTGGTACTCGGACACATGTGGCTGAAACTTTTAGATTTGGAGCACCGAGAATTTTGCGTGATTCATTGCGCACCTTAAGTTCTTCAGAGGAGTAACCCGCCTCTTTTAGCGAACCAGCCCAAGGAATAACATTTAGCGCAAGTGGCTTTGGAAATGGCCCGTTCTCTTTAATGTAAGCCTTCGAATCATCTGCGATATCTCCGGAGGTTGTTCCGGATACTGCGGTGATTTGGGCGCGCAAAGTATCGATACCAGATTTTCCGGCGCCTGAGGCTGCTTGATATGAAGCAACTACTAATTCTTTTAGTCCAAATACGCGGCTAAGTGCGCCCATCGCAACAATCATTGAAAGTGTTGTGCAATTCGGATTTGAAATAATTCCCTTTGGACGTTTCTTAGCGTCATCAGGATTTACTTCTGGAACAACTAGTGGAACTTCTGGATCCATTCGAAATGCACCAGAGTTATCGACAACTATTGCCCCACGAGCGGCAGCGATTGGTGCCCATTTAGCGCTAATCTCATCAGGAACATCGAACATCGCAATATCAATTCCATCGAACGCTTCTGGTGAAAGTGCAACAACAGTTAGCTCTTCACCGCGACAGCTAAGTTTTTTACCAGCACTTCGCGCCGATGCGATTAATCGAATCTCACCATAAACATTCTCGCGCTTACTCAAAATATCGAGCATCACTGTTCCAACTGCGCCAGTGGCGCCAACTACTGCCAGAGATGGTTTCTTGCTCATCGACCAGTTCCCCCATGAACAACAGCTTCGATCTGGG
>DFDL01000051.1:7512-8911 GCA_002367715.1 Actinobacteria bacterium UBA3028
TGCAGTAACACCTGGATGTGAACGCATTCCTGCGCCGATCAATGAGAGTTTTCCGATTTGATCATCGTATTGAATTGATTGGAAACCAATCTCGCCTTGAATGCGTCGCAAGATAGCTGTTGCGCCTGCGCCTTCTGTCATTGGCAAGGTAAAGGAGATATCAGTTAGTCCCGTTGCGGCAGCTGAAACATTCTGGACGATCATGTCGATATTCACATCGGCATCAGCTATTGATTGAAAGATACGCGCCGCAGTTCCGGTGCGATCTGGAACTCCAACCACAGTTATCTTTGCTTCGCTCTTATCATGGGCGATGCCCGCGATGATTGCTTGTTCCATGTCGCTTCCTCCTTCAGGATGATCTTTTACCACCCAGGTTCCTTCGTTATTTGAAAATGATGAACGTACATGTATTGGCATGTCATAACGACGTGCGTATTCAACGCAACGCAGGTGCAGCACTTTTGCGCCAGATGCCGCAAGTTCTAACATCTCGTCATATGTAACTGTCTTTAATTTCTTTGCTGCTGGTACAACTCGTGGATCTGCAGAGAAGATTCCATCAACATCGGTATAGATCTCGCAGACATCTGCTTCAAGCGCAGCGGCAAGTGCAACAGCGGTTGTATCTGATCCACCGCGACCAAGAGTTGTTACATCTTTTGTATCTTGGCTAATTCCTTGAAAGCCCGCAACAATTGCAATTGCGCCTTCTGCAAGCGCTTGTGTAATTCGAGATGGCGTTACATCGATAATGCGAGCGCGGCCATGTGTTGAGGTAGTAACAACGCCAGCTTGGGATCCAGTAAAAGATCTAGCTTCATTTCCTAAATTTCCAATTGCCATTGCAAGCAGGGCCATTGAAATTCGCTCGCCAGCAGTAAGTAACATATCTAGCTCGCGGCCATTTGGAAGCGGGGAGACTTGGTTGGCTAGATCGATTAGTTCATCGGTCGTATCCCCCATTGCTGAGACAACGACAACGACTTGGTGGCCAGCCCGCTTGGTGGCCACGATCCGATTGGCGACTCGCTTTAGCCCTTCGGCATCAGCAACGGATGAGCCGCCGTATTTTTGAACAATTAAACCCATGGCTTAACTATCCTCTATGGCTCTCTGATGGCGAAGCTAGTTTCAGGATTATCTCAAATAATGAAACTCATAAGCGTATCAAATAATGAGAAATGTCGAGACTTTAATTCTCGAGCGTACGGCGTCCCTCAAAGGCGCGGCCCAGTGTGACTTCATCTGCATATTCGAGGTCGCCCCCCACTGGAAGACCAGATGCCAGGCGGCTGACCTTCATTCCTAGTGGTTTTAGCAATCTCGATAGATATGTCGCCGTCGCCTCGCCTTCAAGGTTTGGATCGGTGGCGATAATAATTTCTTGAATTTCGGT
>DFDL01000010.1:0-1579 GCA_002367715.1 Actinobacteria bacterium UBA3028
GTTAAAAATGGGTTTAACCCAGATTCTCCAAGAGGGCTTAGTAAGGTAACGCTGACAAATTAGCTTTACCAATTCAATAAGCCAATAATCTCCTCTTCATCAATTTTCTCTGGATCCACGAATCGAGCCTGCGAATACCAATGCTTCTGCTCAACTGTGTATGACTGAAGCCTTCGCAGACTCTCCAGAACTTCTTCACGCTTGACCCCAAGATCTTCTAAACGATGTCGAGTTTTTGCCAGAGATATCGTTTCTTTAGCGCGCTGGAAATCATTACCTTGAAGATAAGACATTATTAAGACTCCCATACTGACTAATTCTCCGTGAAGTATTGTTCTACCGGTAACTTCCTCGAAAGTGTAGGCAAAGAAATGTTCAGATCCCTCTTCAAATCGGGCATGACCCATATCATGGCAACGCCAGCCAATGTCGCGGTGAAGTTCCATCAATCGCCTCAAACCATCATCAGTTAACTCAGCTATTCCAGGAGCACATAGATAGAGCTCATCTAGATACATTTGTGAAATCTTTGGCATCTCCTTTGTCCAGCCAAATTCATCTTTGCCTGCCTCGTGAGCCAACTTCCAATCAAACCAAGCAGTTTGACAGGAGAGAACATCGCCAATCCCGCTAGTCACCATAGACTTTGGTGCAGCACGGAATAGCTCAAAATCTACATAAACCATCTCAGGAACTGCATCACCTTCATATCGCACGCCTCCTTGATCTCGCAGTGCGGACATACGAGTAAAGCACGCATCAACACTTGGCAAAGATGGGAATTGAAGTAATGGCAGCTGCCGTCTCCAATGAATCCACTTTGCAGTATCCATGGCCCCGCCGCCGCCAAGACCAATTACTGTCACCCCTGCTACCTCTGCCGCAAGTTTGTCTAAATGCTGCGGAGAGAGATCTCCTGATTGGATTATCTGTAGTGGCCGATTCTCTATCGATTTATCAAGTAGAGCCCAAGGTTCGGGTTGTGTTACGAGTATGTAATCCCCAGCTTCATTTATTGCATCTGCTGAAATATTATTTCCATATGTTGCATTAAACCCTTGAGCCTTAAATGTCATCTCTCTACCCCAAACTCCTTTATCAATTGATTAATTCGCTCTGGACCAATGATTCTGTATTTCTCGGACTCACGGCTGCGTACCAGTAATTCCACGAAATTCTTTGGATTCTCCCGAAGTTGCTCTAGAGAGTAGCCTAAAAATTCTGCCTGCAAACTGGCTTGCGCGACCATGTTGCTTATCATAGTTCTATGTAGTGATATTAGTTCGATTAATCGATCTCGATAATCAGCGAGATCAAGAAAGTGAGTTTCTTCCACAACGACTCTTCCAAAGTACCATTTCTCTATTGGTAGGTGAGGTGCTAACTGGTCTACTTTTCCATCTGGATGTTTATCAAACCCTGCAGTCCAACAAGCCTCAGCCACAGCTTTGCCAACCAAAATATGGTCTTGGTTATCCTCGAATTTAATTGAATCGGGATCAAAACTTATTACCAAATATGGCCTTATCTCTCTGATCACCTTCACTATTTGATTACGAAGTGAAACCTCACTTTTATC
>DFDL01000010.1:1871-6387 GCA_002367715.1 Actinobacteria bacterium UBA3028
CTTATAACGTGGATTTTCCAACCATCATCCAAGAGCGCCAAGGTGGCCGCCCCACAAGATAAGAGCAAGTCATCGGCATGGGAGATAACTATCAGACCAGTTTTTTGCTTGGTGAGTGGAATCTGAAGCTTTTTAGACAATTTACCTCCAAAAATAGACCAGACCAGAAAAAACCTTGTTATGAGATTGTTGTAGTAAACCCTTAATAAATCAAGTGTTGATGGGTACTTTTAGGCCACTAAGGGGTGCGCCCCTCAATGAAAGGAAAACACTTGTTAAAGGGAAGAAATTTTAAAGTGGTCGCACTAGTTGCGGCTGCAGTTTTAACTCTGAGCGCATGCAGCAGTGACTCAGAATCCGGTGGTGAGGTAGGCGGAGAAATTAATGTCTTTTTAATTCCTAGCCCATCATCAACATCAATTCAGAGCTTTATTCCAGAGTTTGAAGCAGAGACTGGGATCAAAGTAAATGTATCTGAGACACCATACGGTGAAGCACATCAGAAACAACTCCTTAGCTACAATCAAAAAGCGGGAGCATATGACATTGCACAATTCGACAACACATACTTAGCCCCATTCTGCCAAGCCAAAGCAATGTTGCCTCTTGATTCATACATCTCTGGATCTGATGAATATGACATCAATGACTTTGGACAAGGACAGCAAGATTATGGTAAGTGCAAGGGCGAGACCTTAGGTCTAACTCTAAGTACCGAGCCAATGATTCAATGGTACAGAACTGATCTCTACGAGAAGCTTGGATTAACTCCAGCTAAGACATGGGATGAGTACTACGAAAATGCTAAAAAAGTTCAAGCTGCCGGATTCGGTGGACAAATTATGGGCTTTGGTCCAAACGTATCTTGGTGGTGGATGACGCTAGTTTGGTCATTTGGAGGAGCTCTCTACGACGAGAACCTCAACCCTGTGGTTAATTCAAAGGAAGCAGTTGCTGCTACTGATTATCTAAAGAAGTTACTTGAAGTCTCGCCAAAGGGAGCAATTACAGCAACCGGCGATGACACCACAAGTAAATTCCTTGGTGAAGATATTGGAGCAATGCTCAACTACTCCGGATACTATGGAATGGCTCTTGATCCAAGCATCAATAAGAATGCTGGAAATATTGGAACTGCTCCAGCGCCTATGGGAAGCGCAGACACAACCCATCTTGCTGGATGGAATATCGGAGTCCCTGCTGATGCGAAGAATCCTGATGCTGCCTGGAAGTTCCTCGAATTCGTTCTAGGAAAGACCAATTCAGTTAAGTATCTTGAATCAGGTGCTGCGGCGATTGGTCGTCAGTCAATTATCAACAATGCGGATTTAGTGGCAATGAATCCATATCTGCCACAGTTGGAGATTCCATCAAGCTCACGCATTGAGAGATATCCACAAATTGCCGTCTGGCCAGAATTTGAGGTTGCAGCAATTGATGCTGTAACTCAGGTTCTCACTGGGAAGCAGAAGTCTCAAGCAGCATTGGATGCGCTTAACGAGAAGCTCAAACCGATACTTGCAAAAGAGCCTAAGAGCTAATCAACTCAAAGACTAAGGCTTGGGCCTGGCACAATAGTGATAGAAAATGATCGCTAAAGTGTCCAGGCCCAATTTGCTGCGCAGGAAGAATCTTCGCCCTGTCGCACAACTGACTATCCCAACATGGATTTTCCTTGCATTGGTTGTGTTGATTCCTTTCTTCTATGGGGTTTACATATCGTTTCTAAATATTAATCTGGCTTCTTTTCTCCCACCAAGCTTTGTGGGATTTGATAACTATCAGACTGTGTTAGCCGCTTCTGAGACCTGGTCGACACTTCGAATTACCTTGATTATTACATTTATTGGTTTACTAACACAGATACCAATAGGGATACTTCTCGCCTTAGTGCTACATGAAAACTTGCGTGGCACAAAAATATTTCGTTCAATCTTAATCACTCCAATGCTCCTAACCCCGGTAGCAGTTGGACTGACTTATAGATTTATGTTTGATACTGATCTTGGTGTTATTAACTGGGCTCTAGGTAGTATTGGAATAGAGAAAGTGAATTGGCTTGGCTCGCAAACAAGTGCGCTATTCGCCATAATAATTGTTGACTCGTGGCAATCAATCCCTTTCGTTATGCTCTTGGTTCTAGCGGCTCTGACCGCTATTTCACCCTCTTTATATGAGGCAGCTAGGGTTGATGGAGCATCAGCGAGCCAGATATTTCGAAGGATTACGCTGCCATTAATCACACCAACGCTCTTGGTAATAACCATGATTAAAATTATGGATTTTCTCAAACTATTTGACACGCTATTTATTCTCACCCGAGGGGGCCCAGGAAATGCAACTACAACCCTTGGACTTTGGACATATAAGACGGGCTTTGTATTCCTTGAGTTCTCTAGAGCAGCAGCGCTTGGGGTAATAATTACGATAATCACGCTTCCGGTCTATTTCCTCTGGCGTCGAGCCTCAAGGGGCGTGCGATGATTCTCAAGCGAGGCGCCTCTTATTCTCTCTTGTTTCTTGCCTCGTTTCTCTCGCTGTTTCCACTTTTTTGGACCATAAGCACTTCAATAAAGGATCGAGTAGATACATATAGCCTGCCACCAAAGTTTTTTAGCTTCACTCCTACCCTAAAGAACTACATATCACTTTTTTCTCTGGAAAAGTTTTGGCAAATCTATTCCAATAGCATCATCATTACATTGGGAAGCACGTTTATTTGTTTGGTAATAGGAAGTCTTGCAGCCTATGCCCTAGCAAGAAAACCACGATTTAGAGGTAGAACGCCCCTAGAGGGATTAATGATTGCGATAAGGGCGCTTCCAGCGATTGTGTTGCTCTTGCCAATATATAAGCTGAGCTCATATTTAGGTCTCTATGATTCAAAGTTAGGGTTAATCCTCATTTTTGCAGGATTTAATATCCCATTTGCAATTTGGTTATTGATGAGTTTTTTTGAACAGATACCAGTTGAAATTGAAGAATCCGCTAGAGTCGATGGGGCTTCAACCTTCAAATTGTTTACTCGAATAATCTTGCCATTAGCGGCGCCGGGTTTAGTGGCAACTGGGATATTTGTCTCACTCCTTTCTTGGAATGAGTTTCTAATTCCTGTGATTATGGCTGGAGAGAACTCAAAAACTCTTCCAGTGCTGGTTGCCAGTTTTATAAGTAATCGCACCCTTGATTGGGGCCCTATGGCAGCTGCCGCCACGGTGGCTTTGATACCGATAGTTCTTTTAACAGTAGTAATTCAACGTTGGTTGGTAGCTGGACTTTCAAGCGGTGCCGTCAAGGAGTAGTTGTCGGTAGAAGAAAGCGCTCTTTTTTGGCGTCCTTGTTTGAGTTTTGTAATCTACATAGATCAGCCCAAATCTTTTCTCATATCCATAAGCCCATTCAAAATTATCTAGAAAGCTCCAAGCAAAGTATCCCAGGATTGGCGCACCTTGATTTCTTGCTGATCTCATAGCATCTAGGTGACGCACTAAATAATCAATACGCTCGTCATCGATAATTTCACCATTAATAACTTCATCATTCCAAGCAGAGCCATTCTCGGTAATATATATCGCCTTTGGTGAATATTCCTTTGAGATACGAAGCAGAATCTCTTCAAAGGCCTGGGGATGAACCTCCCAATTCATTGCAGTTTTTTTCACATTTTCACGATTGACACTTCTTATCGGTAGTGGCTTTGAGTTTTGATCTGCTGCCACGGTCTGTCTGAAGTAGAAGTTAACGCCAAGAAAATCTAAATCTTGAGCTATCAATTTCATATCTCCACTATGAATTTCAGGAGATGCTCCTAAAGCATCGATTACATCTGCAGGGTAGGTTCTGCCAAAGACTGGATCAAGAAACCACCGATTATCAAAGCCATCAGCTAGTTGAGCGGCGTTGCTATCCACTTGACTATCAGTTGCTGGCACTGCCGGAGTAACATTAATAACAATTCCAACATTTGCTTCAGAAACGTTGCTTCTAATTACTTGGCAAGCCAATCCATGGGACATAAGCAGATTATGAGAGACATTTAAGGCTGTTTGAAGATCTTTTATACCAGGAGCCATATCACCGTATAAATGGCCAAGCCAGGCGCTACAGAATGGTTCATTCAATGTCATCCAATTTTTGACTCGATCACCAAATCGAGAGGTGAGCACTTCGCCATATTCACCAAACCACTCCACGACTTCGCGGTTATTCCAACCACCGCGTAATTGCAATGCCTCTGGCAGATCCCAGTGGTACATGGTCAACCAAGGGGCTATTTCACGCTCCAATAATGAGTCAATTAAGCGATCGTAAAAATCTAGCCCCATTTCATTAACTCTTCCAACACCGTCTGGAATAACTCTTGGCCAGGCAACAGAGAATCGATAAGCCTTTACGCCCATCCACTTCATCAAATCAAGATCTTCCTTGAAGCGGTGGTAGTGATCGCAGGCAATATCCCCATTGTCAAAATTAGCTACCTTACCGGGAACTTTACAGAAGGTATCCCAGATGGATT
>DFDL01000010.1:6626-9821 GCA_002367715.1 Actinobacteria bacterium UBA3028
TCGCTCATCTCGAGAAACGCTTTCCAACAACAACTTCATCTCCACGCTTTAGGAGTTCGGTATATCCAAGTGCTGCATAAAAGTTTAACCCTCGCTCGTTGTGAGCTGAAACTCGAAGATGAAAGCCAGCAGAGCCAAGATTCTTTAACTGATTCTCCATCTGCATCATCATTTTTCTACCCCAACCTTTTCCTTGAACCTGAGGCAGCAAATCTATATGTCCGTGAGAGGGAAAGTCCTTAAGTACTTCAGATGGTGATGGAGTAGGAGAAAATATCTCACGGATTAACCATTCATCTTCACTAAAGTGTTTTAGCTCAGCATATTTAATTTGTAATTGTGGCCACCAATGCTTCTTACAGAGTTTTTGAAAAAGTTCGGTATCAAGTACACAAAGCCCATATCCAACAGTTTTTCCTGACTCAGAAAGAAGGTTGCTGGTCTCACTTGCATGAGTTAAATAAGGACCAACAAAAACTTCACCAAGCATCTGATCATTTCTAAAAAGCGCTGTGGCATCACTTCCAGAGTTGCCAGTCTTTAGCGCCACAAAATACAAATCAGCTAAATCGCTAAGTTTTGCCGGCTTAATCTCGATATCTGGCATACGACAATAATCTCCTACTCGCCGTTGCTTTGGCGAGAGCCATCTGGTCTATCCTCCATCAAGCTATTAACTCCAATTTACGCGTAAAAAACCAGAGCAAGTGCAGACTGGTCTGATATTTTTTCACGCTCAGCTCTAGATTTATAAAGCCTCACGCAATACCCTCAGGAACATGAACGCTGATAAAGCTGCAATAAGAGCTAAAGAGCAATTATTCAATTTACTTTCTCAGCTTCCCCAAGGTGCTCGTCTGCCTGGCGAGAGAACGCTCTCTGAGGAATTTGGAGTTTGTCGAGTTACCTTAAGGCGAGCGCTTGAAGATTTCATCTCAGATGGAAGGCTTGAGAGACGAGCCCGATCAGGAACCTACATCAAAAGGCCCATGATCTCATCAGAGATGCGCCTGAAGTCATTCACTGAGGAAATCAGAGCAAGAGGGCAGCAACCATCTTCTAGCCTAATTTCATTTAAGAAGACTAAAGCGAGTCTAAATGTTTCAAAATTATTAGGAATAAACCCAGGAGAAGAAATATTTCTAGTCACAAGACTGCGCCTGGCAGATCAAATGCCAGTCGCCCTAGAAACACTTCGTATCGCTTGTAACTCAATACCCAATCTAACTTCTGAAGACTTTAAAGGTTCTATATATGATGTTTTATTTGAGAAGTCCGGAATTAGAATCATGAGTGCTAGAGCAGGAATCACTGCTCACAACCCAAGTGAAAGAGATAGAAATCTTCTCAAGACTTCATTAGAAACTCCCTGTCTCCTCATTAAGATGTTGGATTTCGATCAATTTGGTAAACCCGTAATGACAGCTGAGTGTCTATATAGAAGTGACTTATTTGAATTACAAATAGAGGTAAGTGCAACTATTAAAGAAACAAGGAGTCAAAGAGTTTCATGAAGTCGCATCACGAGTACCTATCAAATTTAATTGAACTACTGACAATTTTGCGGCAAGACTGCCAACAGGTTGAAGAGGCTGCTGGCCTAATTGCCCAATCACTCCAGAATGATGGATTGATTCATGTTTTTGGCACAGGTCATTCTCATATGTTGGCTGAGGAGATGTTTTATAGAGCTGGGGGGCTTGGCTCGGTAAATCCGATCCTCGAGGAAGACTTAATGCTTCACAAAAATGCTAGTAGGAGCACTGAACTGGAGCGAAATCCCGAGTTGGCCGTAAATATTTTAGCTAAACACAAACTTCGCAAAGGCGATGTCTTCATCATTGCATCAAATTCGGGTGGTAATGCCCTGGTTGAAGCGATTGGAAATCAAGTAAAGGAGCGTGGTTTATTGTTAATCGCTATCACAAGCCTTAAACACGCAACATCTCCAGCAGCCAGAGTGCATGGCAGGAAAATTCATGAGCTTGCGGATATAACCATAGATAATCTGGGTCAGGTTGGAGATGCAACAATTTCCTATCCAGGACTTGAGGAAAAAACTGGTCCAACATCAACAGTTTTGGGCACAGCTATAGTCAATGCACTTGTAGTTCGATCAGTGGAAATAATGATTGAAAATGGCCATAAACCAGAAATATTCAGCAGCAGTAATACCTCTGACGGTGATTCAAGAAACTCAGAGTTGCTATCTGTACTTAAAGAGCGGGTCTCAATTTTATGAGTGATCCTCAAGGGTTAACCCACTTAGGTGGTCAATCAGGCAGTAGCGGGACTAACGGAAGGCTCACTAAAGTAGTGATGTGTTTAGACTTGATTCCTTAAAAGCCCTTGTCACTGGGGTGGGCTCTGCTTCAGGAATAGGTTTTGCAGCAGCCAAAGAGCTTAAAGAACTAGGTGCAGAAGTTTTTATCACTTCAACTTCAGATCGCATCTACATAAGAGCTGAAGAGCTCGGAGTAAAGGGATTTATTGCTGACTTAACTAAGGAGTCAGATGTGCAGGCTCTGGAATCAAAGATTTCAAACCTAGATATCTTGGTTAATAATGCTGGGATGACAAGTGTCACCTCTCCTGCAAGCGAGGCTGAAGCTACCGATATCTCTCAACTTTCCTTAGAGGCCCTTCGAATTGGCATGTCACGAAATCTTGAGACAGCTTTTCTTACAACCAAGTACTTTCTACCAAAAATTCGCCAATCAAAGAGCGGCAGAATCATCATGATTAGTAGCCTCACTGGCCATGTAATGGCAATGAAGAATCAGCCTGTTTATGCAACAGCAAAAGCAGCCCTCGTTGGATTAACTAAATCAATAGCTCTTGATGAAGCAAAGTATGGAATTACCTGCAACGTGATACTTCCAGGATGGATAGCAACAGATTCCATTAGTGAGAGTGAAAAATCTCAAGGCGCATCTGTTCCCCTTGGACGAGGAGGAAGGGCGGATGAGATTGCATCAGCAATTACTTGGCTTGCAACTCCAGGGGCTTCATATATAACAGGACAAGCAATTATTGTTGATGGCGGTAATTCCATTAAGGAGGAGCGAGCTTGAAGATTCGTCCAGCAAAGAGGGAGGAAGTTGGTGAGGTATTACAACTCATCCAAGATCTCGCTACTTATGAAAAAGCCCCAGATCAAGTCGAGGCAAGCAGAGATGATCTACTAAATACAAT
>DFDL01000039.1:0-32168 GCA_002367715.1 Actinobacteria bacterium UBA3028
CTACTTGTCGGAACTTCAAGCGCCGCTGGATTAGCTTTAGCACTTGGTAAACCGCTTTATGGCGTCAATCATCTATCTGCCCACATCGCAGTTGATTCATTAAATTCAGATCATAAATTAGATCCTGCAATCGCGCTCTTGGTTAGCGGCGGTCACTCCTCAATTTTGCAAGTCAATGATTTAACCAGTGATGTAGATGTACTTGGATCTACTATTGATGATGCCGCAGGTGAGGCCTTCGATAAGATTGCAAGAATTTTGGAGCTTGGTTTTCCAGGTGGCCCAGCAATCGATTTAGATGCAAGATCTGGAAATCCAGATGCGATTGATTTTCCAAGAGGTTTAACTCTTGCTAAAGATTTAGCAGAGCATAAATATGACTTCTCCTTCTCTGGCCTAAAGACTGCAGTCTCTAGATACTTAGCAAAGACTCCAGAGCATATCCGCGCTGATGTGTCGGCATCATTTCAGGAGGCGGTCGTAGATGTCTTACTGTTAAAAGCTATTGGGGCAGCCAAGGAGACTGGAATTGAGACTTTCATAATTGCGGGCGGGGTTGCGGCAAATAGCCGGCTAAGGGCTCTGGCCCAAGAGCGATCAGAGCGGGCCGGCCTGAATCTGCGAATTCCACCTATGGCCCTTTGTACCGATAATGGGGCGATGGTTGCGGCTCTGGGCTCGCTGGCGCTAGCAAAGGGCTTAGCGCCCTCTGAGATCGGATTTGAGGCTAGCTCAAGCTCGGGCATCACTAAACCCATATTTTGACGCCTTGCCAAGCCTGCTTTAGAGTTTGCGTTAGCACTCGAAGGGTCAGTCTGCTAATTGCAGCGCTGGCATAGAGCGGAAAACCGATTATTAAATAAGTAATCAATATACGTACCAAAAATACGTAGACAACTCGAAGGAGAAATCATGGCCGTAACCATCAAGCCACTAGAAGATCGCCTAGTCGTTAAGGCAAATGAAGCCGAGCAGACAACTGCTTCAGGCCTAGTAATTCCAGATACTGCAAAAGAGAAGCCACAAGAAGGCACCGTAATTGCAGTTGGTCCAGGTCGTTTTGATGATGGCGTTCGCACACCAATGGATGTAAAAGTTGGCGATGTCGTTCTCTACAGCAAGTATGGCGGAACTGAAGTTAAGTACAACAACGAGGAATACCTTGTTCTCTCAGCTCGCGATGTACTAGCTATTATTGAAAAGAAGTAATAGCGCATGGGTAAAACGCTAAATTTTGATGAAGAAGCTCGTCGCGCAATGGAGCGCGGTGTCAACATTCTCGCTGACACTGTAAAAGTAACTCTTGGACCTAAGGGTCGCAACGTTGTTATTGCAAAGTCATATGGCGCACCACTAATTACAAATGACGGCGTAACAATCGCCAAGGAGATTGAACTCTCTGATCCAGCCGAGAACATGGGCGCTCAACTTGTAAAGCAAGTTGCAGAGAAGACCAATGATGTCGCTGGCGATGGAACAACTACTGCAACAGTTCTGGCTCAGGCCATGGTTAAGGAAGGTCTTCGCAATCTTGCGGCAGGCGCCCAGCCAATGGATATCAAGATTGGTATTGAGGCTGCTGTAAAAGCTGTCTCTGAGGAGCTAAAGAAGAATTCAACTGCGGTAAGTGGCAAGTCTCAGATTGCAGACGTCGCGACAATCTCAGCTCAGGATAAAGCTATTGGCGATCTCATCGCAGAGGCTATGGACAAGGTCGGCAAAGATGGTGTTATCACTGTTGAAGAATCTTCAACTACTGGACTAGAGCTAGATTTCACCGAAGGTATGCAGTTTGATAAGGGCTATATCTCGCCTTATTTTGTAACTGATGCCGATCGCATGGAGACCGTTCTAGAAGATGCTTATGTCCTAATCTCTGGTGGAAAGATTTCGGCCCTGGCTGAGATTCTTCCAATTTTAGAGAAGGTCTCACAAGCCGGAAAGCCACTTCTGATTATTGCTGAAGATGTTGAAGGCGAGGCGCTCTCTACTCTTGTAGTAAACCGGATGCGCGGAACATTCACCTCAGCAGCGGTTAAAGCTCCAGGATTTGGCGATCGCCGTAAGGCAATGTTGCAGGACATCGCAATTCTTACCGGTGGTCAGGTAATTACAGCCGAGGTTGGCTTAAAGCTTGAGCAAGTAACTATTGATCTACTTGGCCGCGCTCGCCGCGTTGTTATCACTAAGGACAACACAACTATTGTTGATGGCGCCGGAGATAAGGCCCAAGTTAGCGCCCGAGTTCAAGAGATTCGAAATGAACTTGAGAACACTGACTCTGATTGGGATCGCGAGAAGCTACAAGAGCGGGTTGCAAAGCTTGCTGGTGGCGTCTGCGTTATAAAAGTCGGAGCACACACTGAAGTTGAGTTAAAAGAGAAGAAGCATCGCCTTGAAGATGCAATCTCTGCAACTCGAGCAGCTGTTGAAGAGGGAATCGTTGTTGGTGGTGGCGCGGCACTTGTGCACGCAGCATCAGCTCTCGATAAGGATCTTGGCATGGAGGGCGACCGAGCAGTCGGAGTCCGACTAGTTCGCAAGGCATGTGATGAACCACTTCGTTGGATTGCAGAGAATGCTGGCCACGAGGGTTATGTCGTAGTTGCAAAGGTACGCACTATGAAACCAAATGAAGGTTTCAATGCTGGAACTGAAATTTACGAAGACCTAGTAAAGGTTGGCGTAATTGATCCAGTGAAGGTGACTCGTTCTGCCTTAGCAAATGCCGCTTCAATTGCAGCAATGTTTATCACAACAGAAGCTCTCGTATTCGAGACTCCTGAAGATAAGAAGGAAGAAGCAAGTGGACATGGTCATAGCCATGGACCAGGCGGACATTCTCGCTAGTTAACGCTTAAAAATTAAGGCCTCACAACTTTCATTAGTGTGAGGCCTTATTTATTGGTTTAATTAGCACATGAGTTCTTCTCCAACTATGACGCTTAGCATCGACTGCGGAGGCTTGAGCATCAAGGCGTCAGTACTTGATGAAGATGGCACCATGCATGCACCGGCTGTAGCGGTTCCAACCCCATATCCACTTACACCAGCTGGCTTAATTGAAGTCTTTAAAAAGATTTCTGCGAAGTTGCCAAAGGCAGATCGCATAACAGTTGGTTTTCCAGGAATGGTACGACACGGTGTTGTCGTAAATACCCCGCATTACATAAATGTTAAGGGGCCACGTACCAAGGTTGATCCAGAACTTTATTACGCCTGGAAGGGTTTAGATTTTAGAAGCTTAGTCCAAGAATCTTTTGGGCTTCCAACTCTTATGTTAAATGATGCCGAAGTGCATGGCGCCGGCGTAGTTGCGGGCTCTGGTTTTGAAGTTGTACTCACACTTGGTACTGGCCTTGGTTGCGCAGTATTTGATGGTGGAAAGCTTGCGCCGCATATCGAACTTTCACATGCCCCAATTCGAAGGTCAACAATTTATGATGAATGGATTGGTGAGCATGAACGTCGCAGGCTAGGCGACTCATTCTGGTCTCGCCGAATTCGCGCAATGGTTACTGATCTGCGCCCAGTCTTTCACTGGGACCGCCTCTATTTAGGTGGTGGAAATGCACGCCGAATTCGCCCAGATATTCTCGAGCTAATTGGCGATGACGTAGTAATCGTGCCAAATGCTGCCGGAATTGTCGGCGGTGTTAGAGCTTGGAACCTGACCAGAATTTAACTTTAAGAAGCAGTTGAAAAAGACTCCGCCTGAGTTTTCTGGTTCCGATTTAAAATAAGTAGGCGATCCTCTTCAGTAAGTCCGCCCCAAATTCCATAAGGCTCGGCCAAAGAAAGTGCCTGCTTGCGACAAGCTTGAATCACTGGGCATGCAGCACAAATAGTTTTTGCGGCATTCTCGCGATTTTTGCGACGCGGCCCTCGCTCACCATCGGTGTAGAAGAACATCTCGGTTGGAAGTTCACGGCAAGCAGCAGACTCTTGCCACGCCCAATCAGAAGCAATTGGTCTTGGTTGCACTTGGCTAGTCATTTCGACTCCACTCCATTCATTCATCCCTTGGGGGAATACTACAACCGCTTCATAAGTTGTTCAATATAGCTGGTTAACTTTATGCAGTTTTTAAGCCTTTCGAGTGGCGAACCTCACTTCAACTAGAGAGAATTACGCCATGAATCGCGCACTAGAGACCCTTGAATCAAACGAGGCTCTGACAGTTGCCGCAGTAGCTCGCAGGCTTGGAGTGGCACCTTCCACGCTTCGTACATGGGACCGTAGATATGGAATTGGCCCCAGTAAACACAACGTCGGTACTCATCGTAGATATTCCTCAAATGATTTAATACGCCTAACTGCAATGGCGAGGTTGATAGTTGCCGGCGTCGCGCCTAAGGATGCAGCAGATAAGGCGCTGAAGCTGACCATTAAAAATGGCAAGAGTTCGGCAGAGAAAATCTGTCAAAAGTCAGAGGATCAAAGCGATTTAGTTCAACTAATCCATAAATCAGCAACTAAATTTGATCAAACGAAGATTGAAAGGCTAATTCGTAAATCAATCGCAGAGATTGGAGTTGAGGCAACATGGGTTGAGGTGATCTCCCCGCTGCTAACTGAGATTGGTGATGACTGGGCCCGAACCGGAGTTGGAATTGAGATTGAGCATCTGGTCAGTGAAATTCTCCAGAAAATATTAAGTGAGAATTTTGGCAATTTAGCAAAACCAAAGAATGCTCGGCCGGTTTTACTTGCTTGCATTGGCGAGGAGATGCACTCACTTGCTTTAACTGCGCTCGCAGCAGTTTTAGCCGAAGCAAAAATTAAATGTATCTTTCTTGGCGCAAGAACTCCACAAGAGGCTATAAATCAGATTGTCATTAAGACCGCACCACCAGTGATATTTCTCTGGGCACAACTAAGTCAGAACGCCGACTTTAGTTTTGTAAAAAAACTTCCATCGATTAGGCCAGCGCCTCGAGTCTTCTTAGGAGGTCCAGGTTGGACTGCTTCTAACGGCCGTAGCAGTAATAAATTAATCAGTGATAAAACAATTTTGACTACTGGCCTTGGCGATGCCCGGGATCAGATTCGCCAAGCCCTAGCCCTTTAAATAGGCGAGTAATAAGCCCTGTATCTGTGGGCCTTTTAGTTTCGGGGTATGGCCCTAAAATCTTTGACTAGACTTACCCAATGCTTGAAGGTGCTCGCGACAAGGTCGCAATGCTCGGACTCACATATGATGACGTCCTTCTTCTGCCTGATGCTTCAGATGTTGTACCAAGTGAGGTCGACACCAGAACTCGGCTAACTCGGAAAATTTCACTTTCAATTCCCCTTGTTTCATCTGCCATGGATACGGTCACCGAAGGGCCAATGGCAATTGCTATGGCTAAAGCTGGCGGAATTGGAATCATCCATAGAAATCTTCCGATTGCCGATCAAGTCAAAAGTGTAAAGTCCGTAATTTCTCATGGACTTGTAGGAGCAGCCGTTGGTGTTGGTGATGATGGATTTGCTCGGGCAACGGCTTTAATAGAGGCCGGGGTAAATGTAGTAGTTGTTGACACTGCTCATGGCCATCACCGAGCAGTTTTAGATGCGATTGCTCGAATCAAGAAAGCCTTTCCAGAGATTCAAATTATTGGTGGAAATATTGCAACCCGGCAAGGCGCACAGGCTTTAATTAACGCTGGCGTAGATGCCGTTAAAGTTGGCGTTGGTCCCGGATCTATCTGTACTACTCGCGTAGTTGCTGGCGTCGGAGTTCCCCAAATAACGGCAATCATGGAGGCGCACAAAGCTTGTGTTAAGGCGAGCATCCCACTTATTGCCGATGGTGGATTGCAGTATTCCGGTGACATCGTAAAGGCAATTGTTGCTGGCGCTGACTCGGTAATGCTTGGTTCATTACTTGCTGGCTGTGATGAATCACCGGGTGAGCTCATAGAGGTCGATGGCAAAAAATATAAGGCTTATCGCGGTATGGGATCCCTTGGTGCGATGCAATCACGCGGTGATAAAAAATCTTATTCCAAAGATCGTTACATGCAAGATGATGTACTTGCAGAAGATAAATTAGTTCCTGAAGGTATCGAAGGAAAAATTTCCTACCGTGGTTCAGTAGCCGAGATGGTCCATCAGCTAGTCGGTGGCCTACGCTCTGGAATGGGATATGCCGGCGCACCAACAATCGCTGATCTCAAGGAAAATGGCCTACTAATTCAGATCACAGCCGCAGGACTTCAAGAGAGTCATCCGCACGATGTATCTCATGTAACAGATGCACCGAACTACACCGGAAAAGGAAAGTAGCCATGAACGAAATTGAAATTGGACCTGGAAAACGAGCCCGAGTTGGCTATTCATTCGATGATATTGCAATAGTTCCGAGTCGACGTACTCGTGATCCCGAAGATGTTTCAATAAATTGGCAGATTGATGCCTATAAATTTTCAATACCGATGATGGCAGCGCCAATGGATTCTGTTGTCTCACCTGAAACTGCGATTGCAATCGGAAAACTTGGTGGCCTAGGCGTCTTAAACCTTGAAGGTCTCTGGACTCGGCATGAAGATCCACGGATTCAACTTGGCGAGATTGCATCAATGCCACAAGATAAAGCAATTCGCAGAATGCAAGAGCTATATTCTGAGCCTATTCGACCAGAACTAATCAAAGAGCGGATTGCACAGATACGAGCATCTGGCGTAACTGTTGCTGCAGCTCTTTCACCACAACGAACTGCAGAACATGCAAAGGCGGTAATTGATGCTGGTGTCGATATCTTTGTAATTCGCGGAACAACGGTCAGCGCTGAACATGTATCTGCACAGATTGCGCCACTTAATTTAAAGAAATTTATCTATGAGTTAGATGTGCCGGTAATTGTTGGCGGCTGTGCAACAGGTACTGCAGCTCTCCATTTAATGCGTGCTGGCGCCGCTGGTGTTCTCGTAGGCTTTGGTGGCGGAGCAGCTCATACAACGCGTTCGGTATTAGGAATTGCAGTCCCAATGGCATCAGCAGTTGCAGAAGTTGCATCTGCTCGACGCGATTACATGGATGAATCAGGTGGTCGTTTTGTACATGTAATTGCAGATGGCTCAGTTGGAAGATCTGGAGATATCGCAAAAGCAATTGCATGTGGCGCCGATGCCGTAATGATGGGCTCACCACTTGCTAAAGCAGTTGAATCACCAGGCATGGGTTGGCACTGGGGCTCTGAAGCACACCACTTTGAACTACCGCGCGGAAATAGAGTCCAAGTCGGCACAGTTGGAACACTCGAAGAGATTCTTCTTGGACCATCTCATCTTGCAGATGGCAGCATGAATTTATTTGGTGCGCTAAAACGTGCAATGGCTACATCTGGCTACTCAGACTTAAAAGAGTTCCAGCGCGTCGAAGTTGTAATTGATCGTGTCTAATTCTGCGGGCAATGATTTAGTTTTAGTAGTTGATTTTGGGGCGCAATATGCTCAATTAATTGCTCGTCGCGTTCGACAGGCTCAGGTCTATTCAGAGATTGTTCCCTTCACCATGCCCATTTCCCAGATGCTCGAGAAGCGACCAAAGGCAATAATTCTTTCTGGTGGTCCATCAAGTGTTTATGAAGAGGGCGCACCAAAACTAGATCCCAAAATTTTCGAAGCTGGAATTCCAATCTTTGGAATTTGCTATGGATTTC
The DNA here is from genome assembly GCA_002367715.1 of Actinobacteria bacterium UBA3028. Classification (GTDB taxonomy): domain Bacteria; phylum Actinomycetota; class Actinomycetes; order Nanopelagicales; family Nanopelagicaceae; genus AAA044-D11. The sequence continues at coordinate 7,649 of DFDL01000039.1, forward strand.
AAGTAATGGTTGCGGCGCTCGGTGGCACAGTGACTAAGACTGGAAAATCAGAGTTTGGTCGCACCTTGCTCTCGCAGAGTTCAGATTCAAAAATATTAGAAGGTCTACCTAAAGAATTTAGCGTTTGGATGAGCCACGGCGATAGCGTCACTGCGACACCAGCAGGTTTCAATGCGGTGGCTAGTACATCCGAAACTCCAATAATCGCTTTTGAGAGCGCTGATGCAAAATTTGCCGGTGTTCAATTTCATCCTGAAGTTTTACATTCAGAGAACGGCCAAGAGATTTTACGTAAATGGTTAATTGAAACAGTTGGCTGTCAACCAACCTGGAACTCTGAAAATATAGTTAATACTGAAGTTGAGAGAATCAAATCTCTAGTTGGCACCGGCCGAGTTTTATGTGGCCTTTCTGGTGGCGTTGATTCGGCAGTAGCTGCTGCAATTGTGCAGCGAGCAGTTGGCTCGCAATTAACTTGCGTATTTGTAGATCACGGGCTACTTCGAGAGGGTGAAGCCGAACAAGTCGAGCGGGATTTCGTTGCATCAACTGGTGTAACACTTAAAGTTGTAGATGCTAAGGCGCGCTTCATGGCTGCGCTAGCGGGCGTTATCGATCCAGAAGCTAAGCGAAAGATTATTGGAAGTGAATTCATTCGAGTATTTGAGGCAGCAGCGCGTGAAATTTCGGCAGATGAGCCAATTGATTATCTAGTTCAAGGAACGCTATATCCAGATGTAGTCGAATCTGGAGGCGGTGTTGGCGCTGCAAATATTAAATCTCATCACAACGTCGGTGGCCTTCCAGATGATTTGCAATTTAAATTAATTGAGCCACTTAGAACGCTATTTAAAGATGAAGTTCGTTTCGCCGGTCTTACTATGGGAATTCCTGAAGAAATTATCTGGCGCCAACCATTTCCAGGACCGGGACTTGCGATACGGATCGTGGGCGAAGTGACTGAGAATAACCTTAGAATATTACGAAAAGCTGATGCGATTGCACGAATTGAATTGCGCAATGCCAATTTAGATCGGATAATTTGGCAATGCCCAGTTGTTCTTTTGGCTGATGTTAGAAGTGTTGGTGTTCAAGGAGATGGCCGAACTTATGGTCACCCAATTGTTCTTCGGCCAGTCTCATCAGAGGATGCGATGACTGCGGATTGGAGTCGGATCCCTTACGATGTTTTGGAGAAGATTTCAACAAGAATTACAAATGAAGTACCTGAAGTAAATAGAGTGGTTATGGATGTAACTTCAAAGCCGCCGGGAACTATTGAGTGGGAGTGATTGGGGGATAGCATGAAGCGAATTATTACTTTAGCAATCTCATTTGGCCTTCTCGCAACTATGTTTATTGGGGCCCCATCAAGTGCGGCTGATAAGCCAAAGAAGAATAAGAAGATTGATCAGATCTCAAATGCTTTACCTGGTTGTACTCAGACAACTTCTGTTGGGCACACCCCACTAAAACTTAAAATGCCCTCAACCAAAAAACTCCGTATAAATAAGTTGATAAGACTTAAAACTAATTGTGGCGAGATTGAAATTGCTACGGATGGTGTGAACGCGCCACTTACTGTTATTTCAATGACATACCTTGCGCGGAGAGGGTTCTTGGATAACTCACCCTGTCACCGTCTAACAACTCGAGGAATTTTCGTACTTCAGTGTGGTGATCCAACAGCATCTGGCTCAGGTGGACCGGCTTGGGAAGTGCCAGATGAGAATCTTCCTATCGGAAGCGGAAATATTTACCCAGCAGGTTCAGTAGCCATGGCTAACTCAGGGCCAAATACAAATGGCAGCCAATTCTTTATCGTTTACGATGATTACTCACGGCTAGGTCCTAACTACACGCTATGGGGCAGAGTAATTAGAGGGCTAGATATTGTTAAAGCTATTGCTGCACTTGGCTCTGATAATTCATATCGAGCAGGTGACGGGTTTCCAGTCCAACCAATTACTATTGAAAGAGCAATTGTTCGCTAATTAATCGCTAGAAACTATTTTAAATATTTCAGCAACTGCGCCATCTGCAAGGCCATTTAATTTAGCGTTGCGCTCTCCAAATTCGCGAATCATCTGCTCCAAATTTGGATTATGTGCAGTCTGGCTAATATGGGCATTTAGCGCAGCTAATTTTTTATCAAAGGTCTCTGTAATATCAATAAAGTGATCTGGAGTGTTGTGGGACATTACCCAGACCTCGCGCACTCGCCATGGCTCGAGCCCCTCATCTTTGAGCAGCTCTTCAAACGCAAAGGCATTTCTTGCATCCGGATAGACCGCCTGGATTGCGGCCTCACCAGCAGCCATGTGGTCGGGGTGGCTAGAGAAAAGTCGATCCCAATTTCGCTCTGGACTCTGGATAAGCATTCGCTGTGGTTTAGTTTTTCTGATCTCTCTAACAATCTGCTTACGTAATTCAATTGTAGGTGTGAGCCAACCATCTCGGTGATTTAAGAATTCAATATTTGTAACGCCGAGGACTTTTCCAGCTTCAATCTGTTCCCGCTTTCGAATTTTGGGCATATCTGCACGCGGAACGCTTGGATCTTCGCCGCCTTGGTCGCCATTTGTGCAGATGCAGTAGCTGACCTCAATTCCTTTTGCAGTCCACTGCGCAATGGTGCCCGCCGCTCCAAAATCTAGGTCATCTGGGTGTGCGGTTACGACTAGAACGCGTTCAATTTCAGAATCATCTAAAGGAGGCATTGCCTAATCCTATGAGAACTTCAGACTTTTTGTGAGTCGTTAGACTGCGCCCTATGTCTTTAGATTCGAGATCGGCCAAACCACTTTTGGTGGGCCTAAATCCAGAGCAGCAAGCAGCGGTAGCTCACGAGGGCTCACCACTTCTGGTTGTAGCTGGAGCAGGCTCTGGAAAGACTCGAGTCCTGACAAGGCGAATTGCATATCTCTTAGGTGAGCGCGGAGTCCATCCATATGAAGTGCTGGCAATAACTTTCACCAACAAAGCGGCTGCAGAAATGAAAGAGCGAGTTGCAGAATTAGTGGGAGATCGCGCTAAATCTATGTGGGTCTCAACTTTTCACTCAGCATGTGTTCGAATCTTGCGCCAAGAGGCAGCAAAGCTTGGCTATTCAAACTCATTTACAATTTATGATTCGAGTGACAGCGTGCGTTTAATTACTCTTGTGATGAAAGATATGAATCTAGATATTAAGCGCTATGCCCCAAGAGCCGTGGCTGGATTGATCTCGCAGGCCAAGAATGAGTTGCAAGGTCCAGCAGATTTTGTACAAGCAGCAGATAATCAATTTAATGAGATTGTGGCTGAAGTATTTGCGCAATATCAGCGCCGCCTAGTTAGCGCTAACGCTATGGATTTTGATGATCTAATTGGTAAGAGCGTTGAGATCTTGCAGCGAAATCCCGAGAGCAGGGCGCGCTATAGATCTCGCTTCCGCCATGTTCTAGTTGATGAATATCAGGACACCAATCATGCCCAATATATGTTGATAAAGGAGCTCGTTGGTGGGGAAGAAGAAGGTATCGCAATAGCTGAACTCTGTGTTGTTGGAGATGCTGATCAATCTATCTACGCATTTCGTGGCGCAAATATTAGAAACATCCTGCAATTTGAAGCTGATTATCCGAGTGCAAAGACAATTCTTCTTGAACAGAATTATCGATCTACCCAAAATATTCTGACAGCGGCTAATGCTGTCATTGAAAATAATGAGGGGCGCAAAGCCAAGAACCTCTGGTCAGAGTCTGGATCAGGTTCAAAGATTAAGGGATATGTGGCTGAGAGTGAGCACGATGAAGCTGAGCATATAGTCTCTGAAATTGCCAAGCTGCGTAGTGAGAATATTTCCCAGCCCGGGGATACTGCAATTTTTTATCGCACAAATGCTCAATCACGAGTATTTGAAGAGGTCTTTCTGCGCTCTGCAATTCCATACAAAGTTGTTGGAGGCGTTCGATTTTATGAGCGGAAAGAGGTTAAGGATTTCTTAGCATATCTTCGCATACTAGTTAATCCTGAAGATGAAGTATCTCTTCGTAGAATAATAAATACTCCAAAGCGTGGTATTGGAGATCGGGCGCTTGACACTGTTGATCTCTTTGCAAAGAGCTCGGGGCTCTCATTTTGGAGCGCGCTAAATAACGCAGCTAGCGTTCCGGGAATTCCTACGCGCTCAATTTCTGCGATAGCAGATTTCATACACTTAATCTCTTCACTCACCTTTTTGGTTGAAGCCAAGACGCGACCTTCTGTAATTGCTCAGGCAGTTTTAGAGCAATCAGGTCTGCTTCAAGAACTTGAGAAGAGCGATGATTTACAAGATGAGAGTCGGGTCGAAAATTTACAAGAGCTTGTATCAGTAGCAATCGAATATGAGGAGGACGAAGTTGAAGATGGTGAAGAGATTTCACTCCTTGGATTCTTAGAGAACGTCTCACTTGTTGCAGATTCAGATCAGATTCCAGATGGTGAAGACCATGGTGGAGTAGTAACTCTGATGACGCTTCATACCGCAAAGGGATTGGAATTTCCGACTGTATTTTTAACTGGTATGGAGGAGGGAATTTTCCCGCACTCTAGAACTTTAGGTGATCCAAAAGAGATTGAAGAAGAGCGCAGATTGGCATATGTAGGGCTCACAAGAGCCAGAGAACGGCTCTATGTCTCGAGATCTGAATATCGCAGTGCATGGGGCGCACCTTCTTATAATCCGCCCTCAAGATTTCTTGCAGAAATACCAGATGAAGTAATCGAATGGAATGAGCACGCTCCTGCGCCATCACGGGCAAGTATCTTGAAGAGTTCGCATTTTATTCCTGCCGCGCGAGCAACCGGCCGTAAGGCATCTACAACTATGATTCTAGAGATTGGCGATCGTGTGTCTCATGACACATTTGGCTTGGGATCGGTAGTTGCCGTAGTTGGCGATGGAGATCGTGCTGAGGCAACAATTAATTTTGGCTCATTAGGCGAAAAAAGATTGCTATTGCGATATGCGCCGGTAGAGAAGCTCTAATTACCTACTAAGATTTAACCTAATCTCCTTAATTCTCCATAACTCTCCTTAGTCGAGATTAATTAGATTATTAAATAGAACGTACATAGCTGCGAGTGAATGGGGTAACTAGTGGATCTCTTTGAGTATCAAGCTCGAGATCTTTTCGAATCACATGGCGTTGCCGTACTTGGTGGAGCTGTGGCATACACGCCAGAAGAGGCCCAAGTTGCGGCTGAAAAAATGGGTGGCCGAGTTGTCGTAAAAGCACAGGTAAAAGTTGGTGGGCGTGGAAAAGCCGGTGGTGTGAAGCTTGCAGAGAGCGCAAGTGATGCCAGAGAGAAAGCCGCAGCAATTTTAGGAATGGATATCAAAGGCCATACCGTAACTAAGGTAATGATTGCGCAAGCTGCTCCGATTGAAGCGGAATATTATTTAGCAATTTTATTGGATCGGGCAAATCGTAATTTCTTAGTCATGGCATCAGTAGCCGGTGGCATGGAGATTGAAGAAGTTGCAGCTAAAACTCCAGAAAAATTAGCAAGAGTTGGAATTGATCCAAATGTAGGAATTTCTAAAGCGAAGGCTCGCGAAATTGTTTTAGCTGGACAATTTCCATCCGATGTTGTCGATCAAGTCGTTGAAGTTTTATTAAAACTCTGGGCAGCATTCGTTTCCGAAGATGCAACACTTATGGAGATAAATCCACTTGTTAAAACCAGTGATGGAAAAGTTATTGCGCTAGATGGAAAGGTGACTTTGGATGAGAGCGCTGAATTTCGCCATCCAGACCACGAAGCGCTAATCGATCACGCTGCTGCAAACCCATTAGAAGCTGCGGCCAAGGCTAAGAATTTAAATTATGTAAAGCTAGATGGCCAGGTTGGAATTATTGGAAATGGTGCTGGCCTGGTTATGAGCACGCTTGACGTTGTTGCTTATGCTGGTGAGAAATATGGCGTTAAGCCTGCCAACTTCTTAGATATTGGTGGTGGAGCCTCGGCTCAAGTAATGGCTGATGGCCTTGGCATCATTCTTGGTGACGCAGATGTACGGAGCGTTTTTGTTAATGTCTTTGGTGGAATCACAGCTTGTGACGCCGTAGCAAATGGCATTGTTCAGGCGCTATCTATGTTGGGCGATAAGGCGACAAAGCCGATAGTCGTTCGCCTAGATGGAAATAACGTATTAGAGGGGCGCCGGATATTAAATGAGGCAGCTCACCCACTTATCCAACAACTTGACACTATGGACGGCGCCGCAGCGCGCGCAGCAGAATTGGCGGCAAAGTAATGGCAATCTTCATCAATGAAAATACTAAAGTTTTAGTTCAAGGAATGACTGGCTCTGAGGGCACAAAGCACACTGCCCGAATGATTCAATCAGGAACAAAAATTGTTGGGGGAGTAACTCCTGGTAAAGGGGGTCAGAGCGTTGAAATTGCTGGGCTAACTCTTCCAGTTTTTAATAACGTTTCAGAGGCGGTTGCTACAACAGGCGCCAATGCATCGGTTGTCTTTGTGCCACCTAAGTTTGCCAAGGCAGCTGTAATCGATGCCATTGATGCAAAACTTCCACTCGTAGTTGTGATTACTGAAGGAATTCCAGTTCATGACTCTGCTGCCTTCTATGCCTATGCAGCCTTGAAGGGAACCACGCGATTAGTCGGACCAAACTGCCCTGGTTTAATTAGTCCAGGTAAATCGAATATTGGAATTATCCCGGCAGATATCACCGGTCCAGGGCGTATTGGATTAGTTTCAAAGTCGGGAACTCTGACATATCAGATGATGTATGAGCTACGCGATTTTGGTTTCAGTACTGCAGTTGGAATTGGTGGCGATCCAATAATTGGAACTACGCATATCGATTGCTTACGCGCGTTTCAAGATGATCCTGATACCGATGCAATTGTGATGATTGGTGAGATTGGTGGTGATGCTGAAGAGCGCGCTGCAGCCTTCATTGCAGAATATGTAACCAAGCCAGTAGTTGGTTATGTTGCAGGCTTTACCGCGCCAGAAGGAAAGACTATGGGCCATGCCGGCGCCATTGTCTCTGGATCATCAGGTACTGCGGCTGCAAAACAGAGCGCACTTGAAGCAGTTGGTGTCAAAGTTGGCAAGACGCCAAGTGAAGCAGCGCAACTTATGCGCACTATTTTAAATAAAAATAAGGATTAAATTTCGTGGGTCGCATCCTGCTGGTAACTATTCAACAGGCGTTGCGCAGTGTGGCTCTAACCCTATTTCCACTTAGCTTTATCGCACTATTTGCCTGGTCTACCGCTGGCAGTGCGACAGGAAATACATCAGATCCGATTCGAGCGGCAATCTGGCTCTGGCTTGGTAGCCACTTGATTCCCTTTGAAATCTTTGATTTAGCGCAAAATTCCGATATCCCAAGTGGTGCACTTAGTTATCTTCCACTTGGCGCAGCCATATTTCCGTGGCTTGCGGTGCGAAGTGGTTATCGCCGCGCTAGTGAATTCTTAGATAATCCTAGAGGCGCAAGGTCTTTTGTAATTATTTGGTACACCGCAATTGCGGTTGGAGCTGCCTACTTCTCGCAGAGCTCTAATATCAAGCCAAATCTGCTACTAACTCCCATCTTTATCCTCTTTATTTCAGCAAGCGCAACGATAGAATTTCAATCTAGAGCCTTTGATCGATTTAAATTATTAGTCAATCTCTTTCTAGCACTTCTTGGACTTGTGGCGATAACTATTAGTATCACACTTGCCCTTCACTTTGAAATAGTTAAATCTCTGGCAATTGTTATACAACCTGGAATTATGGGTGGGATTTTATTTACTGTGCTACAGGTTTTATATCTGCCAAATATTATTCTTGCTGGACTTTCTTATCTTTTTGGCTTTGGATTTTCGGTCGGTACCAACACCCAGATTTCACCGTTTGAAATAGATGTAAATTCACTACCTGCAATCCCGGTACTTGGAGCGCTCCCAACCACTGCGCACCCGCTATTTTTGCTAGCACTGGCGATTCCAATCGCAATGATCGCACTTAATCAAAGGCTAATTTTCAAGAACAATGAAGGATTTAAATCTAGGCACCTTGAAAGCTTAAAGATAATTCTGCCTCTGCTCCTTACTCTAGGTGCGCTCTCTTACTTCGCAGGCGGAACACTATTGACCCAAGCGATGGCGCCATTTGGAATTACTTGGTGGCACATTCCAGCGATCTTTGCAGTTTCACAGGCGGTCATATTGATTCTCGCCCTATACATACCGAAGTTAGTAGGGTCGATTAGAGCCCATATAGGGCGAATTTAAATGCGCCTAGTCTTATTGGCCTCGGGCACAGGAACACTTGCCCAAGCGATAATTGATGCAGAGAAGAGTCAGCTTTTGGATTGTGAAATCTCTGCTGTTATCTCGGATAGAGACTCAAACGCACTTAAACGAGCGCAAGATGCTGGGATTAGAGCCGAATATCTACCAATGCAGCCTGATCGCAAAGTTTGGGAGCTGCAGTTAGCTAATCTGATTTCAGCGCTAAAAGTAGATCTCGTCGTGAGCGTCGGTTTTATGCGAGTTCTCTCGGCAGAGTTCGTGGCCAAATTTCCTACCATCAACACTCACCCCTCGCTCCTTCCGAAGTTTCCGGGAGCTCATGGCGTCAGAGACGCTCTTGCATCGGGAGATATAAAAACCGGAGCTACCGTTCATTGGGTCGATGCTGAGGTGGATACGGGGGAAATTATCAGCCAGCGAGAGGTTCCAATTTATCCGGCAGATGATGAATCTAGCCTGCATGAGCGCATTAAGATTGTCGAACGCTCACTAATAGTTGAAACACTAACTGACCTGATAAAAATTAGAAAAATGGAATTGCGAGGCTAGCTAAATGGAACGCAAAAAAATAGCTCGAGCCTTAATAAGCGTCTTTGATAAAACTGGCCTTGTTCCATTGGGTAGAGAGCTTGAAAAAAATGGAGTTAAGATTTTATCAACTGGCTCTACCGCCAAAATATTGCGCGAGTCTGGCATAAAAGTACAAGAGGTTGAGGAATACACAGGATTTCCAGAGTTACTAGGTGGTCGAGTTAAAACACTTCACCCAAGAATTCATAGCGGTATTTTGGCAGATCAGAATAATCCAGAGCATTTAGCAGAACTAGCTTCCCAAAATATCGAAGCCTTTGATTTGATAATTGTTAATCTCTATCCTTTTACCCAAACCATTGCTAGCGGAGGCGAATTTGAAGAGTGCATCGAGCAGATTGATATCGGCGGACCAAGTATGTTGCGCGGCGCTGCTAAGAATCACGGCTCAGTAGCGGTTATTTCAGATCCATCACAGTATGAGCTACTAACAACTGCGCTTAACAAGGGCGGTTTTTCCCTAACTGAACGGCGCGAACTTGCGCTGAGTGTATTTCGTCGTACAGCGGAATATGACATTGCAATCGCTAATTGGCTCGCATCCAAATCAGATGTTGATGATTGGCAGGCAAAGGTCTGGAGCAAAATAACTGATCTTAGGTATGGTGAAAATCCACACCAAGAAGCGGCCGTTTATTTTGAAGCGGGCGCCAAATCAGGAGTAAGTAGTGCAACCCAACACCACGGCAAAGAGATGTCATTTAATAATTACACTGATAGCGATGCTGCGATTCGGGCTGCATTTGATCACAACGAACCTTGTGTTGCAATAATTAAACATGCCAATCCTTGTGGCATTGCAATCGCTGAAGATATAGCCACCGCTTATTTAGCTGCCCATGAATGTGATCCAGTTTCGGCATTTGGTGGGGTTGTTGCAGCCAATCGTGAGATTTCTACCAAAATGGCCGAGGCGCTATCTGAGATATTTACCGAAGTGGTTATTGCGCCCGGTTACGAGAAAGGTGCAATTGAAATTCTTGCCAAAAAACCTTCAATTAGAATCCTTGAAATTTCTGACTTTAAACAATCACCCAAAGAGTTGCGCCCGATATCTGGCGGCCTGCTGATTCAAGATAGTGATTTAATTGATGCCAGCGGTGATGACTCTACAAATTGGGAGCAAGTTTCAGGACCAGTAATTAGCAATGAGCTTATGCGCGATTTAGATTTTGCTTGGCGGAGTGTTCGCTCTGTCAAGAGTAATGCAATCCTATTGGCAAAGAATGGCGCCTCGGTAGGTGTTGGAATGGGACAGGTCAATCGAGTTGATAGCGCCAGGCTTGCAGTTAACCGAGCAGGTAATAGGGCAGAGGGAAGTGTCGCTGCAAGTGATGCCTTCTTCCCTTTTGCCGATGGCCTACAAATTCTTTTGGATGCAGGAGTAAGTGCAGTTGTAGCCCCTGGCGGAAGTGTTCGAGATAATGAAGTAATTGCTGCGGCAAAAAGTGCAAATATCGCCTTGTTCTTGACGGGAGTACGCCATTTTTCACATGCCTAGTTCTTGCAGATAGGATTTGCAACATGAGCGCAAAAATTCTAGATGGCAGAGCAACTGCTGCCACTATCAAAGAGGAGTTGCGGCAAGTAGTCTCTAAAATGGATAGGAAGCCAGGTCTTGGAACAATTCTCGTCGGAGATGATCCTGGTTCACACTCATATGTTGGCGGAAAACATAAGGATTGTGCGCAAGTTGGAATCAATTCAATCCGTATAGATCTACCAAATAGTGCATCTGAGAAGGATGTTCTCGCTGCAATCTCTGATCTGAATAACAGCAGTGAGTGCACGGGCTACATCGTTCAATTGCCACTACCAAAGGGAATCAACTCTAATTTAATTTTAGAGAGTATCGATCCGGATAAAGATGCTGATGGTCTTCACCCGCTTAATTTGGGCAAGTTGGTAATTGGCGAAAAGGCGCCTATTGCATGTACTCCACGAGCAATCTTAGAATTACTAAATAGATACTCAATTAGCACTTCTGGTAGCGAGATAGTAATTATGGGTCGCGGCTTAACAGTAGGGCGACCACTTGGTCTGCTCTTATCAATGCGCGGAAGTGATGCGACTATAACAATTACTCATACCAAGACGATTGATGTAATTTCACATACCAAGCGCGCGGATATAATCATTGCAGCAATTGGAAGTCCGCATTTCTTGAGAGCAAACGCTATAAAGCCTGGTGCGATAGTTTTGGATGTAGGAATTACCCGTACCGATGCGGGATTGTTGGGGGACGTTCATCCAGATGTTTCAGAGGTTGCATCAGCGATTTCACCGACACCTGGCGGAGTTGGGCCTATGACTCGAGCGATGTTACTTTCCAATGTTGTTGAAATGGCTCTGGCCAAATAATGAAAATTGCAATTGAGAGGCTTAATATTCTCGCTTTTTTGCTAATTGGAATTGGGATTTTACTTGGCATATTTGATGTAGTCCGGACTGGCTCATTCGCAATTGCCATTGGAGCTGGAGCCATCATAATTTCCAAATATTTACGCTCAAATAGACGTCGTAAGATCGAATTAATTCTGCCACTGGCGATGGCATCCCTACTTTTTGTGGTGGCGCTCACACTGCCTCATGCCAAGTAACATTTAGCCATTGCAGTTGAATCGATTTTAAATTTTCGAAGTTAAGAGAGAGAAGAGAGCATGAACAGATCAGGAAAAGTAACAGTTATTGGTTCAGGTTTTTACGGCTCAACAACAGCGCTACGCCTAGCTGAATATGACATCTTTGAGACCGTAGTACTTACAGATATTTTAGAAGGTAAGCCTGAAGGTCTCGCTTTAGATATGAACCAGTCTCGCTCGATTGAGGGTTTTGAGACCAAAATTATTGGTGCGACGACAACCGCTGACGGCCAAGGCTATGGCGCAACTGCAAACTCTGATGTTGTTGTAATTACAGCAGGACTTCCTCGCAAGCCAGGAATGAGCAGAATGGATTTAATTGGTGTAAATGCCGGAATCGTTCGCGGCGTTGCAGAGAACATTGCAAAACATTCACCAAACGCCGTAATAATCGTGGTATCAAATCCTTTGGATGAGATGACTGCCCTAACCCAACTTGCTACCGCATTTCCTAAGAACCGGGTAATGGGGCAGGCTGGAATGTTAGATACTGCTCGCTTTACAAACTTTGTTGCAGAAGAATTAAAAGTTCCTGTCGCATCTGTGAAGACACTTACTCTTGGTTCTCATGGTGACACCATGGTTCCAGTACCAAGCCGTTGCACCGTAAATGGCAAGGCACTTACTGAGCTTCTCGATTTGGCAAAAATTGCAGAGCTAGTAGATCGAACTCGAAATGGTGGCGCCGAAGTTGTTGCGCTATTAAAGACGGGCTCTGCCTATTACGCCCCTTCTGCAGCAGCAGCCCGGATGGCCAAAGCCGTGAAGGAGGATTCAGGTGAAGTAATGCCGGTCTGTGCCTGGGTTGATGGTGAATATGGAATCAGTGGGGTTTACCTTGGAGTTGAAGCTGAAATTGGCAAGAGCGGTGTTCAAAAGGTCGTTGAAAGCTCTCTAACCCCAACTGAAGTTGAAGCACTAAGAGAAGCAGCTGAAGCAGTTCGTGCAAAACAAGCAGATGTAAAAGATCTCTAATACTAAGAAAAGATTTAATTAGAAGTGAATTAACTAGAAAAGAGCCAAGTAAATGTCGAAGATAAAGGTAGAAGGAACTGTAGTTGAGCTAGATGGCGATGAGATGACCCGCATTATCTGGTCATTCATTAAGGATAAGTTGATCTTGCCTTATTTAGATGTAAACCTTGAGTATTACGACTTAGGAATGGAGCATCGAGATGCCACCAATGACCAGGTGACTATTGATGCGGCAAATGCGATCAAGAAGCATGGTGTTGGAATCAAATGCGCAACTATTACTCCAGATGAAGCGCGAGTAGAAGAATTTGGTCTAAAGAAGATGTGGAAGTCGCCAAATGGAACGATTAGAAATATCTTGGGTGGCGTAATTTTCCGTGAGCCAATTATTATGAAAAATGTTCCAAGGTTGGTCCCTAATTGGACTAAACCAATTGTTATCGGCCGCCATGCCTTTGGTGATCAATACAAGGCAACAGATTTTAAAGTTCCAGGTCCGGGCACGCTAACGATGACATTTACCCCAAAAGATGGCACTAAGCCGATGGAGTTTAATATCTTTGATTTTCCATCTGCAGGTGTAGCTATGGGAATGTATAACTTAGATGAATCAATCCGTGATTTTGCTCGAGCTTCAATGAATTATGGATTAATAAGAAATTATCCAGTATTTCTCTCTACAAAGAACACAATTTTAAAGGCTTACGATGGTCGCTTCAAAGATATCTTTGCTGAAATTTATGAGAGTGAATTTAAAGCGAAGTTTGGCACTGCCGGAATTACATATGAACACCGCTTAATTGATGACATGGTCGCAACCTCACTTCGCTGGGAGGGTGGATATGTCTGGGCCTGTAAGAATTATGATGGTGATGTTCAATCAGACACGGTCGCTCAAGGCTATGGCTCACTTGGTCTAATGACATCTGTATTGATGACCCCAGATGGAAAGACCGTTGAATCAGAGGCAGCGCACGGAACAGTTACCCGCCACTACCGCGAGCACCAAGCTGGTAAGCAGACTTCAACAAACCCAATTGCATCAATCTTCGCATGGACTCAAGGCTTAGCGCATCGAGCGAAATTGGATAACAACCCCGCCCTTGCTGAGTTTGCAACTACCTTGGAGAAGGTCTGTGTACAGACCGTTGAATCGGGCAAGATGACAAAAGATTTAGCAATTCTGATCTCTAAAGATAGCCCTTGGTTAAATACCCAAGATTTCCTAGCGGCGATTGATGAGAACCTAAAGAGCGCTCTCAAGTAACTTATTGCAGTAAGAAGCCCCGCATCCAAATCATGGAGGCGAGGCTTCTTTAATTACTTGGCTTTAGTTAATTCGAAGCCCAGTATTTGCATCAAATAGGTGAATCACTGTTGCTATTGCGCTAACAGAGATTGTGTCACCAATTTTAGGTGGGTTCTTAGGATCTAGGCGAACAATTACTTGCGCACCCTCATCTGTCTCTTGAGCGAATTTAATGCTCTTATCAACTGGCTTTCCGTATATGAAGGCATCTGAGCCAAGCTCTTCAACAACCTCTACAAGAACATCGAAACCACCTGAAGTTGCAGGTACAAAGCCTTCTGGACGGACACCGACTGTTACAACCGATCCAGCACTTGCTGGAACATCTACAGTGAAGCCGCCAAGTTGTGCCTTGCCACGTGATACTGGAACTGTCAGAAGGTTCATAGCAGGTGAGCCAATAAATCCGGCAACGAAAGCATTTGCTGGACGCTCATAAAGATTTCTAGGGGTATCAACTTGCTGTAGCAAGCCATCTTTTAGAACTGCAACGCGATCACCCATGGTCATAGCTTCAACCTGGTCGTGAGTTACATAAACAGTTGTTATACCAAGACGACGTTGTAGTGCAGCAATTTGGGTACGGGTTGCAACGCGAAGCTTTGCATCCAAGTTAGATAGTGGCTCATCCATCAAGAAGACTTGTGGCTCACGAACAATTGCACGTCCCATTGCTACGCGCTGGCGTTGTCCACCAGATAGCGCCTTTGGCTTACGATCTAAATAATCTTCAAGGTCTAGAAGTTTTGCTGCCTCTTTAACGCGGCGATCGCGTTCAGCTTTATCAACACCAGCAATTTTTAGCGCGAAGCCCATATTTTCTGCAACTGACATATGTGGATAGAGCGCATATGACTGGAAAACCATCGCGATATCGCGATCTTTTGGCGCAATATGAGTTACATCCCTATCACCAATACGAATTGATCCGGTATCAACTTCTTCTAGCCCTGCAAGCATGCGAAGTGATGTTGATTTTCCGCAACCTGATGGTCCTACTAGAACAAGGAACTCGCCATCATTAATAGTTAGACTTAACTTATCTACAGCAGGCTTGGTGGTTCCTGGGTAGACGCGAGATGCATTTTCAAATACAACTGATGCCATTTTTTCTCTCCTTCTCCGGGCAGGTACGTGCCCGACGATCCTTTGGATAAAGGCCAAACTAGATTTAAAGCCCGCTCGGTTGAGCGTGGGCCTAGGTTACGCGTCTGGGGGCCATCGCGCCACCCTTTTAGACGCAGCTCACAAGGTAAAGAAGTTACCCTTACGCTTGTGAGTATTTCTATCCTGCAAGATATCGGCCTAGTCCTAATCTTTATCCTAGTGGCGGGTGTCTTCGTCGCTGCTGAAATAGCTCTGATCTCACTACGGGACTCACAGATTCGCCAGCTCGAGGGGAGCAAGCGCGGAAATCGGGTAGTCAAGTTAACTAGTAATCCAAATCGTTTTCTCGCTGCAGTTCAGGTAGGAATTACCTTCCTAGGGTTCCTATCTGCTGCTCTGGGCTCTGAGCGCTTGGGTAAATATGTCTCACCAATTTATGAAGAGCTTGGGCTATCAAAAAACGTTAGCGATAACTTAGCCTTAATTTCCATCACTATTGTAATCGCGTATGTCTCATTGGTTCTCGGTGAATTAGTTCCAAAGCGACTTGCAATCTATCGAACCGAATTTATTGCACTTGCCGTTGCGCCAATTATTGATTTCACGGCAAAGATCTTTCGACCAGTTATCTGGCTTCTCTCTAAGTCAACCGACGCCGTTGTTAAGCTATTTGGACTCACCTCTAAAGAGATACGTAGCGAAATTTCCGAGGCAGAATTAGTAGATTTAGTGTCAGGACACACCTCACTTAGTGATGAAGAGCGCGAAATCGTAGAAGAAGTCTTTGCTGCTGGTGATATGCAGCTACATGAAATTATGGTTCCAAGAACCGAAGTAGATTTTATGGATGTTGGATTAACAATTACAGAAGCAATAAAAGTTGCAGTAGAGGATGCACATTCTCGCTATCCCGTAACTAGGGGAAGTACCGATGAGGTAATCGGATTTCTCCATGTTCGAGACTTATTGAATCCAAAATTTAGTTCTGTCGAAGGCGCAACAATTCTTGATTTGATTCGCCCAGTACTTTATCTCCCAGGAACTAAGGGAGTTTTACAAGCGCTCGCTGAGATGCGTTCGAAGCACAACCATATTGCCGTTGTTTTAGATGAATATGGCGGCACAGATGGAATTGTTACTTTAGAGGATTTAGTCGAGTGCCTAATCGGAGATATTCAAGATGAGTACGACATCGAATCCGGTGAAGTTACCCCGCAAGCTAGAACTGGTGATTTTGAGGTCGATGGCTTGATTTCAATTGAAGATCTCTATGACAAAACTAATATTGTTATTCCAGAGGGACCATATGAGACCGCAGGTGGCTTTGTAATGCACACCTTAGGTCGAATCCCAAAGGTCCATGACGTTTTAAAGTTAAATCAGGCCAGAATTACGGTTTTGACGCTTGAAGGTAAGCGGGTCGGCCAATTACTAATCTCAACCGATGGATGGAAAGATAGTGCACATGGTGAGTGAGGCTAATTCTGTAGTTAAAAAAGAGCGAGTACTTTCAGGCATCCAGCCAACACAGGACTCTTTTCATCTTGGTAATTATTTAGGTGCTATCAAACAATGGGTTGAGTTACAGAATTCAAATGATGCCTTTTACTGCGTCGTAGATCTTCATGCCTTAACCGTTGAGACCAAACCAGAGGATTTACGCCGGCGGACATTGGCATCAGTTGCTCAATTAATTGCTCTTGGTTTAGATCCGGATAAGTGCACGCTATTTATTCAATCCCATGTTCCTGCGCATAATCAATTGGCCTGGGTTATGGAGTGTCTTACCGGTTTTGGCGAAGCAAGTCGGATGACGCAATTTAAAGATAAATCACAGAAGGCAGGTTCAGATCGAACTGTTGTTGGTCTCTTTACTTATCCAATTCTCCAGACAGCAGATATCTTGTTGTACCAAGCCAACAAGGTGCCAGTCGGTGAAGATCAACGTCAACACATAGAGCTAACCCGTGATTTAGGTCAGCGCTTTAATTCCAAATATGGCCAGACCTTTACCATTCCTGAGGGGTATATTTTAAAGTCGGGTGCAAAGATTAATGACTTGCAAGACCCTGAAGCTAAGATGAGTAAATCTGGCTCTTCGAGCGCCGGATTAATCGAATTAATGGATACTCCAGAGATAAACATCAAGAAAATCAAGAGCGCAGTAACTGATACCGGACGCGAAGTTACATTTGATGAGAAGGATAAGCCTGGAATTTCAAATTTACTTACTATCTATAGCGCCTTAACAACGAAATCTATCGCCGATGCTCAATCTGAGTTTGCCGGCAAGGGATATGGTGATTTTAAAGGTGCGGTGGCCGAGGTAGTAGTTGAATACTTAAAGCCAGTGCGGGATAGAGCTAATGAATTACTCAAAGATCAAACGCACTTAAATAAACTTCTGACAATAGGCGCAGAGAAGGCCAACGCTGTCGCTTCAAAAACACTGAGCGACACATATAACGCTCTTGGGCTAATCTCTCGTGGGTAGCAGGTTTAAAGCCGGCCTGATATTCCTGCTCTCATTATCTCTGTTTCTGCCATTCATCTCATCAGCAGAGAGCACACCTAAAAAGATAAAAATAGGAATTGTTTACGATGTCGGTGGAAAAGGTGATAAATCTTTTAACGACGCTGCTGCAATCGGAGTAGATGCCGCCAAGGCAAAATTTGGATTATCTGAGTTAGATGTTCGCGAAATCGTAACCTCTGGCAATCTATTTGATCGCGAGAATCGAATTGAGTTTTTAGTAAAAGCTAAATATGACTTGGTCATTGCAATTGGCCCAGCTTTTGCTGAGGCGATAACTTATATGTCTGATAAATACCCTCGCCGGCAATTTGCAATTGTGGGTAGCCCAAATGTCGAGTCGCTAAATGTAAGCAGTATGGCATTTAGTACCCAGGAGAGTGCTTATCTTGCTGGCGTTATGGCAGCTCTAAACTCGAAGAGCTCAAAGATTGGTTTCTTGGGCGATCAAACGCATCCAAATAATTCGACACTATTAGATAACTTTAAGGCTGGCGCGAAGAGTGCAAAGAAGAAGATCAAAGTTATCACTCGAAACCCAGAATCTAGCGCCAATGTCGAAGTAAGTGAGTTGAGCCGGAGCGGTGTAGATGTAATTTTTTCGACTTGGTCGCGCAGCGGAAGCGCCGTTAGCGCTCTAAGCAAATTGGCTAAAGCCAAGAAGAAGATAAAACTAATCGGAGTAAGGCCTGAGCAATATTTCCTTTCGGGCAAAGAGGCCCAGAAAGTTTTAATTGGCTATGTAAATGAGCGATATGACAAGGCAATCATGGATTTGTTCGAAGCAACCGTAGCCGGAGATACGCTAATTGAGATTGTCGATGGCAGAAAAGGTGTCTTTGGGCGCAAACTTAACTTAGCTAATTCTGGTATTGAATTAATTTCAACTTCGGCAAATAAAAAGTCTAAAGATGCGCTTGCTAGAGCGACGGCTGGAATAATTTCTAAGGTTATTACAGTAGTCAAATAGGCTTAAATTCCGATGGGGTGCCAGACCGTCTTAGCTTCCATGAAATTCGTTATTCGCTTGGTCGAATGGGCCTCATTAAAGGCGTAAATCCGCTTTAAATTCTCACTTCCAAGCTCTTTTAACTCGGCCAAATCTCTGGTGGCCAACCCAGTTGCATCAACGCCATCGATATCCATATGAGATCCAACCCAAGTTACAAATTGATCGAGCTTTCCGGTCAAGATATTTACAACGCCAGCTGGCACATCACTTGTTGCTAGGCATTCGGCAAGAGTTATTGCAGTCAGAGGATACTTCTGACTTGCAATTACTATTGCGGTATTTCCACTTGCAATTACCGGAGCAAGCGCGGCAGCAAGATTAAGGAGTGATGGTTTACTATCTGCAAAAATCACTACAACGCCTAAACTTTCAGGGATAGTGAAGTTGTAGAAGGAACCTGATACGGGGTTGGTAGATCCAGAAATAGAATCAATCTTGTCAGTCCAACCTGCATACCAAACCCAAGTATCAATTGCACTATCTACTTGCGCCCTAGCTGCAGCAAGCGTTGCGCCTTCTTGCGCCATTATTTCAGCGATGAACTGCTCTCGGCGTCCCTGCATTATTTCAGCTACGCGATAGAGAATCTGTCCTCTGTTGTATGCCGTCGCATTGCTCCAGCCTTGCTGGGCAGCTCTTGCCGCAATAACAGATTCGCGGAGATCTTTTCGAGAGCCACTGCAAGGATTTGCCAGAAATTTACCTTTTGCATCGGTTATTTCATAGACGCGACCTGATTCGCTGCGAGGAAAATTTCCATTGATAAATAATTTATAAGTCTTCATAACATCGATACGCATTTTAATATTGACCTTTCAGGTAACCAGATAGCCCATGTCTTCCGCCTTCTCGGCCCCATCCTGACTCTTTATAACCACCAAATGGACTTGCTGGATCGAATTTATTAAAAGTATTAGCCCAGATAACTCCAGCCCGTAGATGCTTTGCAGTCCAGAGAATTCGGGAACCCTTGTCACTCCAAATTCCTGCAGATAGACCGTAGGGCGTGTTATTTGCCTTTTCAATCGCCTCTTGTGGTGTCCGGAAAGTTAAGACTGAGAGTACAGGTCCGAATATTTCATCTCGAGCAATTCGATGTGATTGAGATACGCCTGTAAATATGGTTGGGGGATACCAATATCCTGATTTTGGAAGCGTGCAATCTGGACTCCAACGCGTTGCCCCTTCGATATCTCCAGAATCTGCAATCTCCCTAATCCGAGAGAGTTGGGCTGCGCTATTGATAGCTCCTAGATCGGTATTTTTATCCATCGGATTTCCGATTCGGATTAGCGAAATTCGACTCTTTAACTTCTCTAGTAACTCGTCTTGAATATTTTCTTGGACCAAGAGCCTTGAACCAGCACAACAGACATGTCCCTGGTTGAAGAAAATTCCATTAACTATTCCTTCTACAGCTTCATCGATTGCCGCATCTTCAAAGACAATATTTGCACCTTTGCCACCAAGTTCTAGGGTTGCACTCTTCTTGGTACCAGCAATGGCCTTTGCGATTGCTTTTCCAACACCAGTTGAACCAGTAAATGCCACCTTATCAACGCCTGGATGATTTACTAAGTGTGATCCAGTTCCACCGTCACCAGTGATTATATTTACTACGCCCGCAGGAAGGCCAGCTTGTTGACACACTTCGGCAAATAGCAGAGCAGTAAGCGGTGTTGTCTCTGCAGGCTTTAGCACAACCGTATTGCCAGTTGCCAGTGCCGGTGCAATCTTCCAGGCCAGCATCAACATTGGAAAATTCCAAGGGATTATCTGAGCTGCCACACCATATGGTTTTGGATTAGCGCCATATCCCGCATATGAAAGTTTATCTGCCCATCCAGCATGATAAAAGAAATGTGCAGCTGCTAACGGAATATCTGTATCTCTTGTTTCACGGATAGGTTTTCCATTATCGAGGGTTTCAAGTACCGCAAACTCTCGGGTCCGCTCCTGAAGAATGCGTGCAATTCTAAATAGGTATTTTCCACGCTCTGCTGGTGGCATCTTTGACCAAGTTTTAACATATGCATTTCTTGCAGCAGTTACAGCTAGGTTCACATCAGCCAGCTCGGCATAGGCAACTTTTGATAGCTTCTCTTCGGTTGCAGGGTTAGTTGTAATGAAAGTTTTCCCGGATTTTGCAGCTACAAATTTCCCATTGATAAAAAGGCCATATTCGCTACTTATGTCGACTAGCGCAGCCGATTCAGGTGCTGGGGCATATTCAAACTTACTCATTAGTCATTCACTCTCATTAATCTAACGTCACATAATTAGGACTAGCGTAATACCCATCACGCATCTTCATGCGTTGTATGAGCAAATCATTTAGTAGGGCGCTGGCCCCAATTCGAAACAGCGCTGGATCTAACCATTCTGGCCCTGCGATCTCATTTACCAGAACTAGTTGCTTGATTGCGTCTTTGGTATTTCGAATTCCGCCAGCAGGTTTTACACCAATGCGAAGTCCCGTCATCTTATAGAAATCTCTAACTGCCTCGAGCATCACATAGACAACTGGGGCTGTTGCCGCAGGAGCAACTTTTCCGGTGCTAGTTTTTATAAAATCAGCGCCGGCCAACATTGCTAGGTATGAGGCTTTGCGGACATTATCCAAAGTAACTAGTTCACCAGTCTCTAAAATTACTTTCAAATGTGCCTGACTTCCGCAAATCTCTTTGATTGCCCGAATTTGATCTGAGACTAATCCAAGTTTGCCAGCTAAGAATGCCCCACGATCTATAACCATATCGATTTCAGTTGCACCATTTGCAATCGCATCCTTTGTATCTTGAATCTTAACTTCCATACTTGCGCGGCCAGATGGAAACGCTGTTGCTACAGCAGCGACTGGAATGTTCTGGCCCCCACCTAAATCAAGAGCTGTTCTTGCAACTTTGACCATATCGTTATAGACACAGATCGCTCCTACAGATGGAACGCTAAGGTCCATTGGATCTGGGTGAATTGCCTTTGCACATAGCGCCTGTACTTTTCCGGGGGTATCTGCGCCTTCAAGAGTTGTTAGATCAACCATTCGAATTGCCAAATCAATTGCCCAATTCTTACTCTCATTTTTGATACTTCTCGTGGCCAACATTTCGACTCTTGCAGTAGCACCTACCTGATCTACAGGAGGCAAGGTACTTAAGAATTTCTTTAGCGACACCTCGCTGTGATCGGTAAGTAGCGTTGAATTCACGCCACAAATCTATCACTTTAGATTTAATCTTCAATCAAACATAAAGTCGCACCGCTGGCAACAGTCTGCCCGACATTTACCTGCAACTTAGAGATCGTTCCAGCCTTATGGGCAATAAGTGGTTGCTCCATCTTCATCGCCTCTAAAACGACGATTAGCTCTCCTGGCTCTACTCGATCGCCATTTGCTTTAACAATTTTTACGACAGTTCCTTGCATAGGGCTCTCAAGTGAATCACCAGCAAGAGCGGTGATTGCATTGCTCTTTACACGATGTCGCTTCTGAATCGGCTCTGGGGTGTGCATCAGAACTTCAAAGCGATGGCCATCGACTTCTGCAATCATTTTCTGAGATGCAGCTTTTGAATCGGCAGTTCCTTGCTTAAATGAAAATGGTGGAATCTCATTCTTAAATTCATTTTCGATATAGCTGGTATATACCTTGAAGTCGGTAATGAAGTTTGGATCATCAACTATTGCGCGGTGAAATGGCAGAGCAGTGGCAAGCCCACCAATATCAAATTCCCGAAGCGCGCGACGAGCTCGATCAATAGCTTCTTCGCGCGTTGCTGCAGTTATAATTAATTTAGCGAGTAATGAATCAAAGTGCGATCCAATTGTGTGTCCATGGTCAAAGCCAGCATCGATTCGAACTCCAGGCCCTGACGGGACTTCCCACTTAGTAATTGTTCCCAGGGACGGCAAGAATCCCTTTCCGGGATCTTCACCATTAATTCTAAATTCGATACTGTGACCCCTAATTACTGGATCAACTGGATTAATTAATTTGCCATCTGCAATTCTAAATTGCTCACGGACTAGGTCTAAACCAGTAACTTCCTCGCTAACGGGATGCTCTACCTGCAATCTGGTATTAACTTCTAGAAATGAGATAGTGCCATCAGAGCCGATTAGAAATTCACAGGTGCCAGCGCCGATATAACCAGCCTGCTTCATAATCGCCTTACTAGATGAATAAAGTTGATCAATCTGTCCTTGAGTTAGAAATGGCGCAGGTGCTTCTTCAACCAATTTTTGATGGCGACGTTGTAGTGAGCAATCGCGGGTACTGACAACGATTGCATTGCCTTTAGCGTCAATTAGAACTTGGGTCTCTACATGTCGCGGCTTATCTAGGTAGCGTTCAACAAAACACTCGCCTCGACCGAAGCCGGTAATTGCCTCGCGAACTGCAGAAGCAAATAACTCTGGAATTTCTTCCATTGTGCGTGCAACCTTTAGGCCACGTCCACCACCACCATGAGCAGCTTTGATTGCAACTGGAAGTCCATATTCTTTGGCAAATGCAACTATCTCTTCAGGGGTTTCTACCGGGTCAATAGTTCCTGCAACAAGTGGGGCGCCTACCTCAGCAGCAATTTTGCGCGCCGAGACCTTATCGCCGAGCAATCTAATTGCATTTGGTGGCGGACCAATCCAAATTAAACCAGCTGCAATAACTAGGTCAGCAAAATCGGCATTCTCTGATAAAAATCCATATCCAGGATGTACTGCATCCGCGCCAGACTTTTTAGCAATTTCAATTATCTTCTTCTGATCTAAATAGGTTTCGGCAGCTGATAATCCATTCAGTGCATATGCCTCATCGGCAGTTGCTACATGGAGTGATGTGCGATCTTCATCAGAATATATTGCAATCGATTTAATTCCGTGATCGCGAGCTGCGCGGGCAACACGAACTGCAATTTCACCACGATTAGCAATTAGCACCGCCTTCATGCGCGCACCGCCGATTTAGTTATTGAACTCCACGGCAAGCCAAGTGATAGCACTGCTCGACGCAGCAGCGGAAGAGAGAGTCCTATGATTCCTGAAGGGTCGCCTTCAATACGCGAGATAAATGGCGCACTTGCGCCATCTAGCGTAAAGCCACCAGCTACATTTAACGGCTCACCGGTAGCAACATAATTTTCAATCTCGCTATCTGTCATCTCTGCAAAATAGACCTTTGCTGTCGAAACATCACTTATTTCAATACCTTGCTTGGTATCGATAATGCAGTGGCCAGTATGGAGATATCCATAATTCCCGCTTAACTCACGGCACCTTAATTTTGCAACTTCTGGAGTTAATGGCTTCCCTAGAGATTGTCCATTAAATTCAAAAGTAGAGTCACAGCCGATAATAAGATGGCTAGCGCCCACCATTTTGGAGATGGTGTGAGCTTTAAGTATTGCAAGTGCAATAACCATCTCTTTTGGCGCTAGCGAAGTTAGCGTTGGATCCTCTTCATCTACTCCACTAATTATTACTTGGGCATCTATACCGCAGCCATCTAGCAAGCTTTTTCGCGATGGCGATGCAGATGCTAAAACAACGCCTCTAATCTCAGTAGTCGATTGAATATTTTCAGACATTAGAAGCTCTGTCCCCATTTGCGTGGCAGTGGCTGGCGAATCTGAGATTTACGCCAAAGACTTGCTCTTGCTACTTTCTTAACTATCGGAGCTGGCAAGGTCTTTTCTAGCACTTCAAGCTCTCTGGGCGTCGGGTTGCCATTAACGATTGTAAATCGATTATTAATTGGCTCCATTAAAGTGGAATATTTCCATGCTTGCGAGGGGGAAGCGCAACGCGCTTATTGCGAAGTGCATTTAGCGCCTTAATAATCTGGTGGCGAGTCTCTTGTGGTTCGATAACTGCATCAATAAATCCACGATCAGCTGCGATGTATGGATTTAAAAGCGTCTCTTCATAGCTTTCAATTAACTCAGCGCGTCTTTCATCAGGATTTTTGGACTCAACTAGCTCTCTGCGATGGAGAATATTTACGGCGCCCTGGGCGCCCATTACTGCAATCTGCGCAGTTGGCCA